>JANPIO010000385.1:0-5491 GCA_031425055.1 Phormidium sp. VAR_61_metabat_6
CTCGAAATCCGGCGTCACTGGTTACTCGACTCCGTTGAGCATCTGGTGGATGCCGACCAATGGGCAGGGCTAAAGCGAGTGGGCTTGATTGAATCGGAGCGTCGTCTCCCCGGCCAACCCGCAACGATTACCCAACGCTACTATCTCGTCAGCCTCGATGGGGGTATAGAGCGCTTTGCTCAAGCCACCCGCAGCCACTGGGGCATTGAAAATCGTCTTCATTGGTGCCTGGATGTGGCCTTTCATGAGGACGACTCCCGCATTCGCTCCGGCTATGCACCCCAAAACATGGCCGTCATTCGGCACATAGCCCTCAACCTGCTCTCCCAAGAATCCTCAGCCAAGGTTGGCAAGAAGGCGAAACGCCTTAAAGCTGGCTGGGATAACGCTTATCTCACCAAAGTCCTGGCAGCAGCAGGGTGAGTATGCGTTTGCCCTGAAAACACCCCTAACCCACCGCCCGCTATGCTCACCGCCCCACTAACCACCCGCCCCCTCCAGTTCGCCAGCGACAACTACTCCGGCATCTGTCCCGAAGCTCTCGACTATCTGCTGCGGGCCAATCAGGGAGATGTGCCTGCCTATGGCGACGACGAGTGGACTCAAAAGGCTTCGGATGCCTTTCGCCATATTTTTGAAACCGACTGCGAGGTATTTTTTGTCTTTAACGGCACGGCGGCCAACTCCTTGACCCTGGCGGCGCTATGCCAGTCGTACCACAGCGTGATTTGCCACGAGCTAGCCCATGTCGAAACCGACGAGTGCGGTGCCCCTGAATTTGCCAGCAATGGCTCTAAGCTGCTGCTGGCCCAGGGTGACAACGGCAAGCTCGACCCCGCCGACGTGGAGCGGCTGATCACCAAGCGCACCGACATTCACTACCCTAAACCCAAAGTAATTAGCCTGACCCAGGCGACGGAGGTGGGCACTCTCTACACCACCGACGAGCTAGCGGCCCTCAGCAGTCTGGCACGCCACCACGGGCTGAAGGTGCACATGGATGGGGCGCGCTTTGCCAACGCCCTAGTGGCTTCAGGTAAAAATCCAGCTGAGCTGACCTGGAAAGCAGGCGTTGACGTGCTGTGCTGCTGCGGCACCAAAAATGGCATGGGTATTGGCGAGGCGATTCTTTTCTTTGATAAGGCTCTAGCTGAAGACTTTGCCTACCGCTGCAAGCAGGCGGGGCAGCTGTGCTCCAAGATGCGATTTATCTCAGCTCCCTGGCTGGGGCTGCTCGAAACGGGCGCGTGGCTGCGCAACGCCGACCACGCCAACCGCATGGCCGCCTATCTAGAGCAGCAGCTGCGGCAAATTCCCGAGGTGAAGTTTTTGTTTCCGCGCCAGGCCAACGGGGTGTTTGTGCAAATGCCACAGCCCCTGATCGACGAGCTCTACCGGCGGGGCTGGAAGTTTTACACTTTCATCGGCAGTGACGGGGCGCGGCTGATGTGCGCTTGGAACACGACCACTGAGGCGATCGATGAGCTAGCCGCAGATATTCGAGATGCAGTGCGCTTACTGCGCTAGGGCCTGCAATCGCCGGTTGGCAGCGGCTAAATCAAACCGTTCGGGGTCAAAGTCATAGCCGACTTTTTGCCAGAGGGCATCGACTTCGTCAGGATCGTCGCTATCGCCCAGGCGATCGAGTAGGTCAACATAGTCCCACACGCCGTTGCAAAACTCCGGCGGGCACTGGCGCTCTCCAGCGGTGCAGTGGGGCAGGGGATGGTCAACGGGGGCGTTCACGAAGTGTCCACGCGGGGGAATCGCCTCCAGGCTGACTTTGTGTAGCCAGCCCTGGGCCGGGGCATAGTTATAAATCAGCGCCTCGCCGGGCTGGGTGACGAGGGTAGAGAGCACCCGTTCTTCCCCAGCCTGCAAAACCTGACCCTGACCCTTAAATACGTAGTCGGCCTCCCCCGACCACCCCATCACCGCCGCCAGCACTCCGTGGAGTTCTGCCAGGGAGACATCCCCTCGCACCGCGACCTGTCGCCAAATGTAGGGGTCGCTGTCGAGCAGTTCGACATGCAGGTGATAGGTTTCAACAGTCAGGTCAGTTGCCATAGTGTCCATTGGTTTCGTTGCCGCCCTCGACTTGATACTCTGTCTTCGGCCATAGGGCCTGAATCTCCTCAGCCTGGTGGCAGGCGGCAAAGTGCTCCCAGGTGATGCCGTTGACATCCACCTCGGCGGTGAATGCCTGGGCCTCGTCATCTTCCCAGCCCAGGTGGCGCAGCTGCCCCGGCGGCACCTCGGGGGCATGGCGAATCGAAAGATTCAGCGTCTCCGTGCGCCACAGAGCATAGGTACCGGCAATCACCAGCGCTGGACTGCACCCCAAACGGGCAGAATAATCGGCCACGGAGGCCGCAATATCACGGGATGAGAGCGCTAGGTGGAGCTTTTTCATCGCGGTCTCTGACGGTCACTCGTCAAACCTGTAAACTAGGGTCAACCTTACCACGATGATTTCTACACCCATCCATGACCCACGCCACCGACATTCACACCCTGGCCCGCTGGATGGCGGCAGACTTTAGCAACCAGCAGCAGGCCTTCGAAAACCCGCCGCTGTTTGCCCACATTCGTGTCTGCATGCGCCCCCTGCCCACCGAAACCCTAGGTGGCCTAGGGTTTTACATTGAGCAGGCCTACGACTTTATGATCCAGCAGCCCTACCGCGCCCGAGGCATGAAGCTCAGTGCCCAGGGCGACCATATCTTAATTGAGAACTACACCCTCAAAGATGTTGAGGCTTTCTACGGAGCCTCTCGCAATCTGGAGCAGCTCTCAACGCTCACCGCTGACCATTTTGAAAAAACCCCCGGCTGCGACATGATCGTCCACTGGACGGGCCACAGCTTTAAAGGAGCGGTTGAACCCGGCAAAGCCTGCATGGTCGAGCGCAACGGCAAGACCACCTATTTAGACAGCGAGTTTGAAATCGACGCCGACCAGTTCGTCAGCTGGGATCGGGGCCGAGACCCAGAGACCCACGAGCACCTGTGGGGATCGCTGGCGGGGCCGTTTGAGTTTAAGCGGCGGGCGAGCTTTGCGGATGAGGTCAAAGTTTAATCGGTTGCGCTCAGGCGCAACCGATTAAACTTTGCAACCCCACTGATCGCTATGATGGGGAACATCGCACCAGTGCAGCATTAGGAGTCAAGGACGTGGAGTCCAAATACAACCCCGCAGACATCGAGCAGAAGTGGCAGCAGGCTTGGGCCGAGCAAGGGCTAGATCGGGCCGTGGAAAACCCCGATCAGCCGAAGTTCTATGCGCTGTCGATGTTTCCGTACCCGTCGGGGAACCTGCACATGGGCCACGTGCGCAACTACACGATTACCGATGTGGTGGCGCGGGTGCGGCGCATGCAGGGCTACCGGGTGTTGCACCCCATGGGCTGGGATGCCTTTGGTCTACCCGCTGAGAATGCGGCGATCGATCGCGGCATTCATCCCGCCCAGTGGACGTACCAAAATATTGACCAGATGAGAGCGCAGCTGCAAGAGCTGGGCCTCTCCTACGACTGGGAGCGCGAGGTGGCCACCTGTGCCCCCGACTACTACCGCTGGACCCAGTGGATTTTTATTCAAATGCTGCAAATGGGGCTGGCCTACCAGAAAGAGGCGGCGGTCAACTGGGACCCCATCGACCAAACGGTGCTAGCCAACGAACAGGTGGATAGCGAGGGAAAATCTTGGCGATCGGGGGCGATCGTCGAGAAAAAACTGCTGCGCCAGTGGTTTCTCAAAATTACCGACTACGCCGAAGAGCTGCTGCAAGATCTAGATAAGCTGCCCGGCTGGCCCGAACGGGTGCGCACCATGCAGGCCAACTGGATTGGCAAATCGACCGGAGCGCGGGTGGTGTTTAACACCGAGGCGGGGGATGCGCTGCCGGTGTTTACCACCCGACCCGATACCCTATGGGGGGCAACCTTCATGGTGCTGTCACCCGAGCATCCTCTGGTGGAGAAGCTGACTGCGCCCGATCGCGTCGCGGCCATAGACGACTACCGCAAGGCCGCCGCCGCCAAGAGCGAGATCGATCGCACCGCCGAAGACCGCGAAAAAACCGGGGTGTGGACCGGCAGCTACGCCGTGAACCCGGTGAACGAAGCCAAGATCCCCATTTGGATCGCTGACTACGTGCTGATGGGCTACGGCACCGGGGCGATTATGGCGGTGCCTGCCCACGACCAGCGCGACTTTGAGTTTGCCCGCAAGTTTGGCCTGCCCGTCAAGGTCGTGGTGCAGCCAGTTGGGGGAGCCTTTGACGGCGACACGATGGCTGAGGCGTGGTCGGGTGATGGGGTGATGGTGAACTCTGGGTCATTGGACGGTATTCCTGCTGGCAAAGGCGAGGGGCAGAGCGTGGCGGCTGCGATCGCCTGGCTCGAATCCAACGATAAAGGCCACGGCGAGGCCAACTACCGCCTGCGCGACTGGCTGATTTCTCGCCAGCGCTACTGGGGTGTGCCCATCCCCGTGGTGCACTGCCCCGAGTGCGGCATTGTGCCCGTGCCCGATGAGCAATTGCCGGTGACCCTGCCCGAGGATGTGGAATTTTCGGGTCGGGGCGCTTCGCCCCTGGCGCAGCTGGGCGACTGGGTAAATGTGCCCTGCCCCACCTGCAATCGCTCTGCCCGGCGCGAGACCGACACCATGGACACCTTTATCGACTCGTCCTGGTATTTTTTGCGCTACACCGATGCCCAGAACCCCGAGTCGGCCTTTGCCCAGGCCCAGGCCAACGGCTGGATGCCGGTAGATCAGTACGTGGGCGGCATTGAGCACGCTATTTTGCACCTGCTGTACTCGCGGTTTATTACTAAGGTGCTGCGCGATCGCGGCCTAGTCTCCTGCGATGAGCCTTTTGATCGGCTGTTGACCCAGGGCATGGTGCAAAACACCACCTACAAAAACCCCAAGACCGGCAAGTACGTCGCCCCCGAGAACGTCGCTGATCCTGCGAATCCAGTAGATCCCGACACGGGCGATGCTCTAGAGGTGTTCTACGAAAAAATGTCGAAGTCGAAGTACAACGGCGTTGACCCCAAATCGGTGCTGGCTAAGTACGGAGCCGACACCGCCCGCATGTTCATTCTCTTTAAAGCGCCACCCGAAAAAGACCTGGAGTGGGATGACGCCGATGTGGAAGGCCAGTTCCGCTTTCTCAACCGCGTCTGGCGGCTGGTCACCGAATACATCGCCCAAAACCCCGCCGGGGCAAACAACCGTTTGCCCCTACCAGATACCCTATCCAAAGATGAGAAAACCCTGCGCCGCGCCATCCACACCGCCATTCAAGCGATCACCGAAGACATTGATGGCGACTACCAGTTCAACACTGCCGTGTCGGAACTGATGAAGCTCAGCAATGCGCTCACAGATTCTACGGCCAAGGGTTCCCCCATTTATACCGAGGGCGTGCGCGCCCTGGTGCTGCTGCTGGCTCCCTTTGCCCCCCACATGGCCGACGAGCT
>JANPIO010000386.1:0-22262 GCA_031425055.1 Phormidium sp. VAR_61_metabat_6
CTAGGGTATCGACCGACTGCAAACGGGGAATATCGGCGTGCAGGCCGACCACGTCGGCGGCGGTGACCACGTACCACTGGTTGGCTTTGGTGAGACACACCAGGTAGGGGAGCTGCCCCGCCCCCTGCACCTTGGTGACCAGCACGGCGGCCACCGGCTCGCCCACGGGAATATGCTTGCCCTTGAGGGAGAGCAGGGTACCGGCGATCGCAAAGGGCACCATCTTGCCCACGTCGTCGGCTAGCACCTGGGCCGCCTGCTGCTGCAACGTTTTCAGCAGTCGCCGTTCCTCTTTGAGCCGCTCTTTGAGCTTGGCGTACTCGGCCAGCAACCCCTCGTCAAAGGCGGCGAGCTGGGCCTGCTGGTGGGCGATCGCCCCCTCCAGTCGGTCAATCTCCTGCTGCTGGGGCACTAGGTGCAGGGTAGCCAGATATTGGCCAAAGCTACGCTCGATCAGGTTCTTCGCCTCATCTAGCGAGTGGGTTTGCAGCAGGTTAAGCACCATGCCGTAGCCGGGAGTAAACTGGCTGACCAGCGGGTCGGCCCCCGAGGTGGCTAGGTGTACCGCCTCTCGCGACCCTTCAAAGGGGCTTTCGACGGTGACCACATGACCCTGGATGTCCATGCCCCGCCGCCCGGCGCGCCCCGCCATCTGCAAAAATTCTGAGGAGGTGAGCAGGCGGTGGCCACTGTCGGTGCGCTTCGACAGGCTGGCGATCACCGTGGTGCGAGCGGGCATGTTGATGCCTGCGGCTAGGGTTTCGGTGGCAAACACCACCTTGATCAGCCCGGCTTGAAACAGTTCTTCGACCAGCCCTTTCCACAGGGGCAAAATGCCCGCGTGGTGGGCGGCAATGCCTCGGTACAGCGGCCCCACCTGGCCCGCCCGCCCCGCGTCGGGGTTGTGGGCCAGAAAGGTGTCAATGCGGAGCTTGAGTTCCTGGGCTTCCTCGTCTGTGACCAGCGACAGGTGACTGACCTCATCGACCGATTTGTCGCAGCCCCGGCGGCTAAAAATAAAGTAGATGGCGGGCAGCATATCCCGCTCTTGGAGCTGACCCATGACAAAGGGCAGGCTGACCCGCCCGCCGCCCCGCTTGCCCGGCTGGCGCTGGGGGGCTCGCTGCTTTTTGAGCTGGGGGTTCATGGCCTTCTGGCTGGCATCGAGCAACGGTACCAGCCGCTTGCCGGTGCAGTAGTGGAACTGCAGCGGCACCGGGCGAAAGTCAGAATAGATTAACTCAGTGGGGCCGTGGACTTTTTGCAGCCAGTCGGTGAGCTGGCCACTGTTTTCGACCGTAGCGGAGAGAGCCAGTAGCTGAATTTCGGGCGGGCAGTAGATGATCGACTCTTCCCAAACCGTGCCGCGCTGGCGATCGTTCATGTAGTGGCATTCGTCGAGCACTACGGCTTCGACCTGTTGCAGTGTGGTACCCGTTTCGCCAATGCGGGTGCCGTAGAGCATGTTGCGAAAGATTTCAGTGGTCATCACCACAATGGGGGCGTCGCGATTGATCGAGAGATCGCCCGTCAGTAAACCCACATTTTCGTAGCCAAACTGATCGCGAAAATCGCGCAGTTTTTGGTTCGACAGGGCCTTCAGCGGGGTGGTATAAAATACCCGCTTGCCGTGAGCCATAGCCCGGTAGATGGCGTATTCACCAATTAACGTTTTGCCGGAACCGGTGGGGGCACACACCACTACCGACTTATCGGCATCGAGAGCCGCCGCCGCCTGATATTGAAAATCGTCGAGGGGAAAGGGAAATAATTTGGCGAGGTCTAGCACGCGGTTGGCATCGGTAAGGGCGTCACTATTCTAGTGTGCCAAGAGATTGGCAAAATGGATTGTTATATCGGCTTGAATTTAGCGGCTTTCTAGGCAAAAAATGGCGCAATTTTGGGAGCTATTCCCGATACATTAAAGCCAGATTGGTCAATGTTTAAGCTGTGACGAGGGTTGCCAAGAAGGTGCTTTTAGATGTTCTCAGACTCATCGCTGGGGGCCTGGGGCTATATCTGTAAACCCGAGCTTTGCTGGCGGCGATCGCCCTCTAGGCAGTCTTTTACCGTCGCTGGCCTCAGCCTCTAACGACGGCAAAACCTTACAGAACCTTTACCCAAGCTCCCTGCTCTACCCCAAAAATTGGCAGGATTTTGCCCCAAAACGGCTGAAAATCAAACTAGTCAAGCGGGCTCGTTTGACTCAACCCGTTATTGAGGAGGAGTGATGATGAAACTGAATGTAGCCCTGGTGTCGGCAGTGGTGGTGGGTGCTGTGGCCGCCCCAGCCCAGGCTCAGCAAGTCCCCGATTACTATGTGGGCGCAGGCGTGCGCGCTGGGTTCAACGACAGCACCTCGTTTGTAATTGACTCTAAGGCCAAAATTAGCGAGTTGGGCGATCGCACCACCCTCTCAGTGCGGCCCTCTCTGGTTTTTGACAACAGCACTGAGCTGCGGCTACCGATCTCCGTCGACTACGCCCTCGACCAGGCTCTCTATCCCTACGCCGGGGCCGGGGTTGCCTATAACGCCGACGGTCGCTCCGCCATTGACCCGATGATTACCGCCGGTCTCGACTGGGGCATCACCCGCACTGTGGTGATCGACATCAACGGCAGCATGCTGTTTAAGCCCGGCGATACCGACACTGAGATCACGGCCACGGTTAACTATGCCTTTTAAGAATTGCTAGCCGAGGGGCAAGGTTTAGAGTTCGGCCCTGCACCGTAAACCCTGAACCTTTCACCCCCCTGTCTATTCCGCTTAACTAACTGCCATTTCCGGCTCTGCGGCTCTGCGGTGCCCTTCAGAACTGCCCAGCTGAATTAGCTCAACCTTGTAGCCGTCGGGGTCTTGCACAAAGGCGATCACGGTCGAGCCATGCTTCATTGGGCCGGGCTCGCGTACTACCTCGCCACCCTGGGCTTTGATGCGATCGCACGTTCCATAAATGTCGTCTACGCCTAAAGCAATGTGGCCATAGGCGGTGCCCAGCTCGTAGGCCTCTACGCCCCAGTTGTAGGTCAGCTCTAGCACGGTGTGGTCAGCCTCGTCGCCGTAGCCCACAAAGGCCAGGGTAAACTCGCCGCCGGGGTAGTCTTTTTTGCGCAGCAGCTGCATACCCAGCAGATCACAGTAAAACTTGAGAGAACGATCCAAGTCGCCGACCCGCAGCATGGTGTGTAGTAGTCGCATGGTGAGTTCGCTGTCGTAATTGATCTTTACCATTATGACCACGACACCCAGCGGCGTGGTAGCTACTCCTCGGGGGCTGGTTTAGCCCGCAGGTGGCCCAGGGCTTGGGATAGCTCCATCGGAAACAAAATCACCGTATTTGACGGACTAGCCCCCAGCCCATCAATGCTTTGCAGGGTGCGCAGCTCCAGGGCGATGGGGTTGGCCTCCATAATCTGGGCGGCGGCGGCGAGACTTTGGGCGGCTAGGCGATCGCCATCTGCCTTCGTAATCGTCGCCCGCTTCTCCCGCTCTGCCGAAGCCTGGCGCGACATCATCCGCTTCAGATCCTCCGGCAGCTCAATGTCTTGTAGACGAATAGAGTCGATGTGCATGCCCCACTCCTGCACCTGGGCCTCCACGATCGCCCCAATCTGGGTCTGAATCTGCTCTCGCTCCGACAGCAGCTCATCAAGCGAAAGGCCGCCCACCACGTCCCGCAGCGCCGCTTGGGCATACTGCGACACCGCAAAGCGAAAATCTTGAATTGAGATCACCGCTTTTTGAGCATCGCTCACCTGAAAAAATAGAGCGCTGTCAATTTCGGCGGGCACGTTGTCGCGGGTAATCACCTTCTGCCGCGGAATGTTGATCACCAGGGTGCGGGTGTCGATAAACTGCACCGACTCAATCACTGGCACCACGTACAGCAGCCCCGGCCCCCGCACGTCCTGAATTTTGCCCAGCTGTAAGATCACCCCCCGCTCCCACTGGGCGGCGACCCGCACGCCGCTGACCACCACATTCCACAACACAGCGACAATGGCTCCAGCCGTCAGCCCCACCGTGCGCTGGCGCTGAGGTAGGCCAAAGAATAACAGAGCAAACAACACCGCCATGGGCACCAAAAAGAGCACCTGACGTACCCCTCGCCCCAAAGAGACGTGGCCTTCGGTCGGTTTGGCATAGACCCGAGTAGGGCCGTCAATAGAAGAGTCGCTCATGGCATTCCTGCTGGAAGAGGATGACGACCAGACTAGCCAAAAGGACAGAGGGACACAATAGTTGCATCGCGATTTTGGTGGCAACCGTAATATTTGGTTATGGCACTTCCAGCCTGGCCTACCGAACGCCAAGCTCTACGCGGCATTTCATCGGGTAGCCTGTCGCTGGCGTTGGGGCACCGCCATAGATTAAATCAACCCAGAGCTTTAGCCCTTCAGCCCGACCAGCCTAGGTTAACGCCGCCGCTCAGAGGTCACAATCAGACTAGCGGTACAGTTTAATTCTCCAGCGCAGACCGGCTCGGGGAACGAAAAGTGCTCCAGCACTTGCGGGTGAATTTCGCCAAACTCTCCCACTGGCTGTCCCTGAATTAACACCGTAGCCGCCCGTCCGGGGATGTAGTATGGAGCCTCGCAGACAGTCAGTTCATAACTCAGCCCTAGGGCGTTAAGCATAGTCTGCATATAGGCTTTGGCGGTAGTAAACGAGGCGCGGGCATCTAGGCTGGCAAAGCCCCAGTGCTGACTTTCGTCAGGAACATCCCCTGCCTTAAACCGCAGCACTTCCCCAGTTTCATAGATATTGATCGGTTTGGGTGCGTTAATGTTGCGAGCCAGAATATCTAGCAGCCCCGCTTGTAGCGTGGTGCGAGTGGCGCTAAACGTGCGGCTTTTGGCATTGCCGGTCTGCACGTAGGGAGCCCCAAACAGATCGAGAATATCCGGGTCGGTGAGCACAAAACTCTTCACCTCCATCAGCCCCATGCGTTGGGCTAGGTCGCCCACCTTAAACATGGCTTGGCGCAGCGGATCGGCTTCCCCTAAATGAAATTTGACCGCTAGGGGTTCAGCCTGGAGGGTGCCAATGCCGATCGCCACCAGTAAATCCCCCGCGAGATCGACCTGGCTAAAGATATCGGTGCGATAGGTGGGCACATGCACCACATCGGTGCCGCTCACCTCTAGATCCATGCGGGAGAGCACTTGACCCAGGCCGCTCTTAGGAATAGCGGTGCCCATAATTTCGTTGAGATACTTAGCCGAAAACTGTACGGGGCGGCGGGCCAGGCTGGGGGTGGTAAGAGTGCCCTGGGGAGTGACAATCTCCACGGTCTGCACCTCAGCCCCGGTGTCTAAAAAGTTGTGGGCCAAAATATTGGCGGTTTCTAGCACCGTATGAGCCAGAATGCCGGTGACGTCGATGAACAAATTGCGGGTGCTGGCATCCACTTCTCCCACCCCCGCGGCGTTGATGATGGGCGGCATGGAGAGTACGGTACCGCTGCCATCGCGCAGCACGAGGGCGTAGTCATTTCCCGGCAGGGTATGGCCATAGGTTTTACCCGCCGGGTGCTCATGTAGAATCTGCCGGGCCGTCATCGGGTGGGTGCTGTGCAGGGGCACAAAGGTCAGCTGATCTAGCGATTCTGCGGCGTAGGTTAAGTCGCCGCTGATTTTGTCGAGGTCGTAGACACCGATCGCAATTTTCTTGCGCTGGCGGCCAAAGGTTTGGGTCACTTTCTCCTGGAACTGCACCAGCACCTCTAGTCCACCGCCTTGCAAATCGGCCCCTCGCACAACCAGGGCGGCAATGTGGGGCCTCAGGGGCAACACCTCTGGTTTTACTGTGACCCGGCGACCCGAAGCGAGCAGCTGATCGGGGACAGTTCGGGGTAGGCCGTTGTAGATATTGATGGCGCGGGTAAACCCTTCTGCCGCTAGCAGATCGGGCCGCTCGGCGGTGACTTCGACCTCTAGGGTTTGGTCGCCCAGGGTGGCGTCTAGGCCGTAGTCAAAGGCCTGCTGGGCCAGCTGCTGGGGGGCGCTGGAGGTAAGCCGTTGCAGGTAGGTGAGGGGGAATGTGACGGTGGGCATGGGGAGGGTGAGGGAGATGGGGATGATGAGGGAGATGGGTGAGTTGATCCTCCCATAGGTTATGGGGAGTTAGGTATAGATGGGTGCAAAAAAACACCCCGCCGATAAGCTCTTAAAGAAGGCTACAGGCGGGGTGGTTAACGAGGCTCAGTTGGGTCAGTTGGGCTGGTGACTAGCGTTACTAAACCCACCTCAAGAATTTACGATGGTACTGACCTGAAGTAGCTGGTGCTGTATTGAAGCAACTTATACCAGTTTGCTCGTCGCTAGCTCTTGGTCGCGGGTGCCGCTCGATTCGAAGGCCTCGCCGTCGAGGAAGGAGCGCAGCATCCAGGCCATTTCTTCGTGCGCTTCCATCAGGCCGGTTAGAAAGTCTGCGGTGCCTTCATCGTGGAACTCTTCGGAGGTTTGGTCAACAAACCCGCGCAGGTTGCGAATGATCTGCTCGTGATCAGAGACGAGGCGCTTGACCATTTCTTGGGCAGAGGGCAGATCGCCAGGATGCTCTTTCAGAGAGGCATTCTTGAGAAAACCTTCGGCAGTGCCCAGAGGGTAACCGTTGAGCATGCGCACCCGCTCAGCAACGGCATCAATGCTGATGGTGAGGGCTTCATAATGCTCTTTCCACAGCTCGTGGAGGGTGCGGAACTGAGGGCCTACCACGTCCCAATGATACTTTTTGGTCTTGATCAGTAGCAGATAGGCGTCGGCCAAAACCTTGTTGAGGATTTCGGTAACACCCTGGCGTTCTTGTTCAGAAAGGCCAATGTTGATGCTCATAGTTATGTCTCTTCGGAGTCCGTTCTTTCCCATCTAACCGCAATAGCCCAATAGTCTCATCTGCCTAATGCGGGACATTGCGGTTCAAAAGTCCCTAACCTGAGGATGTTTTGGGACAGCAAGTCCTTCGCAGGTTAGATGTGGGAGGCTGACGCCGGGTCTAGCCTAAAGATGAACCAACGCTGTCTAAAGTAACTTTGCTATGGCTAGCTCATCTCCGCTGACGGGAGTCATCTTAGTAGACTGCGCCAAGGCGAATGCTAGTGAAGGGCTGGCGATCGCCACCGAGCGCTGTGGCTACGGCCATGACGTCGCCCAGTTTCAAGCGGCGCTAAAGGCGGCCTGTGGCGACATGAATATCGCGATCGATGGCCTCTCAGATTTAGTGGATAACAAGCCGACGGTGCTGATACCAGAACCTGGCGAGGTCGTTGCGCCCGACAGCCCCAGCGAACTGTAGCGATTTCATGGTGTGGCTTCTACGAGGCTAGGCCTTTTTAGATTTGGTTTGCTGCGAGGGTTGTTTGGGGCTCGCCTTGGGCGATCGCGCCGCTTTTGCCTTGGGCAGATTCATGCCCGGATGGTGCAGGGCTAGACTCTGGTGCAGCCCCTCTACCGTCAGCACTGGGGGGTCAGCTTGTTGGGCTAGGGCGACGGCAGTCTGAGCCAGAGTGACAATTTCACCGCCGGTTAGCGGCAGCTGTTGGGCAATCTGGGGCCACCGCAGGGTGCGTTCTTTCTTGACGCCCCTAGGAATCGCCCGCTTCCACAGCAGTTCGCGGGCGGCGGCATCGGGTCTGGGGAACTCGATCACTCCAGTCATGGCCTGTCGCCAGGAGGGTTTGATGCTTTGCAGGTAGGGGCTGGCCAAGAGCGTCAGCCCCGGCTGGCGGCGGCGCTGAATCACCCAAGACTGTACCAGGGCCGACTCGATGGTCGGGGTGCGGCCAAACCAGTGGGGCGCATTTTTGAGCAGCAGCACGCAGGGCGGCAGGTTGACCAAATCTTCGAGTTCGGGAATGTTGCCGTCTTCGTCGGGGGCGATCGCCGCCAGATCGACCATCATCAGCAGCAGCTCTAGCTCGGCGGCTAGCACCTTGGCGGCGAGGGTTTTGCCAGTACCGTTGGGGCCAGCCAGCAGCACCATGGTGCCGTCGGTGGCGTGGGCGGTGGCAGCCACAGTTTTGAGCTGGACTACCTGAGGGTCGGGCAGCACCAGGCTATTCCAGCTTTCGGCCGGAACTTCTGAGGCTGCCTCCGCCTCTAGGGTGGGAGCCATGGCCCAGGCATTGAGGGTGGCGGGGTCGGGTTCTTCGGAGAGCAAATAGGTGGTGAGGTCTTCGCTCAGCCGCAGGTGGCGGCTGAGCAGGGTGGTGTCGTCAGCATTCAGCCACTCCACCAGGCCCAGGCTCGACAGGCGACTGTTGGGGGCGATCAGGGGGCGCGATCGCCGCCACTCCTGGTCATTTCTACAGAGCAGCCGCAGGCACAGATCGACTGTGGGCAGGTCCCAGTCCGACTCGTCGTGCTGGTAGTGCAGGTAACTATAGAGCCGCCCAAATCGCTGGTTGACCTCGGGGGCCAGGGCCAGCAGCAGCACGTTCTTTTCAAACATAGTGAGCTGGAGGCGATCGCGCAGCTGGGGCAGGGCCAGTACCACCCCCTGCCGCTGGCTGGCCAAAATGCGGGCCTCTAGCTGCTGGGCGTAGCTGCCACTGGGGCGCTGGGTCTTAGGCGGGCGAGCGCTGTCGTAGTTGGGCTGGCCATTGAGGCTAATGATGCCCTTCCACCAGTGGCGGGTGACCCGGTCTTCGCCGGTGAGGGCAAAGTCGTCAAGCTCTTGCAGCTCGCGCTTTTGCCGCGACACGGCCACCATCAGCAGGCGATCGAGCCAGGCCAGCTCGGTTTTTAGATAAGCCCAGTTGTCGGTAAACGGTGTCATTCTCTCAAAATTAGACCCCTCAGGGTTGGACATAGCCCAGCACTCGAATAAATTCCAAAGGCAGCCCGTCGGCATCGGCGAGAAAGGCCACCTCATAGACGCGATCGCCGATGATTTGCTGCTGAGGCTCCAGCAGCACCTTGGGCATCGCCGCCGCCGCTTGCTCAAACCGCTGGCGCAGTTCCTCTAGCCACAGGGGCAGGCTAGAGGTCACCTCGGTGAGATCAAAGGATAGATGATAATAGCCACTGTAGTGCTCATCGCCAAAGGCATCGGCGGCGGGGCGTGGCTCTGGCACCTGAATCAGCTCAATGCGGCCCCCCAGACCCTCCATCCAGCAGGCCAGGGTAATGCCAGCGGTAAAGCGCTCGTGGACGGTAAACCCCAGGGCTTCGTAGAAGGCGATCGCGCGGTGAATATCCTGGGTGCGAATGGACGCGTGGTGGAACATCGGGCGGGCGGCTCAGAGCGCTACTCAAAGAGACGAAAATAGGGATAGCGCACCGGCACGCCGGGCTCTTTTTCGAGGCTGAAGTTGATCACCGCCCAGCGGGAGTCACCCTCAGCGGGGGGGCTAAACTCCACCGGCAAACCGTAGAGCTTGGGCGCGGTGGAGGTTTCCACCTGCCCGCGCCAGGGGTTGTTGCGCTCTAGATAGGAGTTGACCAGCTCTTGGTAGCGCTCGGCAATAATCACCCGCGTAGCCCGATAGCCCTGGGTGTAGAGGCGATCGAGCGCCTCGTGAATCTCAAAGCGAATGCCGTCGGGGTGGGTGTGCTGGCGATACCATTCGCCCTCCCACTGCCGCCAGTGCCGACCCGACTGGAGATGCACTAGCTCCTTGGAGTCGGGGTCGGCCTCAAAGGCACCGTGGCGGGTGCACAGATAGGTGTCGGTCAGCGTCAAGGCCGGAATTGTTTGGCGACAGTGAGGGCACTGAATTTCTGGCCCGTAGATGGGGTACTGCAAGGCGGAGTTGACCATTGGGCTGAAACCAGACGTGTCCTCTTGGGGGCGAGAAACAGATAGGGGCATGGGCTATAGCCGTATTATACCTGTGGGAACTCGGCTGTCTCCGTAGCCGGGGCATCCTATGGTCTGAAACCGCCGACTTTTTTGAGAATTTTCCTTGGAGACTCATCTGGCTATGGCTTCCCCTAGCTCCCTCTGGCCCCGACCCGACCTGTCTCAGGCGACGTTTGTGGCCCCCAACGCCACGGTGATGGGCCAAATCACGCTCCACGAAGGCTGCAACATTTGGTACGGGGCCGTGCTGCGCGGCGATGTCGAACGCATTGAGGTCGGGGCCTACAGCAATGTGCAGGACGGGGCAATTCTCCACGGCGACCCCGGCCAGGCGACGGTGCTCGAAGACTATGTCACCGTTGGCCACCGGGCTGTCATCCACAGCGCCCACATTGAGCGGGGTTGCCTAATCGGCATTGGGGCGATTGTGCTGGACGGGGTGCGGGTGGGCACCGGCAGCATTATTGGAGCTGGTGCCGTGGTGACTAAAGATGTGCCGCAGCGATCGCTGGTCATGGGCATCCCCGGCAAAGTGGTGCGCCAGGTTTCCGATCAGCAGGCCCTAGAACTGCTAGAGCACGCCCAAAAGTATTACCAGCTTGCCCTAGCCCACGCCGGTCGCAGCAACGATCTGGGGTTTGTCTGAGTGTTAATCGTCTAGATGGCCGAGCCAGCAGTAAACTTCGCAATTCGCTAAGATTATCAAGAATTCAAGATACAGTGCCAGTCCTATCGACGTCGGCTAGCATCACTGGCCCAGGGGTCAGCGCTAGACTTAGCAGCACCGTTGCCAATTTCTAGAGATTAGCTATGGTTCATGCTTCAACTAAGACCCATGCACATTATTACTCGTGCTCGTCTTACAGCATTTTGGGAGAAACACCCTGACTCAAAAACCGGCCTACTGCTTTGGTATAAGCTAACGTTTACAGCCAAATGGCAAAACTTGACTGAAGTGCGCATGAAGAGCAGCATGTGTCGATCCCAGACCTCAGTGGCATCGACCTACTGCGGGCACTGATGGATGAGTTTGGGCTTAAGCAGAAAGATTTGGTTCTCATCTTTAAGACCGAGTCCATCGTCTCGGTCATTCTCAACGGCCAACGCAATTTCACCGTTGAGCACATTGAAAAGCTGGCTGATTTCTTTCATATTTCACCTGCCGCATTCTTTCCTCGAGCATTGTGATGAACTTGGTTTTTCGGCCTCTGGCAATAGCCCTGCTCTGCCTGCTGTGTATCACAGGTTGGAACCTTCCCGCCCGAGCGCAATCTACTCCAGCGGACTTTTCTCCCCAGGTAGTGCAGGAGATTTCTGACCTGCGCCAAAAGGCCTTTACCGCCTCCCAAAAGGGCCAGTTTGTCGAGGCCGAAACTTACTGGAGCCAGCTGATTGACTACCTGCCCAACGAAGCCGCTCTGTGGAGCAACCGGGGCAACGTGCGGGTGAGTCAAAATAAGCTGGCTGAAGCGCTAGAAGACTACAACCAGGCGGTAGCTCTGGCCCCGGAGCAGCCTGATCCTTACCTCAATCGGGGGGCGGCTTTAGAAGGCTTGGGGCGGTGGGAGGATGCGATCGCCGACTACAGCCAGGTGCTTGCCCTTAACCCTGACGATGCTGCCGCCTATAACAACCGGGGCAACGCCCAGGCCGGCCTGGGCAATTGGGAAACGGCCCTAGCTGACTACCAAAAAGCCGTCGATCTCGACCCCAAATTTGCCTTTGCCCGCGTCAACGCCGCCCTGGCCGAATACCAGCTGGGCAACGCTGAAGAAGCCATTCGCCAGTTTCGCAGCCTCACCCGGCGCTACCCTAGCTTTGCCGATGCCCGCGCCGCCCTCACCGCCGCCCTCTGGGGCCAGGGCCAAAGTGGCGAAGCCGAAAGCAATTGGGTCGCCGTCATGGGCCTCGATCGCCGCTACCGAGACCTCGACTGGGTCAGCACTGTGCGCCGCTGGCCCCCGGCCATGGTCGCCGCCCTAGAGAAGTTTTTGCATCTATAGCTTGCGGATCGTACAAGTTGCCGTCAGTTATTGCGCAGAAATATGGGGGCGATCAGGGGATCAGAAAAGCAGTGCCACCTCCCTAACTCCCTCACCTTCCTCACCCTCTCCACCAAAATCAAAACCCTACTGAGGCGGGTTCAAAAAGCGTTCGGCAAACTTCATCACGGTGCCCAAGTCGGTGGAGCTAGGAGCACCAGAGTCGAGGAACGTTTTGAGCAGTGGGTTGCCGCCGCTGACTGCGCCAGGCTTAGTGGCCCCCATGCCCAGCAGCTCAATGATCACGGGCAAGAGCTTGGGCAGCATAGTTTGAATCATGCCCGCATTGAGGCCGCTCCTTTGGGCCACAGATTCGATCAGCTCCTGCCGCATCTGAGACGGAATGGCAGCGGCGAGGGCAGCTGCGCCACCTGCCCCAGACAGTTTGCTGAGCATGGCTTCGAGCTGACCGGTCCCCAGAGTGGCGGCCTGCTGCTTGAGGGTAGGCTGGAGCGCGTCCCCCAAGGCGTTGAGAATGGATGCCACTTGGTCACTGTTCATGCCCTGGCTTCTGGTGAGCTGTTGTACGGAGGTCATCACCGAGCTGAGCTGGTCGATGTTGCCCTGCTGGTTAGGGTTGTTGATAGAACTGAGAACATCAAAAAACAGAGACATGGGTGTTCCTTGTTAGCTAAGGGCGGTCACAGGGTAAATGCAGTTACGAAATGGAAGATAATGTTGGGGGCATGGCTTAAGCGGGCACGCGCACGGGGAGCGATCGCACCAGCTGGAGCCACTGACCGTCGTCGGTGAGGTAGCCCAGTTCGGCTACATAGTCGCGATCGGTGGCCCAAATCGACACGTGGTGGTCGTTGTCGCTGTCCGCCAAAATATATTCCTGGGTGGCGTGGGGGGGCTGGCTGTCAAGGTCTATGTCGGTGGCATCGTGAATGCGCAGGGCCATAGCTCGACCCCCTGATTGCCGTAGGGCCGCTTGGTGGTCTGGGGCTGCTTCCCAGTAGGCGTAGGCGGTACCAGCTCTGCGGGGCACCAGAATAATTTTGCTCTCGACCCCCAGGTCGGTGCGTCGACCGACGCCAACGGGGGTCTCTTGCCCTAGGTCGGTGGCGGCAATGTGGCTCCCCGAGCTAGCGCCTAGTCCGGCAGCGGTGACTCCACCGGCCAGGCCGAGAAGGGCTGTCTCTGCGATCGCGTCCACTTCGGTTGGCTCGGTCTGTAGGTCGCCACTTAGACTAGCGACCCCGCCCAAAGGAGCGTCGAGGGGGTGGCCATCGAAGGCAGCGGCGACCTCCGATGGGCAGGCGGGGACGCGCACCGGCTCAGACTTAGCCAGAGCTTGCCACTGGTAGTTGCTGCCGACATAGCCTATCTCTATTAAATAGTCGCGATCGTCAATGGCAATGGGCAATTGCAGATCGCCCTGAGCCACCAGCTCTACGTTAAACTCTTGCAGGCTGTTGAGGCGTTTGCTGTGGCCGGGCAGTTCGGTGACATCGTATAGCCGAGCCTTGAGGCTACGAGAGCCAGCTTTGAGGTCGTCCACAGTTGAGGTCGGCAGTTCCCAGGAGGCGTCGGCTGTTCTGCAATCGCGCGGGGTGAGAACGGCCCGCGCGATTGCAGCGGTTTCTGGTGGGCGGGCGATCGCCGCTACGCCCACCCCTAGGGCACCTAAACCAGCGGCAGCTGTAGCCGCCGTGCCTACCCCCGCAGTACTGGGGGTGACGCTGCTGAGACAGGCGGGCACCCGCACGGGGGCCGATCGCGCTAGGGCATGCCAGGCGTTGTCGGGGTCTAGGTAACCCAGTTCGACGAGATAGTCGCGGTCATCGATGGCCACGGGCAGGTGGCGATCGCCCACGGCGACGGTGTCGCAGTCAAACGGGTAGGTGTGGTGGGGCGACTGGCGATCGACATCGGCAATGTCGGTGACATCGTGGAGCTTGAGCGCTAGGGAGCAGTTTTGCTGGCGGAGCGCCTCGACCTCATCCTCGGGCAGTTCCCAATAGGCGTAGGCGTCGCGGCCGGTGCGCGGGGTGAGAATAATGCGGCGATCGGCGGCTGTGGCTAGGGGGGCCGCTAGCGGCGCTGCTACCGGTGCGCCATCCTTCAGCAGCCACCAGAGTAGGCCACCCAGGACGGGCAGCGCCAGCAGCCAGGGCCACCAGGGCAGACCCCGCGCTGGGGCTGCAGCAGGCGGAATGGGGTCGGTTTCTTCGACGGTGGTTTCGGGGGTAGCTTCGGCGGTGGGGTCGGTCTCTGTCTCAGGGGTATCTGTACCCGCGATCGCCGCGTCTTGAGCCCCTGCAATCAGTGCCTCGCTGCTGGGGCTGACGGCAAAGCCAAGAAAGGCGAGGGCTGCGGGGCTGGCCGTCTGGGGATTGTAAACGTAGGCGAGAGGCTGGGAGAAGGGATAGCGCTCGTCGTCGGGCAGGGTGTCGTGCATGGGCACAATTTTCACCGCCGGGTTGTTGAGCGCCTGTTCGGCCACGACATAGCTAATGCTGTTTTCGTCGAGATTGTCGGCGATAGCGGCAGCGTTGGCCTCTAACAACACGGTTGCCCCAGGGGCCGACTCAAACACCCCCGACGCAAACACCGGATAGTTGAGAAAGGCCTGGCGGGTATCGCTGTTGCCGGGTTGGTCAACTAGCACGATGGGAGCATCTTGGCCGCCCACCTCAGACCAGTTAGTAATTTCGCCGCGAAAAATTTGGGCAAACTGCTCAATGGTGAGGCTACCAGCAAAGGGGTTGCTGGGGCTCACCAGAATGGCAATTTTTTGACGCGAAACCGGCACTTCTCGCAGTCCGGCGCTGGCCTCTTCCTCAGTCAGGCTGCGGCCAATAGCGGCGAGGTCAGCGTCGCCATCAGCTAGCGATTGCAGGGCGTTGCTGGCGCTGTCGTAGTCAACAACCACATCGGCATCGTCGTACTGGCTAGAGAAGCGCGATCGCAGCGCCTCATTCACCAAACGCATGGCTTCCGAGCTCTCAATGGCTAACTTGCTGCCCCGCTCTAGCGAGGTAGGAATTTCAATGCCCTCCAGCGGGTCAGAGGACTGAGCCCAGAGCCCGTCTCGCTCTAGAACCACGGTAGCGGCAATTAGTAGGGGTGCTGCGGTCATCCAAAGCAGCGATCGCCCCTGATGTGTAGTAGCGCTTTGGGCATGAGTATTGTGGCGTTTAAACATAAGCAGGCACCAAAATATTTCGAGTGTAAACGGAGAGGATTGCCAAAATTCTAAACTGTGGATCTAAGTTGCTAAAGGCATTGCAGTCTAACCATTTGAGCCGTATTTAAACCTAAGTTAAGGCGATCTAAAGAGCTGCTAAAAACGAGAGAATTAAACCCTTTACGGCGCAAAACTTTGGGGCAGCCAGCCCCTTTGCCTATTATTTAGGTTTCTCTAGATACAATGCTGGCTAGATGCGGTCTACATCAAAGGTGTTGCACTTGTTAATGTCGCCCGTTTCAAGGCCGCGATAAAACCATTCAGCCCGCTGTTGTGACGACCCATGGGTAAATGAGTCAGGGGTAACGTAGCCCTGGGACTCCATTTGCAGGCGATCGTCGCCGATTTGGCTGGCGGCGTTGAGGGCTTCTTCGATGTCACCTTCCTCTAAAATTTCGCGTGACTGCGCCCGATTGGCCCACACCCCAGCGAAACAGTCAGCCTGCAACTCCAGCCGCACCGACAGCTCGTTGGCCTGAATCTCGTTAGCCCGCTGCTGGGCGCGCTGCACCTGGCCAGATACTCCCAGCAGGTTTTGAACGTGGTGACCCACCTCATGGGCAATTACGTAGGCTTGGGCAAAATCGCCCGGTGCTCCCAGGTTCACCTGCAAGTCGCGGAAAAAGCTGGTGTCGAGATACACCTTTTGGTCGGCTGGGCAGTAAAACGGCCCCATGGCCGCTCGCCCCGTGCCGCAGGCTGACTGAGTGGCCCCCGAATAAAGTACTAGGCCGGGTTCTTGGTAGGCGGCACCAAACTCAGACTGAAAGATGCTGTGCCAGGTGTCTTCGGTTTCGCCCAGCACGGCGGCCACAAAATCGGCCGAGCGATCGCTCTCCTCTGATGAGGCCTGGGTTGCATCCTCGTAGGGATTGCCCTCAAGCACCACCGATGGATCGCCACCCAACAACGCCACCACCAGCGCCAGCAAGATTGACCCCAACCCCCCGATGGCAGCACCGCCACCGGGTATGCCCCGGCGATCGTCAATATTGATGCTGCGCCGACTCGATTGCCACTTCATCAATTCACCTCGTTTTGCTAGGCACTGGTAGCTATGCCTTAGAGTACCGAATTACAACGTCTGTTTCGTTGTCGTTTCGTTGCCAATACTACGGGTGTGGTCTGCTGTCGGCACTGGATAGAAACCCTTGAGCGGTTTCTGCCGACCAAACCTTCAGACCCCTCAGGTCTCTCTTTGGCAGGAGGTGCGAGTGCTGGCGCTGTAGATACATTTAATGTTTCAGCCAGTTGTGGCTGAACCCTGTCGATGGCTCCGTTCCATAAGCAAACCCCAGCCCTCTAGGGAGGGCTGGGGCGAATTGGTCGTTCCATTTATGGTCGTTGATAGCAACAGTAAGACTTAAAGATAAGAAAGTCATAAGACTAGGGGTCTAAAAGCCCGGCCGGAGGATTAATTTCGAGGTATTTCTCGGCTAAACTCACCACCGGCACAATAGCCGTGACAAAAGGCACCAGTACCTTACGGGGCTTGGCGGGCTGCGAGTTCTGCTCGCTAACAGGATAATAAGTAACTTCTAAGAGGTCGTTGCCGGCAGCAAATATATCGGTTACGGTGCCAATTTCGTCACCCGTAGCCTGCACGATCACCCGTAGCCCCACCAGGTCGGCCACATAAAACTCGTCGGGGTCGAGCTGGGGGCGATCGCCCGCTGGCACCAGCAGTACCGCATCCCGCAGCGCTTCGGCGGCGTCGCGGCTGTTGACCCCCGCAATCTGCACTACGTATAGCCCCTTGCCGTCGATGTGCCGCCCGCGCACTAGCTCTACGGTCTCTGGCGTGAGGCTGCGTGGGCGCTTAAGCCAGCGCTCTCCCGGTTCTAAGAACCGCTCTGGAAAATCGCTGCTGGGGTAAACGCGCACTTCGCCCTTCACGCCCTGGGGGGCAACAATGCGGCCAATCTCAACCCAGTCTTCGGGAGTCATTGCACTAGATGTAGGAGTAACCATTAGGCGGGCACCGCCATCGGGCTGGGCTGGGCTTGATAGACCTCACTTACCAAGGCCCCCAGACGGGTGGCGGCCTCTGCCAAATCTTCGCGGTTGGCGGTCAGGCTGAGGCGTAGGCACTGGCGGGTGTGGGGCCAGTCTTCGCGCAAACCCGGAAAGAAGGGATTGCCCGGCACCACAATCACCCCCCGCTGCTTGAGCTGCTCATATAGGTTCTGGTCACTAATCGGCAGCTGATCAAACCACAGCCAGGCAAAAATGGCCCCTTCACCGTTGTGCAGGTACCAGGGCAGGTCGCTGGGCATGGCCTGGTCTAGGGCCGCTGCGAGCACCGCAAATTTGTCTTGGTAGTAGGGCCGAATCACCTGCTCAGCCAGGCGGGCCAGCTCGCCGGAGGCAATGGCGCGAGCTGCGATCGCCTGCCCGTAGCGCGACGAGTGAATGCAGAAGTTTGTCTGAAAACATTCCAGCACATTGATCAGGGCCGGATCGCCGATCGCCACCCCCAGTCGCTCGCCCGGCAGCCCTGCCTTCGACAGACTCATGCAGTGGAGAATGTTGTCGCCAAACACCGGCTCCATGTCGGTAAAGTTGAGCGCTGGGTAGGGGGGCGCGTAGGCCGAATCGACCAGCACCGGCACGTTGTGGGCGGCGGCGAGGCTGGCAATCTGCTGCACATCTTCACCACTCAACACGTTGCCCGTGGGGTTGCAGGGGCGCGAAAACAGCACAAACCCTGTGTCGGCGGTAATGCTGAGCTGACTAAAGTCGGGCCGATAGCGGAAGCGGTGAGCCGCCTCATCTACATCGATCGCGGGTCGGTAGGCCCGCACTGCCTCAGGCACCAGCGAAATACCGCCGTAGCCGGTGTAGTCGGGGCTGAGGGGCAGCACAATGTCTTTCATGCGACCGGTGGCGTGGTAGCCGCCCAAGGCGTTGGCCGCTAAAAAATAGAGCGCCTGGCTGCCGGGGGTGATCAGAAGGTGGCGATCGCTCAGCTCCAGCCCGTAGCGCTGGTTAAAGTCGTTTTTGATGGCCTCAATCAGCGGCTCATAGCCCTGACTGGTGCCGTAGCGACACACCACATTGCCGTACTCGGGGCTGGCCAACAGCGCCTCGGTGCAGTCGCGCCAGAGCTGCTCAATTTCAGGCAAAATCACCGGATTACCGGCGCTGAGGTTGATGAAATGCTGCCCCTGACCCGCGCGCAGCGTCTCGACAATGTCTTTCATAATGGCGCGCACACCGGTGAGGTGAGACATTTCCTCGCCAAAGCGGGTGAGTTCAGGGGTCATAGGGAGTGAGGGGTGGATGGGTGGATCGGTGAGGGGTGGATGGGTGCCCTAGGCGTAGTTCACTCTACTGCTTACCAAAGATCGTGAGACTAGTATAGTAACCTCGCTGGGTCAGCAGCCCATAGTGGCCTTAACCCTCAACCCTGTACCCCCTACTCATCCACCCCCTACTCATCCACCTCATGAACCCCCTAGCCGCTGGATTTTTTGCGAGTCTCTTTGCTGGCATGAGTACAAGCCTTGGCGCGCTGCCGGTGCTGCTGCCCTTTGACCCGTCCGAGCGCACCCAGGGCATTTTGCTGGGCATCGGCGGCGGCATGATGCTGGCGGCCACGTCCTTTTCGCTGATTTTGCCCGGCACCGACGCGGCGATCGCCCTGGGCTACTCCGGCCCAGTTGCGGCGCTGGTCATGGTCACCGGAGTTTTGCTCGGTGGCGCATTTCTGTGGGCCGCCCACAATGTGTTCCCTCACGAGCATTTTTTTAAGGGAGCCGAGGGGCCTGAGGCTCAAAACATTAAACGCATCTGGCTGTTTGTGATCGCGATCGCCCTGCACAACTTCCCCGAAGGCCTGGCGGTGGGCGTGGGCTTTGGCGGCGGTGAACAGGCCGGGGCGATCGCCCTGGCTCTGGGCATTGCGCTCCAGAATATTCCAGAGGGGCTGGTGGTGGCGATCGCCCTACGCGACATCGGCTATGCCCCCCGGCAGGCCTTCGCGGTTTCGTCGTTGACGGGCTTAATTGAGCCGATTGGCGGTCTGTTTGGGGCGGCTGTCGTCACCATGGCCCAGGCTGCCCTGCCCTGGGCCATGGGCTTTGCCGCCGGGGCGATGCTGTTTGTCATCGTCGATGAAATCATCCCCGATATTGATCAAAAGGCCTTTGGCCAGCGTGGCACCCTGGGGCTCATGGGCGGCTTTGTGATCATGATGTTTTTAGATATTGCGCTGTGATCGGTTTTGCCCAAAAAAAGCCCTCCGCTGGTGGCGGAGAGCTAGTCACAGGCGTGGAAAATCGATGGGGCGGTTAGAGAGAAATCCAGCCGAACCACGACAGCATAGTTGCGATCGCCACCAAGCTCAGGAAGATGGCCAGCCCGGCGGTAATGGCCCCAGCGGCCTTGCGAACCGCGGCAGGGGTCTCCATCCAGTCGCCCTGGGCGAGGCGGCGATCGGCTGAGAAGTCGTAGCCCAACGCCTCCAGCTGGATCCGGTGGTCGTGGGTGTAACGGGGCACCCGCTCAAAGGGCAGGTCGCCCTGGGCGTGCTGGGGCAAGACCCGCCGCCGCTGATAGGGCACCGTATCATCACCAAAACTGGTGGCGTACTCTTCGCTGCCCATCAAGGCATCCACCAGTCCCTCAACTCCCTTAGTGGCCAGCACTATTGACCAGGCCAGGGTTTCCTTGTCGTCGTAGACACTGCGGCCCAGCAGCCGCTGCACGCACAATTCTACGAAGCGGTAGTTGTTGTTGACCTCATAATTCCAGGTGCGAAATGCGTCTGATGTGGCCAATCCCCGCACAAAAGCTTTTACCGAAATCAAACCGCCTCGCAGTTGTGACTCCAATAGAGTCTGGCGATTACTTTTCAGCATCTGCTGCTCATGGAATATCTGCCGGTAGGCTGCCGAAATCAGGGCGTCCATGTCGAGCACATCCACATCCATGGTGGAGAAGGTTTTATTTAGGGTGAAGATTCCAGAATGCTCGTCTCCTGGTACCTCATAGCCCTCGACACGCTGATTTTGACTGCTGGGAGCGTAGGCTAACAGGGGCAAAGTCACGACTATTTTTCCTCCACTTGCAAAATAAAAAAGATCTCTTTCTCGGCTTGAGATCGTCTGTTTGCAGCGACCTCGTCATTGTTTTTTTGCCTGATAAAGCTCTGAGTTTTAATTAGGCAGAGACCAAAAAAGCTAAGGCTTAGCCTACAAGATAAGAGAATTCAGTATTTCTGTTTCGACAGAGAGAGCAACAAACAGTTATGTTTCTTCAAACAAGAAAAAGTTAATCATTTTCCTTTTGACAAAGACATTAAGTGCGGCATCGGAGTGATGGGGTGAATGTCTGATCGAACCCTCAGCCTAAATTTACCGGGGCGAGGTCAGCTCGTTGATGCAGCATCAGACTTGGCCCTTGCTAAATCCAGGTGCCTACACAAAACCCCTCTTCACTACTTGTGAAGAGGGGCTTGTCGTTCAAGCTATCGGTGCTACCGAGATGGGTGACCGACTCGGCCTCTTACCAACCGAAGGCTGACACAGGCGCTAGCGCTTGTTCTCTTTCGCCCTCGGCCTCGGCAGCGGGTGCAGCCAGCCGCGATTCGGCGCAGAACGAGGCGGTGCTAAAGCCACCAAACCGCTTCACCACGCTAGTGCGCAGTCGCAGGTTGGGGTTGGCAAACCAAAAGCGCTCCACTGAGCTCATGGTTTCGTACTCGGTAATCAGCAGCAGCCCTTCGTCACCGTCAATTTCGTAGCGGCCAATCACGGGCACAATCTCGGCATAGCCCCGCTCGCGCAGCAGTTGGCCGCGGCTGGGGTCGTCAGCATCGGGCACCAGAGCAAACACGGTGCTGCCTTCGTGGTTCTCATCCTCTTTATCCCAAGCCATGGCCCCTTGCCAGGTGACGAGTGCGCCGCCGACAGCGAGGGCGGGGTCGACCTCATGCAGGTTACAAATTTCTACTACGCTGGGATGTCCGGCATCCAATGCCTCCACCGCAATGGTAGACCCACCCAGCTCAGCCCGACGAAAGGGCAGGTGGTGGGTAGTGCGTTGAGAGTTCCACTGGCCCGCACTCATGCGGAAAAAATCCATTACGTCCATGGGCAAGTCTCTAAATGTCTTAACTGTTGCGTACTGACGTTCTCAGAATTACAAATCCGATCTAGCCGACCCCAGGGTGGCATAGCTGGATCTTACCGCTGACTGCGGGCTATTGCAGCGGTGGCTTGGGCTGGCTGCCGTAGGTAGGGGGGCTGCTGAGCATCAAAACCTAGGTAGAGATATAGCGATCGCGCTCCCGAGGGCAGTCTCTGACCCCTGCAAATTCGGCTCCATTCCTGGCCATAATATTGCGAAATGTTACGTTACCTGAGAAGGCTTAAACTCAATGCAAAGTCCCCAGAGTGCCTGAAATATCAGAATTCTTTCGCCTTGCCCCTGCTGTAAGGGTCACTTTTCCTTAATAACTTGTAAAAGACAAAGACCCACCAGCGTTGTATAAACATCTTTGGAGGGTTAATTGAATTAGCGAAAGCCAATTCAGGCAACGGTTTCGAGGAATGTTTTGGATCTCTTAATAGAGACGCCTTTCCTGCTCTCATCTGCCTTCCCTTTGAGACTGTCGAGCCGAATGTATAGAAGCTTGAACAACCTTGAAGAAATGTAAATTAGATGAGAAAACCGAGCACGCTGATCTTTAAGATCCTTCCTATAGATTGGTTAGACAGCCTCGGCTGAACTAATGATTAACTCGGTCTTTTGACCATTTTCAAGCAACTCAGCGACAAAAATTAGGAGATTTGAGTCGATGTTTGACGCATACACTAAGGTTGTTTCTCAAGCTGATGCACGAGGCGATTTTCTGTCTAGCGATCAGCTAGATGCTCTGTCCCGTGTTACCGGCGACGGCCTCAAGCGGATCGATGCTGTTAACCGCATGACCGGTAGCGCTTCCAAGATCGTGTCTGATGCCGCTCGCGCTCTGTTTGCCGAACAGCCTCAGCTCATCGCTCCCGGTGGCAATGCCTACACCAACCGTCGCATGGCCGCTTGCCTGCGCGATATGGAAATCATTTTGCGCTACGTTACTTACGCCGTGTTCACAGGCGATGCTAGCGTTCTCAACGATCGCTGCCTCAATGGTCTCCGCGAAACATACTTGGCGCTGGGCGTTCCTGGTGGTTCTGTAGCGGCTGGCGTTCAGAAGATGAAAGAAGCTGCGATCGCG
>JANPIO010000387.1:0-15472 GCA_031425055.1 Phormidium sp. VAR_61_metabat_6
AGCATGGTTGATTTGATCAATCGATCCCTAGCCTAACAAGCGCACCAATTGGCACTAGCGTAGACCAAGAGCCGCAGTCAGGTCGCCGTAGCGCAGCACGGAGTACAAAATTTTAATTGAGGCTAAATCATGGCAACGGTAGGCTCAGTATGGCAGCAGCTCAGACACAAAAAGCTCGATTTAGAGCAGGCTCTGTCGCTGCTGGTCGATGAGCAGGGGCAGGTAAACCTGGCGTTACTCGATCGCGAAGTCAGCGATCGCTTTTTTCGAGCATGTCAAGATTACTCGTCTCTGCCGCCCGTCATACCGCTGCTACTGTGGCGCAACCGCTACTATCTAGGCAGCCCGTCGCCGCTATCGCCCGAGCAAATCGAGCAGCTGAGTGATCGCACCTCAACCGAAATCTCTATCGTTATCATCAACGTCAAAAGCTACCACGCCTGGTTTCGCCTCCAGAAACTTGACACCAATAAGATCGACGCCGAGCAGGTGATCAATCCCCTCACCGGGGAGATGGAAGCGGAGGACATTGGCGAGATTACTGAGCTGTTTTTGTCTAAAGCGGTGGATCAGATCAGCCGCATCAAAACCATCATTTCTGGAGCTTTGCGCAACCGGGCCAGCGACATTCACCTCGAACCCATCCGCGAAGGGCTGCTGGTGCGCTACCGCATTGACGGCATTTTGCACGACATCACCACGCTGCCCCCCGACATCAGCCGCCGGGTGATCGTGGCCCTCAAAGTCATGTGCAAAATGAATATTGCCGAAAGCCGCGTTCCCCAGGATGCTCGCATCGGCGATCGCTACTCAAAAAACCCCGACCTAGACATCGAGCTAGATATGCGGGTGAGCACCCTGCCCTGCATCAACGGCGAAAAGGCCGTCATTCGCCTGCTGCCTCAAGAAAACCCCTTCACCAACATCAAAGAGCTGGGCTTTACCCCCCCAGCCCTCAAAATTTATGAGAACTGGCTGCGTCAGCCCCAGGGCATGATCATTTTTACCGGGCCAACTGGCTCAGGCAAAACCAGCACCCTCTACACCAGCTTGCAGCGGGTGGCCACCGAGCAGGTCAACGTGGTGACGGTGGAAGACCCAGTCGAATACATTCTGCCGCGCATTACCCAAACCCAGGTGCATGAGGCCGCAGGCATGACCTTTGCGGCGGGCATGCGGGCCATTTTACGCCAAGACCCCGACATCATCATGGTGGGGGAAATCCGCGACCACGAAACCGCCGAGACCGCTGTGCGAGCGGCTCTCACTGGCCACCTGGTGTTGACCACCCTACACACCAACGACGCGGTTAGCGCCATTCCTCGCCTTAAAGATATTGGCCCCGACCCCAGCCTGATCAGCGATGCCCTGCTGGGCATTGTGGCCCAGCGACTGGTGCGCAAGGTCTGCCCTCACTGCGCCGTGCCCCACGAGCCCAGCGCCCACGACCTTAAAATGCTCGGTATCTCCTACGACCAGGCCAATGCCAGCCAGTGGCGCATGGGCAAAGGCTGTTTGAAATGCTTTGACTCGGGCTACTCCGGGCGAGAAGCCGTGGTTGAGCTGCTGAACGTAGACGACACCGTCCGCCAGATTATCTACGAAGGCACCCTGACCCAGCTCCATCGCTACCTCCACAAGTGCGGGCTAGAATCATTTCGCCAAGCGGCGATCGCCAAAGTAACCGCTGGCCTAACTACCATGTCAGAAATTTTGCGAGTCTTGCCCTACAGCGCCTTCACCCAGCGCACTCACCTTCAAGAGGGAGCGTCGCTTAAAGCACATCCGAGAAAACCTAATCTGCCTAGCGCCAGTTAAAGTCATCCTCACTCATGATCTAGCCCCAGTTTTTGACCCTGGCGGAGACTCCTGTCCAAAGCACAGTGGTCATCGCTGCACTTTAGGACGCTGATCGTTGAGGCTCCAATCGTAGGCCAAGTAGCGGATCTCTGTTAGGGCCGACAGGGACGGACTCGGGCTGAGATAGGTACCGATATAGTCAGGGACCGAGGGGGCGACTCGCACGAAATCTTCGCCGTACCACTTAAAGATTTTGCTACAGTAAAGCACTCCAACTTCAGCGTCATAGCGCACCTTGTCGGGATTATGGATAAAGCGGTGGGCATCAGTGTCAAGCTGGGCCTCAACAATGTCGGGCCAGTAGGCCTCGTTACGCAGAATCGGGCATCCCCCCGAGGCACACACTAGGGCAAAGTGAGTGCGGGGCTCTTTGAACTGGGAGCGCAGCGTACCGTGCTCAATGCCATTAAGGCTCACGGGTTGGCCATCTAAACGATAGAGAGAGCGGCTGAAAAACCGCCAGAATGCCAGCCAGTTAGGGATTCCGAGCACCTTGGGCAAAATCGAGTCAAGGGGGTAGCGCGCCAGCACCTGCTGAACAACGAGGGCGTTGTAGAGGTTAATGAGCAGGGCCAACGATTCTTCAGCGGCTAAGCCATCGCGGCTGTTGGGCAACGAGGTCAACCAGGCGTCTAAATCGGGGGCAGCCTCGCGCTGCCAGCGAGCATAGTCAACCCGACCCTGGTCATCGACGTAGGTCTGAAGCAGCGCATTCCAGGGAGTAAAATTCACCATGCCCATCTCCTGCGGCGTTGAAGCCTATGTTTTCCATACCAAACCCAATAGTGACGCTACGGCCCTTAACGCAGACCTTAGCCTGGTGGACAGTAAGCCGCTGGGTGCAGCGGGCGTTTCCGGAGGTGCCAACTTTGACGACCCAACAGCTCGCCGATTGGCTGAGCCAGGGCAGAGCACCTTTTCCTATTCTGCTTGATGTGCGCCGAGACAACGAGTTTGCCGTTAGCCACCTGCCAGAAGCCCACCGCGCCGCCAGTCTAGAGGCGGCGCTGGCCCTGGGGCTAGACCGAGAGCGGCCCATCGTGGCCTACTGCTCGGTGGGCTACCGCTCGGCCCGGCTGGTGGAACAACTGCAAGGGCTGGGCTACAGCGAGGTCTATAACCTGGCGGGGTCAATCTTTAAGTGGGCCAATGAGGGGCGATCGCTGGTTGGCCAAAGCCAGCCCGAGCCCCGCGTGCATCCCTACAATGCCATCTGGGGAATGTTGCTCAAGCCTGGTCTTGCCTCCCCCCTGGACAGGAACGATGGGAAGCAGCCTAGGAATAACAGCATTCCCTAGACGCCCCTGCTGACAATGCGCTCCCACTGGGGTAGGTCGGCAGGATGGTCGATATCGGTGAGGGGAGTCAGCAGCTCAACGGTGAGCCCTTGGGCTGTGGCGATCGCCAGGGTTTGCCTCAGCACCCGCTCAGTGCCCCAGTCGATGTCTTTAAATAGAGCCATCTCGAGCTGCCGCAGCCCAATCAGGTAGTAGCCGCCGTCGGTGGCGGGGCCGATCGCCACGTCGACTCGATCTAGCGCTTGGAGAGCGGCGGCCAGGTGACAGGTGTCCAGAGCGGGGCAGTCGCTGCCTATGGCGATCGCCCCAGGGCGGCTCAGATCAAAGCTTTGGCTAAAGGCGGCAATCAGGCGATCGCCCAGGGAACCTGAGCTTTGGGCGCAATAGGTGACGGCATTGCCCAGCCAGCCCTGCATTTGCGCCAAACTGCCCCCCGCAAAATGCACCTCCACCGCCAGGGGCAAACGCTGGGCAGCCGCCGTCACTTGGGTAAGCACATGCTCAGTCATCTGGCGCTGCAGAGTCGCCGCCCCCTCTGGCCCCAGGTGGGGAATCAGGCGAGTTTTGGTGAGTCCAGGCTCTGGGTAGCGGGTAAACATCAGCAGGCCAAAGGGCCTTTCTCCAGCGCTGACCTGTGGTCGAGCCATAGTGAAATTACCCCTGCACTATCTGTGCTATTGCAAATATCCATTAGATTAGGACAGGACAGGTTCGACGTAGGGGCATTGCAGTGCAATGCTCCTACCAAAGGATGCCGCCTGTCAAAAAGGCCCAACAAAAAAGGCGCGACCGAGGCCGCACCTTGATGCATCGGTTCCACCGTGACGAGGGGAACCTGGTAGATGCATTAGCGAGTCGGCACGTTGCCAGGACGTACCGTAATGGTTTGCTCGCGACCGTCACGCCGCAGGGTCAGAGCCAGATCTTGGCCGACGGTCGAGCCCTCCACCGCCTGCTGAACGGCGGCACTTTCCTTGACGGGCTGACCATCAACGGCCACAATCACGTCACCTTCGCGCAGGCCACCTCGGGCCGCCGGGGAGTCGGGCATCACCTGCACAATCAGCACGCCTTCCTCTTCCTCCACGGTAAACGGCCGGTCGGGGCTGTTGTTGATGTTTTCCTTGATCTCGGGTGACAGATTCGCCATCTGAATGCCGAGGAAGGCATGCTCCACCCGACCCGTTTCAATCAGCTGGGCGCTGATGCGCTGCACGGTGTTGATGGGAATGGCAAACCCAATGCCCTGCGCCCCTTGAATGATGGCGGTGTTGACACCAATCACCTCGCCGTTGAGGTTGAGCAAGGGGCCGCCAGAGTTGCCGGGGTTAATGGCGGCATCGGTTTGAATAAACTCAACCCGCTTGTCGGGCACCCCCACCTCGCGGCTAGAGCGACCAGTGGCGCTGATGATCCCGGCGGTGACCGTGCTGTCGAGGCCCAGGGGGTTGCCAATAGCGATCGCCCACTCGCCCGTCTGAAGCTGGTCAGAGTCGCTGATCGCCACAGTGGGCAGGTTATCGGCCTCAATTTTGATCACGGCCACGTCGGTCACCTCGTCGGCCCCCAGCACCTCGCCAGTAAAGCTACGACCGTCGGTCAGGGTGACCTGCACTTCGTCAGCCCCAGCGACCACGTGGGCGTTGGTGATGATTTGTCCGTCGGCGGAGGTAATAAAACCAGAGCCCACGCCCCGCTGCACCTGCTCCCCTTGGGGCATCTGCATGTTGCCAAAGAACTGTCGGGAAAACGGGTCTTGGAACATCGGCGGCACATTGGACTGCACCGTGCGAGCCGCGTCGATCCGGACGACTGAGGGTTCTACCTGACGCACGATGTCGGCGATGACGTTGGGGCCAGAGACCGAGGGGGCGATCGCTAGACCATTTTGAACACCGCTGCCCTGGGGCCGACTCTCTTGAGCTTCCGCCTCAGGGGTGGCCGAGTCGCGATCGCCGTTCCAGAAGCCATTGTCCCAAAAAACGTCGGTCGTGGTTGGCTGACTGCTGGTCGAAGGCTGCACTAAGGCGCTGATGGCCTGGCCACCGGCAGTAGCAATCCCTGCCCCCAACATCACCAGGGCCAACGACTTAGCGGCGGGCCGCACACTGCGCCCAAAACCCCGCCCAGAACCATCCTTCTCCATTGCTGTTACCTCGTTTATGTGTCGCATGTTTACAACAATAGAGTTATGGTATGGCGCAGCAATGGCGGGTGGGTGGCGAAGCTGTGACACTTTGGCCCCTTCAGCTGTGACGATTCGGCGCAGGGGAGATGGGGTATGGGGTTGAGAGTATAGGGCTGCGGGAAGGGCACTGGATCTTAAACCTTGCCCTCAGGCCCTCTAATATTTGATGCCGTCGCGCTCCTTATCCTTCTTAGGCACGTTGGGCGCGGCGTTTTTGGCCACAAAGTCAATAATCTTGCCCGCCACATCCATGTCGGTGGCCTTTTCGATTCCTTCGAGGCCGGGCGACGAGTTGACCTCCATCACCACGGGGCCGTGGTTGGAGCGCAGTAGGTCTACCCCCGCCACTCGCAGGCCCATGGCCTTGGCGGCGCGAATGGCGGTGCTGCGTTCCTCGGGGGTGAGGCGCACCCGACTGGCCGAGCCACCCCGGTGCAGGTTGGAGCGAAACTCCCCCGGTGCCCCCTGGCGCTTCATGGCGGCCACTACTTTGTCGCCAACCACAAAGCAGCGAATATCCATGCCGCCCGCTTCTTTAATAAATTCCTGCACCAGAATGTTGGCGTCGAGGCCGCGAAAGGCCTCAATCACAGACTTGGCCGCCTGCTGGGTTTCGGCCAGCACCACGCCAATGCCCTGGGTGCCCTCCAGCAGCTTGATTACCAGGGGGGCACCGCCAACGATATCGACCAGGCCATCGATGTCTTTGGTGGAGTGGGCAAAGCCGGTCACCGGCAGGCCAATACCTCGACGGGCCATGATTTGAAGCGATCTGAGCTTGTCGCGCGACCTAGAGATTGCCATGGAGGTATTGGCCGTAAACACCCCCATAATTTCAAACTGGCGCACCACCGCCGTGCCGTAGAACGTGTTCGACGCTCCGATGCGGGGAATCACCGCATCAATATCGATCAGGGGTTGGCTTTGATACATCACCTTGGGCTGGTGGGAGGTGATGTTCATGTAGCAGCGCAGGTGGTCAATCACCTGCATTTCGTGGCCACGTTCTTCCCCCGCCTGCTTCAGCCGTCGAGTCGAGTAGAGGGTGGCATCCCTGGATAAAATCGCAATTTTCATGACGCTTCTGAAGTCATCCTTGGGGGTAGTGCTTAGGGGTCAATATCGGCAAAGGGGTCTGTTCAGGCAGGGGTTGCAAGTACGATCGCCCCGGATCCACTAAATAGCGACGGCGCACCGCTTGGCGGCCTAGCAGCATGCGAAAGCCCATCTCGTCTCGATTGGTCAACGTCAGCTCAATGGCCCACACCACACCGCCCACCTGCACCAGGGTTTCAATTACCGGGCGCAGTTCCTCCTGCCCGCCTGAGTTGCGCACCATGCGCTCCTCTAGCAGAGCGGCCTCGGCGGTCACAATATAGTCGTCATTGCGCTGGATCGGGTGGGCGTGAAAGCGCACCATAGCCCTGTCGGCCCGCTCAAAGCGCTCCACAGCAAAGGCATGGAGAGCCGATGACCGCGCTCCGGTATCAATCTTAGCTTTGATGACCTGAACCCCCAGCGTTGGCAGGGCTATCCACTCTCGCCAACCAATAATTGCAGCCGTTACAGCACCAGAACTCATACCACCTCTGAGAGCATAACAGGACAGGGGACGGTTTTAGCCTAAGGGCTTCCCGGCTGGGGAAGAGGGGTTAAAGGCTCGGCTGGCAGCGGGTCTGGGGAGTCGCCCGCCGGTTCAGGATTGGGCTCGGGTAAACTTTGCAGGCTCTCGGGGGTAAGGGTGTCCAGCAGGCTCAACAGGTAGGGCTCACCGCCGAGAGCCGCCGCAAAGGCGGGGGTCAGAGCGGGCTGAAAACGCTGATCGCCCTCTAGGGTGAGCTTGAAGTAGGCCAACCCTAGCACCTGCATGTAAGACCACACCAGCTCAGGGTTTAGCCCCACAATCTCGGGCGGAATGGTGAGCGGCTGATCGCTCTGGGCGATATCTCCAATCGTCGAGAAATGGGTGCCCCGGTTGATCAGCAGCAGGTAGCGATCGCGGGCAGTCAGCCAGGTAAAGGGCTCAATCTGTTCTGGAAAGGCGGGAGCCACCGTATCGGCCGTGCCCGCCACCACCATGATGGGCACCTGGATCTGGCCGTAGCCAGTCGGCCCAAACAGGGCGCTGCCAATAGGGTTCATCACAAACACCGACTTGACGCGGGGATCGCCCAGACTGCTGCCTGGGTTGCTCAACCGCGCCGCCTGACACTGCAACAGCAGCGACGGGTTAAACGACAGCGTGCTGGGGGGGCAAGCCGTCGCCAGCCCCGCCTCATCAAAAGTCGCCCCCACCAAAGCCAGGGCCGTGTAACCCCCAAAGGACTGCCCAATGACGCCAACCCGATCTAGATCGAGCCGCCTGCGAAGGGGGGAGGGGCTCTGGTTTAGCCGAGCCAGCGTGTTGAGGGTCAGCGACACATCCCGAGGCCGCCGCAAAAACTCTTCGTCCTGCACTACCGCATCGGAACGCCCCCCCAGCAGGGCGTAAAGCTGCTGATCGTTGCTGCCGGGGTGCTCCAGGGTAGCCACCGCAATGCCCCCGGTGGCGAGGTACTCCGCCAGGTAGCTGTAGCTGTTCAGGGTGCCTCCCAGTCCGTGGGAGATCACCACCAAAGGAAACCCAGTGGCCGGTACCCCCTGTCGCCCCGGCAGCACCTCGGGCAGATAGAGCTGCACCGGGCTGGGCAACCCCGGCACCACCACCTGGATGCGATCGACGCCGTACTGCCGCTCGCGCTGCACCAGTTGCAGCAGCGCGTCGGCATCGACTGGGTTGGCAGCAGCCTCGGCGGTGGCGATCGCCTGCACCTGATTAAAGGCCGCCGCCGACTGCAAAATGGTCTGGTTGATCTCTTGGGCGATCGCCAGCCCCTCGATCAGGTCAATGCGCATGGCCTCGGTGGGGTAGGTCTTGAGCACATTGACCAGGGTAAAACCACCCTCGGGGTCGGCGGCGGCCAAGATCAGCGCCCCGCGCAGGGCCTGCACGTTGGCCTGACGCACCGGGGTTTGCACCACCCGACCAATCTGCTCCAGCAGCAGCACTCCCTGCTCGGTGTAGAGAAACTGGGCCACCGCCACCGGACTGAGTTCCGCTGGGGTGCTCAACACCTCGCGAATTTGGCCGAGCTGCTCATCCGATATTTGGAGCTGTCGTCGATAGGCTTGCAGCTGAGGAGTAAGCTCGCCTGTGGCCGCAAACCGTTCTAGATCAGCGATCGGAATCGAACGCTGCAAAATGCCGAAGGTAACAATCAGGTTTTCGGCAGCGGTGCTCGGTAGGGCCATCGCCAGCGCCCCCAAAAACCCTAGAGCCCAAGACAGCCCAAGTCGCCGCCAGGGGCGAGCGGTTTTCATCAAAGCAAGCATAGCAGGGCCTTTGCAGGTCACGGTGCGTAGAGAAGCCGCTAATGGGAAATAGCCGCGGGATGAGCCGAAATGTGGTCGAGCAGTCCTTCGCAGGCATCTAGCAGGAGATCGATGACGTAGGTAAACCCTTCCGGGCCACCATAGTAGGGATCAGGAACGTCTTTGTCGGGGTGAGTGCGGCAAAAGTCACACATCAGCCGCACCTTGTCGCGATGCTGGCCAGCGGGATCGAGGGCCAAAATATCGCGATAGTTTTGGCGATCCATCGCCAAAATATAATCAAAGCGGTCAAAGTCAAAGGTGTCAAACTGGCGAGCGCGACCCGCCAGATCAATGCCGTAGGCTTTAGCGGCCTGGGCCATGCGGCGATCGGGGGCACTGCCCACATGGTAGCTGGCGGTGCCCGCTGAATCACACACCACTTGATGGCCAAAGACCGGCCCCTCAGGGCCATCGCCCACCTGCCGCTGCTCAATCAGGTGGTTCATAATGTTTTCTGCCGAGGGCGACCGGCAGATGTTGCCCAGGCACACAAACAAAAGACGCGTTGTCATAGCACTGGCAAGCGAGCCCTATAGACCAGGCAGGTTGAGGCCGCCGGTGAGCACCTCCATGCGATCGCGCATGGTGGCCGTCGATTTTTCGTAGGCGTCTTTCATGGCGGTAGCTACCAGGTCAGAGAGCACCTCGGCCCCTTCGTTGAGGGCTTCGGGGGCAATGGTGACGCCCTTAGGCTCTTGGTTGCCGCTCATGGTGACCTTGACTAGGCCACCGCCCGATTCTCCTTGGATCTCCATCTGTTCCAGCTCTTCTTGCAGCTGCTTGGCCCCTTCTTGAATCTGCTGGGCTTTTTTGAAGGCCTCGGTGAGTTCCTTCATCTTGCCTAATCCAAACCCAAATCCTTGACCTTGTGACATGGAGTTTCTCTCGAACGTACAGCGCGCTGGCGGCGTGAATTCTGTGGTGCCAATCAGCTATTAGATTCTAGCGCCCAGCGGCGAAATCTTAGAGTTTAAGAGTATTTCGTCTAAAAAAACCTCCCCTTGAGAGATGTAGGCTCGGCCCGTTGGGCTAGCAGTGGCGAATCTGCGGATAGGTATAGCGGGCATCAGTTTGATGAGAGCGCATGCGAACCTGGTATTTGACCCAGCTGAATTGGGGCAAGGGACGCGCAAGAAAATAAGGTACCAATTGGCAGCTTTCCTATTGGTGCATTGCTGCGCGTTGGCGGAGCCTCGCCTTAGCGTTATGCACCCTACAGCAATTAATGCTTCTGGTACTTTATTTAGACGCACGTCCCCAAGCTCTAGCGACTGAAGGGTTTAGGGTTTGAGGCAGGTTGTGAACCTAAACCCTTGAACCCTAAACTCTCTAAGTAGGGTTATCTACCCTTGGCCGGGGGTTAAGCTAAACCTTAGGCTTTATAGATAGAGATACATTCGGTTGCCCGCGATTGTGTCGCAAGTTGCTCACGCTAGGGCTCAGCGTAGAACCATGGGATTTTTTGACTCAGAGATTGTTCAGCAAGAGGCTATGCAGCTGTTTCAGGACTATCAGTCGCTGGTGCAGCTAGGGGGCGGCTACGGCAAGTTCGATCGCGAGGGCAAGAAAATGTACATTGCCCAGATGGAAGCCATGATGGAGCGCTACCACATCTTTATGAAGCGATTTGAGCTTTCCGAAGACTTTCAGGCCCAAATGACGGTCGAACAGCTCAAGACTCAGCTGGGCCAGTTTGGCATGACCCCTGACACGATGTTTCAGCAAATGCAGCAGACCCTAGAGCGCATGAAAGCTGAGATCGGGACATAGGCCCCAGCTAAGTCCATTGCCAGCAAAGAGACTGGAGTATTTAGTGCCGTTACGCTGGTATGATCAGCCGCTTAGCCCTAGCCTCGCGCAGCTTGCTCAAAAGCCATATCCTGGGGAGAGCTGGAGTTTAGAGTTCTCCGTCAGGTGAACTTTTCCAGGAAATTATTCACGCAAAGCACGGTTAGAATGCGCGATCGCACCCCAGAGTTAGCCACCCTCCAGAGCAAAGTGCCGCAATATAGCCAGCATATCGACGGGTTGCTGCTCTATCAGTCGGTGTTTGAGCCACCCATAGGGGCTACCTTTCTAGCGCTGCTGGCGGCTTTGGCAGCGGGGAACGCCGCCAGCAGCCTGCGCGCCTACGGTGCCTGGTTTCAGGCGCTGGCTGCCAGCGAAGCCAGTTGGCGTAGCTACCTACTGCGGCAAATTGCCTACGCCGAGAACCCATTTACGCTGCAAGCCCAGTGCACAGATTTTGCCCAATTGCCCACCGCCTTAGTGCAGGCTGCCCGCCGCGATTTAGACACCCTCCAAGCGCTCTATCAACTTGGCGGAGACACCATTGCAGGGTGGGTGCAGGCGATCGCCCAAATTCCCACCCCCCCCGTAGCCTGGGCCATAGATGAGACAGCCTCACTGCCGCTGACGCTCCCCCCAGACGCGCCCTGGGCCAACGCTGTAGAATTTTTAGCCGGTCACTATCGCCGCCACGGCGCAGGATTGCTCGCTCAGTACCGCGCCTTTACCTGGCACCAGGGCCAGCTCTGCGGCATTGCCGACCCTGACTCCATTCGCCTGGGACAGCTTACCGCCTACGACCACCCCCGACAGCAACTGGTGCAAAACACCCTGGCGCTGCTGAAGGGCTACCCGGCGCTTAATGTGCTGCTCTACGGCAGTCGCGGCGTGGGCAAGTCATCCCTCGTCAAAGCTCTGGTGAATGAGTACGCCGACCAAGGGCTGCGGCTGGTGGAGGTGGCCAAGGCCGATCTGCAAGCCCTGCCGCAAATCGTGGGCGAGGTACGGGCGCGGCCCCAAAAATTCATCATTTTTGTCGATGACCTCTCCTTTGAGGACGACGACGACACCTTCAAAGCGCTCAAGGTCGTGCTAGAAGGCAGCACCACCGCCCGCCCCGCCAACGTGGTGGTCTACGCCACCTCCAACCGCCGCCACCTGGTGCGCGAATTCTTTAGCGATCGCCCTCGCCCCAGCGATCAAGACGAAGTGCAGTCGTGGGATACGATGCAGGAAAAGCTCTCCTTTAGCGATCGCTTTGGCCTCACCCTCACCTTTGAGCCCGCTGACCAGCCCACCTATCTCGCGATCGTTCATCACCTAGCTCAGCAGGCCAATATTTCTCTCCCTGAGGCAGACCTCACCGCCCGCGCCCTCCAGTGGGCCACCCGCCACAATGGGCGATCGGGCCGCACGGCGCGACAGTTTATCGACTGGCTGACGGCAGAGCTAAGTTTGGGAAGCGATCGCCCTAGAGCCTGAGCAAACCAAACCCCTAGGAATTCCGCTGCTGGGTTGCACTTCGTTTCACCCAGCCTACAGCAGGTGCTGGTAGATGACCTCAGCGCTTCACCCATCTACCCCCTACTCCCTACCCATCCACCCCCCTCGGCGAGGGTAGTAGGTGAACCCTGGATAGGACAACTTGAAGAATGATGAGCTGGAACCTTTTCTGAGAGCGGCCAGGGATCGATGCAGGTTGCGCTGGGCCTGGCATTCTAACCGTTCCCGAAAAAAATTAGTGGAAAAGATCGAAGGCCGGTGCAGCAAACCCTGAAGCATCTCCGCTCGCTTTTCACAAAACACAGGCTCGGGCACCCAGGCATACTCCTGCCGGATTTGAGCGTCGTACTGCATAAAGCGATCCAATTCTGCCCCCAGAATGGCCAGATCAATATCCACGACCAAGCCCATGTCCACTGTGCTGGGTACGGCATCATGCTTTGTGGCCAAAATTAGGTTGCAGACGGATTGTTGCAACATGGTTCCGCCACCCACACTACTAATCACCTGCGCTGCAAGATCAGCGCTTTGCGCTTCATTGTCGGCCCTATGGGTATCGTAAATGGCATCGTGAAACCAGAGAGCAAGCTCTACCGCTGCTGGGTTTTCGGCCAAATTGTAAGTGCAGTCGAACCACCCAAAGCATTCGGCTAGGTGTTGAAGGGTATGGTAATCCCGCTGGGGTTTGGTGTAGCGATCGCACAACCCCAAAAACACCTGCGGTGCGGGTGCGGGCAAATTTAGCCTATGCCAGAGGGTAAACCAACGAGCCGATAGATTCACGGTTATCAGCAGACCTAAGCCAGCTGTCTATCCTATACCCAAAAACGGGAACGGGGGCAATCGCGCTAGCTGCGATCGCCCCCTGCGCCTTAGCCAAGAGCAAGCCTCAGAGGCTCAGCCTTAACGCTTTTCAGTACCCTGGTTAGGTGCACCCTCAGGGCCAGTATTGCTGCTGCCGCTTTCGGGCTTGGCGTCTTTCTTGGCGTCGTTAGCTTCGTACATGCCGGTGTGACGCTGGCTCTCATCAAGGGGGGTGTTATACCCTTCGCTGGACTCAGGAGCCTGAGTTGTCTGGTCGCTTTCAGTATTAGCCATAGTGGCGGTCTCCCAATGAAGTTATGTTCTGTATAGTAGTCAGCCCAAGCCCTAAATCTGATCTTCCCAGAGATAGGAGTAGGGTAACTCCGCAGAGAGAGATCGCCTGGGGGCGCAGCTTTTTTGCGGATGTAAAATCTATCTAAAAGTGTTGTTTTTAGGGCGTTTGAGCGCTACAGCAAACCGCGATAACGAATTGGGCCAGCAGCATTAGAGCCGCGTTGCCCACGCTGAGATAGTGAAACGGATGGGGCTGAGGCCGATCGCGGCACCAAAAAGTCCCACTCGCAGAACAAAGATTTAAACCGATGATCAGTTAGTCCTTTCCGTGAGATCCAGGACGACGGAACGTCTAGGTCAACGGGGGTCTGGGGCCAGCGAAATCGAGTTCCTTGCGCTTGTCGGTTTCATCGAGCACTAGGCCCGCCGCAAACGCCCCCAAAATTGCCTCCAGGTGAATCACATTGGCAAAAAAGGCCATCAAAAAGGCAAAGGTAATCGCCGGAATTACCAGATTGCCGCGAGTTTGCAGCCGGTCTGCGATCGCCACAAACAACGTATTAAAAAACTTGCCTAAGAAAATCGCCCCCAGCAAAAACCCCGTGGCGCTGATAATCAGATACACCACATTCATCACATCCACTTCGCCGGTCTTCGCCAGACTGGCCACCACCGCCAGCACGATGATGCCCAGCACATCGTCAATCACCGCCGCGCCGACAATAATTTGACCCTCAGCCGACTTGAGTTGGCCAATCTCCGACAGCACCTTCGAGGTCATGATCAGATGCAGTGCCGACACACCAACCACCACCCCAGCAACCAGTTCGCCTAAAACCGGTGGCAGATCGAGGAGTGGTCGCCAGCAACGGCGTAACTAGAGGAGAGCCTGGCCACGGCAGCCAAGACAGTGTAGAAACAGTGTCAGACATTAGCATTGATACCTCCCAATTTCAGTCCAGATTTTAAGAACGAGCCGTCGAAGCCTGCAAAACAGCTTTTGGCCCCAGACACAACCCATCTAGCCAGCACCAGCAAAACACCAGCGGATGGTATTTGAGCGCTGAGCGGTTAAACCTAACCAGCAAACTCCGGTGCGGCGGTGAACATGGGCAACTGCAAGTTTGGCAACCCAGTGGGAATTTCGCCAATCAACCGCAGGTCGGCCCCCGAAAACACCGTTAGAGCCAGCAGGGTACCGGCGACCAGTACCAGCAACTGAGGCGGCACCCAGCGATTAAACCGCTTGGGCATGAGAAATAGCACCGCCAGGGCAAAGGCACCCAGGGCGACCTCCGCCGGATCGAGGGTGCTCACCATCTGGGGTAGGTTAGCTAGGGTGCCGACCACACCGCCCGTGGGGGTCGCGTGGCCCAAGAATGGCCCCAGCTGCAAAATGATCAGAATTACCCCGATGCCCGACATAAAACCCGAAATCACCGGGTAGGGCATCAGGGTCACATAGCGCCCTAGCTTCAAGAAACCAAAGATAATTTGGAAAAGCCCTGCCAGCATGACCACCGTAAAGGCCATGGCCATGCCGTTTTCAGGATCGGAGGCGATCAGCTGAGCAATAACGGCGGTAAAAACCACGGTCATTGGCCCAGTAGGCTCCGAAATCAGCGTCGGCGTGCCCCCAAACAGCGCGGCGAAGAAACCCACAATCACAGCCCCGTAGAGACCAGAGGCGGCTCCAGCCCCCGAGGCGACCCCAAAGGCCAGGGCCATTGGCAGGGCAATTACTGCAGCGGTAACGCCCCCAAAAATGTCTCCGCGCAGATGGCGGAAGTTGATCCGGTTGGTGATGCCCATCGTCAGCACCTAATTTTCTTTATTGAGTGAGATAAATGATTAAAAATTCACCATCGAGGAAAATCTATGGAAAACTTTATCACTTTTGCCTCCAAAAGTCCCATTGAGGATGTCATTGGTTTTTCTAATAGCACTGACAAGGCAGGCTTAGAGCTTCGTCACCTACGGGTAAAGCCAGGGAATAGATGGACAACTCATCTACTCCCTGGCTCTAGCGGTGTATTGAGAACGTGAGACAGCCTAGGCTACGGCAGCAACCTTTTTGCGCGGGAAGAAGTGCTTGAGTTGGATGGTGACTAGGGCGGTGACCAGGGTGCCAGCGGCGATCGCCACAATATAGAGCCCCACATTCTCCACCGCGTTGGGTATCGCCAGCACAAACACGCCGCCGTGAGGAGCCCGTAGGGTATTGCCAAAGGCCATTGACAGCGCCCCGGCCACGGCAGACCCGGCGACACAGGCGGGGATGATTCGCAGTGGGTCATTGGCGGCAAAGGGAATCGCCCCTTCG
>JANPIO010000388.1:0-27299 GCA_031425055.1 Phormidium sp. VAR_61_metabat_6
GCAATCACATGCACAATGCCCTGACTGCCCGAGCCAATGTTGTAAAAGCGAATGCCGTGATCCTGACAGTTTTGATCGAGAGCCTGCATCATTGCCTCGGCCAGGGGGTCGGCAAAGGGGCGGGCCTGGCTTTCGGTAGGGACAATGTGGTCAACGGTAGCGACAGTGCGCTCGGGATACATCACCGTGAGCTGGCGCTCGCGCACCATGGCAAAGGCCTGGGGGCTGGTGACTTCATGCACCAGGTGCAGCCCAATAAACAGCTGAGTCTGCCCCGAAGGCAGGGTACCTACGGTGTGTAAATCCCAAACTTTGTCGAACAGCGTACCCTTACTCATGGCAAACCTGCGGGCGATATACGGTAAAGCAGTAGTAATGAAAACGATGGCGAATGCATTGCCAGCTTCCTATCTTAGCCCAAAGCCTCTGCCCCCGACTCCAGCGAAATATTCCCAAAGACTGAGTGAGCAACTGTATCCAGGGGAGCTTGTCAACTCTTTACCAATTCTTTACGGTTCTCTGGTAGGTTCCAACTTGGTGCGGCTACAAGCTTTTGGCAAAAGCGTAAACAGCTTTATCCAGAGCTGGTCTGCAACCAGAGGAAACGGTTCGACTAAACAGGAGATATGTTATGGGTTTTCTAGGCAAACTGTTCGGCAAAAAAGAAGAAGAAAAAGCTAAGTCCTCCCCCAAAGTTAATGTCAAGCAGGCTGCCACTACGGCCAAAATCGACGATGCCAAAGTAGGCATTGATGGCCAGTTTGACGAGAGCGGTCTAGCGAAGCGAGTGGCCTTGGCGTTTGATGAAGCCGGCCTATCTGACAATGTGGGCCTGTGGGTGGCGCAAACCGGCTCCACCGTCGTGCTGAAGTACAACCCCGATGCCCAGGGTGTGCTAGAGCAAGCCAAGAAAATTGCTATGACTGTAGATGGCGCGACCAACGTCACGGCTCAGCCCAACTCGTAGGGCCACTCTTAGTTAAACCGTCAATCGGTAACGTTTGACATCAACGCCAGCACCAGCGCTAAGTCCTTGGTGCTGGCGTTTTTGATGTCTCAGACGAGGTTCACCTAGCACTGGCTCAATGAAACCGGTTGCGGATCCAGGAGAGGTAACTTTTCTGCTAGCAGCCGAGCGCTGGCGGCAGGGGACAAACCCCGGATATCAACCTGGGGAATGACCCGGTGACGGCGCTCTAGATCGTGGCGGTAGGCGCGATCGTAGTAGTCCAGAATGATGGCGCAGGCGGCGCGCAGGTTCCCCGACTGAATATGCTGTATGGCAGCCTGGGTGCGATCGCCCCCCAACCGCTTCCCAATTCGCTCCGTCGCCTCTATCAAACCCGCCGTGGATGCCTCGCCATAGATCTCTACCAGCAGGTCAAGGCGTTCATCGAGCGATCGCACTACCTCCACCCCCGGAGCCGCATCCATCTGCGCAAACAGCTCGTCGGGAATCCGGCAGGTGCCCACCCGGCGACTTTCGGCCTCCAGCCAGATAGGACGTTGGTCTTTTGGAGCCAGTCCTTGACTATCGCTTGGGAATCTTACCCACTGGTCCGCCAACAAATTTTCGTAGTGCTCCGTGGAGGGCTGGGGCGGCAGCAGCAGCGCCCCAAAGCTGCTGCCCCGGTGATTGGCTAAGCCTTCTAGATCTAATACTGACTCCCCTAAAGCCGCCAGTTCCTTGAGAATCAGCGTCTTGCCGCTGCCCGTCATGCCGCCCAAAATCATAATTGGTTTGGGCGTCGCCAAAGTCTCCCGCACCCAGTGCCGGTAAGCCTTATAGCCGCCATCGAGGAGGTAGACGCTAAACCCCGCCAATTCCAAAATCCAGCCCATGCCGCCGCTGCGCATGCCACCGCGCCAGCAGTGAATTCGCAGGTGGCGATCAGGGGCCAGCGCCTTGGCCGCACGCACAAACTCACCGCATTTGGGACCAGCAATGTCAAAACCCAGCTCTACTGCCGACTCCCGCCCCACCTGCTTATAGCAGGTACCCACCTGGGCGCGCTCTGCATCGGTGAATAAGGGAAAGCTAATCGCGCCAGGGATGTGCCCCTGCTGAAATTCTCCCGGACTGCGCACGTCGAGAATTGGGCCAGAGCCTTGCAAAAAATCGTTGCTGTCGAGGGGCTTTGGCATGGGTGAATGGACAAAATTCTAGAATTGACTCAGGTTTTAGTGTAGCGGTTTGAGCAGGAGCGTTAACCGGAGCGGGGGCGACGGTATAACCCTCAGTGCGATCGTCCAGCACCCAATTTCGCTCCATGCCCCTGAGACAAATTTTCGTTCAGGGTGGGGTTCTCAACGCGGCGTAAGTCATTCATTCTGACAAATCCACATAGTCGCGCTGGTCGCCTCGCCGGTACAGGCGGGTGTTGACTTTGGGATAATCGCAAATGTCAAACTCCAGCCGCATGCCCCCAACCAGGTACACTAGGTCTTCCATAAAGGGGTTGCTTAGGCTGTGGGCCAGTCCGCCAGCGGCAAAGCCCATAAAATCACCGGAGCCGACCTCCAGGGTCTCGTCGCCGATTTCCGCCAGCCCTCGTCCCGAGAGAATTTAGACGAATTCCTCCTCGGCCTGGTGGACGTGGTACTGGGTCGAGTCGTGGCCGGGTTCAACCCGCACAAGGTGAACGCCAAGGTGCTCAAACCCGACGGCATCGCCCAGCGACCTGCCGTGGCGGATTGCTCTAGGATTGAGGGGATGAATGAACTGGGCCTCGGGCAAAGCGGTGATCGCAGCGGCGGTCATCAAGGGGTGACGGTGCATAACCAATCAAGATTTAGGGACTATTTGGAGCGCAACGGGGTTAGAACACACCATGAAGTCTACACTTGCACAACTTACCGCCCGGTTTGACCAGGCTTTAATCGCCGCCTTTGGTGCAGACCTAGCGGGTACCGACCCCATGCTGGTGGCCACCAGCAATCCCAAGTTTGGCGACTACCAGGCCAATTTGGCCATGTCGCTAGCCAAGCCGCTGAAACAGAAGCCCCGCGACATTGCTACGCAGATCGTCGAAAAACTCGACATCAGTGACCTCTGCGAACCGCCCGAAATCGCTGGCCCCGGCTTTATCAACCTGCGCTTCAAAACCGCCTATTTAGAAGACCAGCTGCGGGCCATGCAAGCCGACCCTCGCCTGGGAGTGGCCCCGGTTAAAACGCCACAGAAAGTGATTGTGGATTTTTCTAGCCCCAATATTGCTAAAGAAATGCACGTCGGGCATCTGCGATCGACCATCATCGGCGACTCCATTGCCCAAGTGCAGGAGTTCATGGGCAACGACGTGCTGCGGCTCAACCATGTGGGCGACTGGGGTACCCAGTTCGGCATGCTGATTACTCACCTCAAGGAAGCCTGTCCCGAGGCGCTAGAAGCTAGCTCCAAGGTCGATATTGGCGACCTGGTGACCTTCTATAAACAGGCCAAAAAGCGCTTTGATGAAGATGACGATTTCAAAACCCGCTCCCGTGAGGCGGTAGTAGGGTTGCAGGCGGGGGATGCGATCGCCCTCAAAGCCTGGCAAGCCCTTTGCGACCAGTCCCGCCACGAGTTCCAAAAACTCTACGATCGCCTCGACATTCAAATCCAAGAGCGCGGCGAATCCTTCTACAATCCCCTGCTGGCGGATGTGGTGAAGGATCTTGACTCCCTGGGGCTGCTGGTGGAAGACCAGGGGGCCAAAGTAGTTTTTGCCGACGGGTTTACCAACAAAGACGGCGACCCGCTGCCGCTGATCATCCAAAAAACCGACGGCGGTTACAACTATGCCACCACTGACTTGGCCGCCATCCGCTACCGCACCCAGCAGGATAGGGCTAAGCGCGTTCTCTACGTGGTGGATGCTGGCCAGGGCAGCCATTTTGCCCAGGTTTTCCAGGTGGCGGACAAGGCCGGGTGGATTCCTGAGGGCGTCGAGCTGACCCACGTACCCTTTGGCGTAGTGCAGGGCGAAGACGGCAAAAAGTTTAAAACTCGCTCCGGCGATACGGTGAAGCTGAAGGATCTGCTGGATGAAGCGGTCAGCCGCGCCCGCACCGACCTGGAGTCTCGCATTCAAGCCGAAGATCGGCAAGAAACGGAGGAATTTATTCAAGACGTGGCCGAAGCGGTGGGCTTAGGTGCGGTCAAGTACGCCGATCTGAGCCAAAACCGCACCAGCAACTACATCTTTAGCTTTGACAAAATGCTAGCGCTGGCAGGCAACACTGCCCCTTACATGCTCTACGCCTATGTGCGCGTGCAGGGCATTAGCCGCAAGGGCGACATCGACTTTGACCACCTGCCTGCCGAGGCTCGCATTCACCTAGAAGACGACAGCGAGTTTGCCCTCTCCCACCATCTGCTCCAGCTCGACGAGGTGCTGGGAGAGGTAGCGCAGGAGTTATACCCCAGTCGCCTCTGCCAATACCTATTTGAGCTGAGCCAAAAGTTCAACCAATTCTACGATCGCTGCTCTGTGCTTCAGGCCGCCGAACCCCAGCGCACCTCGCGCCTGCTGCTCTGCGATCTAACGGCCAAAACCCTAAAACTGGGCCTTTCACTATTGGGCATTCGGGTGCTAGAGCGCATGTAGGTTGAAACGAGCAGCGGTGGCATCTGCCTAAGGAGAGGGGGCAAACATTCCAAAACATGTTTTCCTCAAGATAGGGGCAAAACCATGAAAGATCCGGCCTTTATGCTGAATGTATCTCTTTAGGTCGAAACGATCATTTAATTCTCTATAATTAACCACCGTTTTTCTCTGCAAAAAGCATGAAAACCCTTAAAATTAGGGAATTGTGGTGCGTTTATTGACTTAGCTAAGGCTGAGCTTATTGAAATTTTGTCATCCCGAAAGAGTTGTGCTCTCCGACACAAAAGAATGGTGAGGGCACAGAGAGTTCGGGAAAGCTAGAAGTGCATCTAGACAATTCTATGTTTAGTCTTCGGTGGAAACTACCACGATGGCCTATACGGTTGTTGGTCACTACAACGCTGGTTTAGTCTGCTTGTCTTTGGGAATTGCCATTCTAGCCTCATACACCACGGTGAGCCTAGGACAGCAAATTTTGTTTGCAACGGGATGGCGGCAGTGGCCTTGGCTGACCGGCGGTGCCCTAGCGATGGGCACCGGCATTTGGACTACCCACTTTGTGGCCATGCTGGCCTTAGAACTGCCGCTGCCGGTCAACTACGATCTGCTCATTACCGGGCTCTCGTTAGTGTATGCAGTGCTGGCGGCGGGGGTTGCCCTGGGGTTGGTCAGCCGCGTCGGCTTTAGCTGGTTGAGTCTGAGTGCGGCGGGCTTTGTGATGGGGCTGGCGATCGCCTGGATGCATTACACCGGCATGGCCTCGATGAAGATGCCCGCCCACCTTAGCTTTCGGTGGCCCCTGGTGGGGCTGTCAGTAGCCGTTGCCGTCCTGGCTTCGACGGTTGCCCTGGGCTTAATTCTTCAGTCGCGCCGCCGAGCTAAGCAGGGCGATCGCTGGCGTACCCCTCTGGCAGTGCTAGTTCTGGGGTTAGGGATTGGTGGCCTGCACTACATCGGCATGGCGGGGACAGTATTTTTAGTCAGCTCCACTCCCATAGAAACCGCTGGTGTTTGGCCCGATCTAGAGGGACGCTGGCTGGCGTTAGCCGTCGGGTTAGGAGCTGGGCTGATTTTGCTGGGCATTCTCATCACCCTTAGAATTAACCAGCGCCTCACTCGGCAGCACCTGCAACAGGAGGCACTATCCCACAGTGAACTCCGCTTTCGCACCCTAATTCGCGAGATGGGGGTAGGGGCACTGCTGCTCAACCCCAAAGCCGAGATTTTGATTAGCAACCGGGCGGCCCAGCAGTTTTTGCTGCTGCCCACAGCCGATGGTACTCCGCTGGTGTTTGGTCAGGCGGGGATAATTTGCCGCGAAGATGGCACTCCCGTTGCGCCCGCCGACCTGCCAGTGCAGCAGGCCATTGCCCACAAGAGCCCCATCGGGGATGTAATTATGGGGGTCAGCGCTGCGATCGGCAACTCACCGCGCTGGCTGCTGGTCAACGTTGACCCCCAGTTCAATGAGGTCGGCGACATCGAACGGGTGGTCTGCACCTGTAGCGATATCACCGTTCAAAAGCAGGCTGAAGACGCCGTGCGAGCGGTGGCCAACCGCGAAAAGGCGGTCATGCGCATTGTGCAACGCATGCGCCAAACCCTCGATTTAGAAACCATTTTTGCCGCCACTACCCAAGAACTTCAGCAGGCCATCGGCTGCGATCGCGCCTGGATCTACCGTTTCAACGAAAACTGGAGTGGCTCTGTCGTGGCCGAAGCCCTCGCTGATCCCATGGCCCCCTCGACTGTGAGCGATCCGACGACGGGGCAGTCGCTCATCGATCGCGATGACTGTGGTGCTCGCCAGATGCAAAATAGCGGCTTTGACGAGGGCTATCTGCTGTTAGAAGACACCTACCTCCAAGAAACCCAGGCCGAAACCTACCGCCAAGACCGCACCTACCACCGCGTTAACGATATTTACGACGAAGGATTCGACAGCTGCTATCTAGAGTTTTTAGAGCGTTGGCAGATTCGCGCCTACGTCATCGTGCCGATTTTTGCTGGCAGCCAGCTCTGGGGGCTGCTAGGGGTTTATGCCCACCACCAGGTTCGCACCTGGACTCGCCACGAGGTCAAAATGGTGCTTCAGGTAGGAGCGCAGCTGGGTACCGCCGTGCAGCAGGCCAACCTGCTGCGCAAAACCCAGCAGCAGGCCCAGGCCTTAGAAATTGCCAAGCGCGCCGCCGATGCCGCCAGCCAGGCTAAGGGCGACTTCCTAGCCAGCATGAGTCATGAGCTGCGCACACCCCTCAATGCCATTTTGGGCTTCACCCAAATCCTGCATGACGACGACAGCCTCAGCCACGATCACCGCGACTTGATTGCCATAGTGAATCGCAGCGGCAATCACCTGTTGGGGTTAATCAACAATGTGCTGTCTCTAGCCAAAATTGAGGCCAACAAAATCAGCCTCGACGAAGCGGCGTTCGATCTGCACTACTTACTCCAGTCAGTAGACGACATGCTACAGCTCAAGGCCGAGACCAAAGGCATCCGATTGGAAGTCGTTCAACCGCCGCCGCTGGCCCATCGGCTGTGGGCCGACGAGGGCAAGCTGCGGCAAATTCTCATCAACCTGATCAGCAACGCCATTAAATTTACAACCCTGGGCTGCGTCACCGTGCGATCGCGGCTGAGGGGCAACGTTTCAATGCTCGATAGCGGCGACAGCAAAACCCACTGGCTCGAGATCACGGTGCAAGACACCGGAGTTGGCATTGACGACGACGAGCTTTCATACTTGTTTCAGCCCTTTGAACAAACTCAATCAGGACGACACTCCGCCGAGGGTACAGGGCTGGGACTATCACTCAGCAACAACTTTGCCCAGCTCATGGGGGGCACCATCGCTGTCACCAGCCTGCCCGGCCAAGGCTCGACCTTTACCCTGGGCATTCCCGTTGGAGCTGTTACCACGGCCCTGCTCGAACCCGCCAAGGCAGAACGGTCAATTGTGCGTCTAGCCCCCAATCAGCCCCGCCACCGCATCTTAGTCGCAGACGACGTGGCCGAAAGCCGCCTCCTCATGCGCCACTGGTTAGAAGGGGTTGGGTTTGAAGTCAGCGAAGCTAGCCAGGGAAAAGAAGCGATCGATTTGTGGACAAACTGGCAGCCCCACCTCATCTGCCTCGACATGCGAATGCCCGTACTCGATGGCTATGGCGTAGCTCGCCAGCTGCGCCAGATGCCCGGCGGTGGCACTACGGTAATTATTGCCGTGACCGCTAGCGTGTTTGAAGAGCAGCAGTCAGACTGCATCGCGGCGGGCTGTAATGCTGTGTTGCCCAAGCCCCTCCAGCGCGATCGGCTATTAGAACAAATTGGTTGCAGCCTTGGCCTCATCTACCAATACGCCGAGTTCGGGCGGGACGACGACAAAACCGCTGCTGTTGACCCGCATGGCGTTGACGAACAAAGCTCAGGCAGAGACCAGCGCCCCCTTAGCCAAGCCGATTTCAAGGCTCTAGCTCCCGACTGGCTGGCTCAAGTCCACCAGGCAGCTCAGGCCGCCAACGATCGTCAGGTTCGCCAGCTGATTGCTCAACTTCCAGCCGAGCAGAAGGTTCTGGCTCAGCGGCTAGACCGCTTAGTGAACGATTTTCGTCTCGATGTCATTATCGACCTGACGGCTGTTCCTACCGCACCCGTTTCCCTGTAGCTCCACCTATGATTACCGCCGAACCCCACGCCAACCAGGATATAGATATTCTGCTGGTAGACGATATCCCCGACAATCTGCGAGTGTTGTCCACCATTCTTGAAATCGAAGGCTACCGCTGTCGCAAGGCCATCAGCGGCGCTTTGGCCCTCAACGCCATTGTCCTAGCTCCTCCGGATCTGATTTTGCTCGACATCACTATGCCCACCATGGATGGCTTTGCCGTGTGTCGCCAACTCAAAGCCAACCCAGCCACCCAGAGCATTCCGGTGATTTTTCTCACGGCTCGTGATGCGGAAGCCGAAAAAGAACAGGCCTTTCAACTGGGGGCAGCAGATTATATCGTCAAGCCTTTTATGGCCTATGAGGTACTGCTGCGGGTCAAGCATCAGCTGGCTCTGCGTCGGCAGCAGCTGATGCTGGAAGCTCAAAATCAGCAGCTCCAGGCCGAAATCAAAGAGCGCCAGCTGGCCGAAGCGGAACTGCGTCGCCAGCGCCAGCGCTCTGAAGAACTGCTGACCAATGTGCTGCCCTTTCAAATTGCCCAGCGACTAAAGGAACGAGAGCAGGCGATCGCCGATCACTTCGACGGCGTCACCATTCTGTTCGCCGACATTGTGGACTTTAGTACTGTGGCAGCAAAACTCACCCCCTGCGAGCTAGTGCAGTTGCTCAACCGCATGTTTTCCCGGTTTGATGAGCTAGCTGCCATCTACAATCTCGAAAAAATTAAAACCATTGGCGATGCCTACATGGTGGCGGCGGGGGTACCCACGCCGCGCCCCGACCATGCCCAGGCGATCGCCCGCATGGCCCTCGATATGCAGACGACCATCCGCGACTTTTGTCGGCCCGATGGTCGGCCCTTTGAGCTACGCATTGGCATCAATTCGGGCAGCGTAGTGGCTGGGGTGATCGGCATTCGCAAGTTTATCTACGACCTCTGGGGCGACACCGTCAACATCGCCAGTTTTATGGAAACCACTGGCGAAGCAGGCAAAATTCAGGTGTCAGAGCTGACCTATTCCTACCTTAAAGACGACTTTACCCTAGAACCCCGAGGCCCTATTTGCCTCAAGAGTGGCGATAGCATGACTACCTACTGGCTGGTTAAACAGAACCAAGACAGCTCCTGCTGTCCGCCCCTGGCCGCCCTAGAGTACCCCACCAGCTCAGCACTCTGCTGCGGCTAGAGGTTGCCCAGTTCGGCACTCTGGGTGCCCCTCTAAGGCCGTTCACACAAAACTGTGTCATGGCCATAGGCAATGGTCATGGGCGACAGCGCTAGGCTGATCGCCCAGGGACAGCGAACCGATTTAACCCTCTACAGTCGCCCCAACTTCCAGCGGTACCAGGGCATGGGACACTGTGGTTCCTAGGGCAGCATCCACCAGGCCTAAAAACAGCGGGTGAGGGGCACTGGGACGTGACTGAAACTCAGGGTGAAACTGACTAGCAATAAAGAATGGATGGCGCGGCAACTCAATAATTTCCACCAGACGACCATCAGGGGAAGTGCCACTGACCTGATATCCCGATTCTAGAAAGAGGTTGCGGTAGGCGTTGTTAAACTCATAGCGGTGGCGATGGCGCTCATAGACCACCTCTTCACCATAGAGACGGCTGGCCAAAGTGTCGGGGGCAAGACGGCAGGGGTATAGCCCTAGGCGCATGGTGCCGCCCAAGTCAACCACGTCTTGCTGCTCAGGCAGCAGGCTAATCACCGGGTTAAGAGCCTCAGGGGAAAATTCTGAGCTGTCAGCACCTTCTAGGTGAGCAACATTGCAGGCCCACTCCACCACTGAGCACTGCATGCCCAGACACAGCCCCAAAAAGGGAATACCTCGCTCTCGGGCATACCGAATGGCCTGCACCTTGCCGTCAATGCCCCGCGAGCCAAAACCCCCCGGCACCAAAATGCCGTTAACGCCGCTCAGATGAGCGTCTGGGCCGTTGACTTCAATGTCTTCAGAGTTGATCCAGCGAACATTGAGGGCAGCCCGATGGGCGATCGCCGCATGGCGCAGGGCTTCCACCACCGACAGATAGGCATCGTTGAGGCTGACGTACTTGCCGACAATGGCAATATCGACTGGACGACTGGAGCTGTAGAGCCCTTCGACTAGAGTTTCCCACTGACCGAGGTGAGGCTGACGCTGGTCGAGGGCAAGAATCTTGATAGCCTGGTGGGCCAACCCTTCGTGCTCTAGCTTGAGGGGCACCTCATAGATGCTGCTGGCATCTTGGCAGGTGATCACCGCTTCGGCGGGCACGTCACAGAACTCAGCAATTTTTTCCTTCATCGGCTGGGGCAGGGCGCACTCGCAGCGGCACACCAAAATATCGGGTTGGATGCCGATGGAGCGCAGTTCCTTCACCGAGTGCTGGGTGGGCTTGGTTTTGAGTTCTCCCGCCGAGGCAATCCAGGGCACTAGAGTAACGTGCATGTAGAGCACGTCTTGCCGCCCCACGTCTTTGCGAAACTGGCGAATGGCCTCTAAAAAGGGCAGTGATTCAATGTCGCCCACGGTGCCGCCGATCTCAGTAATCACCACATCAGGGTTGGTGTTGCGAGCCACCCGGTGAATCCGCTCTTTAATTTCGTTGGTGATGTGGGGAATCACCTGCACCGTGCCCCCCTGGTAGTCGCCCCGCCGCTCTCGGTTGATCACCGCCTGGTAGATCGATCCGGTAGTGACGCTGTTCAGTCTCGACATGGCGGTGTCGGTAAAGCGTTCGTAGTGGCCCAAATCGAGATCGGTTTCAGCTCCGTCTTCAGTGACAAACACTTCCCCATGTTGAAAGGGACTCATGGTGCCGGGGTCAACATTAATATAGGGATCGAGCTTCAAAATGGAAACGGAATAGTCGCGCGACTTAAGCAACCGCCCCAGACTGGATGCCACAATCCCTTTGCCGATGCTTGACACCACGCCGCCGGTTACAAATACAAACTTCGTCATAGCAGCTCAACCCAGACCCCAGAAGCGTGAACCCGTTAATTGTGCCACAGGCACCAGGCACACCGCCCATCTTTACCGCCGGATCGGGTGCGTTGTTAGAGACTAAGGGCACCGCCGCCGCTGTCGGGCTGCACTCGCCGCTGCACTGAGTCACCGTGGGAGGGGAGTCCTTCGGTTTGAGTAAGTACAGCAATCGCCTCAGCCACCCCCCGCAGCGCCTCCGGCGAATACTGCATCAGGCTAGAGTGCTTCATGAAAGTTTCAGTAGACAGGGGTGAAGCGTAGCGGGCGGCCCCAGAAGTGGGCAGGGTGTGGTTAGGCCCAGCTAGGTAGTCACCTACAGCTTCCGGAGTCGAGTGCCCCAAAAAGATCGCTCCAGCGTGGCGAACATGCTCCAGCAAATCCCATGGTTCAGCGACCTCTAGCTGAAGGTGTTCGGGCGCAAAGCCATTGGAAAGATCGACGGCTAGCTCCAGGCTATCAACAACGACAGCTAAACCATAGTTTGCGATCGCCTTCTCCGTTAGCGTCTGACGCGGATGGCCCACGAGCTGTCGATCTACCTCAGCCGCCACCGCTTCAGCGAGAGCAGCACTGGTAGTAATTAAAATCGCGGCGGCGATCGGGTCATGTTCAGCCTGAGCTAGCAGATCGGCTGCCACGTGGGCTGGGTTAGCAGTATGGTCAGCAATCACCAACACTTCCGAAGGCCCTGCTAACGAGTCGATGCCCACCGTCCCAAACACCAGCTTTTTAGCCAACGTCACATAGATATTGCCGGGGCCAGTAATCACATCCACCGCCGGGATTGTCTCCGTACCATAGGCCAGAGCCGCGATCGCCTGAGCTCCTCCAACCCGATAGATCTCAGTGATCCCGGCCTCCTGGGCCGCGACCAACACAGCTGGGTTGACCGTGCCAGTTTTACTGGGCGGTGTCACCATGACTATTCTGGGTACCCCAGCCACCCGCGCCGGAATGGCGTTCATAATCACAGTACTTGGGTAAGAGGCGCGCCCACCAGGTACATAGAGCCCGGCGCGATCGACAGGGGTATAACGCTTACCGAGCACCACTCCGTTGTCCTCAAACCGCACCCAGCTTTGGGGCACCCGCTGACGATGAAATGACTCTACATTTTTGCAGGCCAAACGAATTGCATCCAGCAGACCTTTACTGACCTGTTGGTAAGCCGCATCCAGCTCTGCTCCCGAAAAGCGCAAGCCCTCGGCTGCCAGGGTAACCCCGTCAAAATCCGCTGTGTACTGCAACAGCGCCTGGTCTCCCTGGCGACGAACCGTATGCAAAATCTCTCGAACTGTTGCTTCCTTATGAACGACCTGGTCGTCGTGGGTGCGGGCACAGATGCGTTGCAGCTCTGTTCTTGCCTCAGTTAGCTGATGAGTGATGCGGAGCATTACAGCTAGGAATCCCGATAAGCCAGCAAGGTGCAGTTAGCTTGGTTGACCATCAAAGGGAGGAAGTAGAATATCCCTGAAAGGCAGTCAACGCCAGCGTTCTAACATCCTAGTCGATCTAAAGACCAATTTGGCAGAAAACCAATGCATTCAATTACACCAATAGCGCTGTTAGGTGCTAACATGATTTATCCAGTCAATATAATCTTGTTAAGCTAGGGCGAACTGTGGCAAACATTAAGTCTGCACTAAAACGAATTGAAGTTGCTGAGCGCAATCGGCTTCATAACCGATCCTATAAATCGGCGGTTAAAACTTTAACCAAAAGCTACCTCGCTGCGATCGAGGCTCATCAGGCTGACCCTAGCCCCGACTCCCTCAAGCAGGTCGAATCAACTATGGCTGCCGCCTACAGCAAGATCGACAAGGCCGTCAAGCGTGGTGTGCTTCACCCCAACACAGGGGCGCGTAAGAAGTCACGCATAGCGCGGGCACTCAAGGCTCAGGAGGCGGCAGGAGCTGCGTCTTAGGCACCTTTGGGTTGACCTACGCTGCCTGCTGTTTTTGTCGCTGCATTCCTTATGCCTTTGGTTGATACCCACGTACATCTCAACTTTGAAACGTTCGCTGGGGATCTCGACGAACTAACCCAGGCCTGGCGACAGGCCGGGGTTTCGGCTTTGGTACATTCCTGCGTAGAGCCAGGGGAATTTTTGGCAATGCAGCGCATCGCCGATCGCATCCCGGAGCTGTTTCTAGCTGTGGGGCTCCATCCCCTCGATATGGCTAAATGGAGCACTGCTACGGCAGCTCAGATCGCTCAGCTGGCAGCCTCTGACAGTCGAGTCGTCGCTATCGGCGAAACCGGCCTCGACTTTTTCAAGGCCGATGATGAAGCCATCCAGCGTGAAGCCTTCTGGCAACAGTTGACCATTGCCCATCGCCAAGGTCTACCAGTTATCGTTCACTGTCGAGATGCGGCCTCGGCCACTGCCGAAGTCATTCGAGACTTTCAGCTCACCGTTGGGCCTGTGACTGGTGTAATGCACTGCTGGGCGGGCACCCCAGAAGAGACCCAAACGTTTTTAGATCTGGGCTTCTACGTCAGTTTTAGCGGCATCGTTACCTTTAAGAATGCCCATCAGGTCAAGGCTTCGGCCCAGATGGTGCCCAGCGATCGACTGCTAGTCGAAACCGACTGTCCTTTTTTGACCCCTGAGCCTCGCCGCAAGGAGCGACGCAACCAGCCAGCCTTTGTATATCATGTGGCGGCTCACCTGGCCGAACTGCGCCAAGTTGAATTTGAAATTTTAGCCCAGACCACTACTCATAACGCTGTGACGTTGTTCAATCTACCCAAGTCCCTTATATATTCCTCCGCTGATGCCGATACATTTCGTCTTCCGACCCCAGCGGGCGGTTAGGCCGTTAGCTTAATCAAGTGAGGCAATTCGTTCGCTGTTGCCTGCTGTTCCAGACGCGTCGTTGATCTTGGCCACCTGCACTTGGCCAACCTGCACTAGGAGACCCATGACTGAAACCACCGTTTACCAAGCTCCCCCCAACTTTGTCCTGCCTGACCTGGTAGAAATTCAGCGGTCTAGTTTTCGCTGGTTCCTAGAAGAAGGGTTGATCGAAGAGCTGGAAAGCTTTTCTCCTATCACCGACTATACCGGCAAACTTGAGCTGCATTTCCTTGGCAAGCAGTACAAGCTAAAAAGCCCTAAATATGACGTTGATGAAGCCAAGCGGCGGGATGCTACCTACGCCGTGCAGATGTACGTGCCTACCCGATTAATCAACAAAGAAACCGGGGAAATTAAAGAACAGGAAGTTTTCATCGGCGATCTGCCTCTGATGACCGATCGCGGCACCTTTATTATTAACGGTGCAGAGCGAGTCATTGTTAACCAGATCGTGCGTAGCCCTGGGGTCTACTACAAGGCCGAGACCGACAAAAACGGTCGCCGTACCTACAACGCCAACCTAATCCCCAACCGGGGTGCCTGGCTCAAGTTTGAGACCGACAAAAATGACTTGGTTTGGGTTCGCATTGACAAGACCCGCAAGCTATCGGCTCAGGTGCTGCTCAAGGCGTTAGGGCTAACCGACAACGAGATCTTCGACTCGCTGCGTCACCCCGACTACTTCCAAAAAACTATTGAGAAAGAGGGCCAGTTCAGCGAAGAAGAGGCCCTGCTAGAGCTTTACCGTAAGCTGCGTCCCGGCGAACCGCCCACCGTAGCTGGCGGTGAACAACTGCTGCACTCGCGCTTCTCTGACCCCAAACGCTATGACTTAGGACGGGTGGGTCGCTATAAGCTCAACCGGAAGCTGCGCCTCAACGTGCCTGACGCCACTCGGGTGCTGACGCCGACCGACATTCTGTCGGCGATCGATTACCTGATCAACCTCGAATTTGATATCGGTTCCATCGACGACATCGATCACTTGGGCAACCGCCGGGTGCGTTCCGTAGGCGAGCTGCTGCAAAACCAGGTGCGGGTAGGCCTCAACCGCCTAGAGCGAATTATTCGGGAGCGCATGACCGTTTCTGACTCAGATTCGCTCACCCCAGCATCTCTGGTCAACCCTAAGCCCCTAGTGGCCGCTATTAAGGAGTTCTTTGGCTCCAGCCAGCTCTCCCAGTTTATGGATCAAACTAACCCTCTAGCGGAGCTGACCCACAAGCGACGCATTAGCGCCCTTGGCCCTGGCGGTCTTACCCGCGAGCGTGCCGGCTTTGCTGTGCGAGATATCCACCCATCCCACTACGGACGCATTTGCCCGATTGAGACCCCAGAAGGCCCCAACGCTGGTCTGATTGGTTCTCTGGCTACCCACGCCCGAGTAAACGAATTCGGCTTTATTGAAACTCCCTTCTTCAAAGCTGAGAACGGTCGAGTCTTCAAAGATGTAGAGCCCATCTACATGACCGCCGATGAGGAAGATGATTTGCGGGTCGCCCCTGGTGACATCGCCACCGACGAAAACGGTTACATCATTGGCAGCACAATTCCGGTGCGCTATCGCCAAGACTTCACCACTACCAGCTCCGCCGAGGTGGACTATGTCGCGGTGTCGCCCGTACAGATTATCTCTGTGGCTACCTCGCTGATTCCTTTCCTGGAGCACGACGACGCTAACCGGGCGCTCATGGGCTCTAACATGCAGCGCCAAGCGGTGCCTCTGCTTCAGCCTGAGCGCCCCTTGGTGGGCACTGGCCTAGAAGCCCAGGCCGCCCGTGACTCGGGTATGGTGATCATCAGCCGCACCGACGGGGAGATTGTCTACCTGGATGCTGATCTGATCAAGGTTCGCGATCCTGAAGGCAACGTCCACGAGTACGAGCTGCAAAAGTATCAGCGCTCTAATCAGGACACCTGTCTAAACCAACGCCCTATCGTATTTCCTGGGGAAAAGGTGCAGTCGGGCCAGGTGCTCGCCGATGGTTCTGCTACCGAGGGCGGCGAGCTGGCTCTGGGGCAGAACGTTTTAGTCGCCTACATGCCCTGGGAGGGCTACAACTACGAGGACGCTATCCTGCTCAGCGAGCGTCTAGTGTATGACGACGTCTACACCTCCATCCACGTGGAGAAGTTTGAGATCGAGGCGCGCCAGACCAAGCTTGGCCCCGAAGAAATCACTCGGGAAATTCCCAACGTTGGCGAAGATGCCCTGCGCCAGCTTGACGAAACGGGGATCATTCGCATTGGAGCCTGGGTGGAGTCGGGCGATATCCTAGTGGGCAAGGTTACGCCTAAGGGCGAGTCTGACCAACCTCCAGAAGAAAAGCTGCTACGGGCCATCTTTGGCGAAAAAGCTCGAGATGTGCGCGATAACTCCCTACGAGTACCCAACGGGGAGAAAGGTCGGGTCGTCGATGTGCGGGTGTTTACCCGAGAGCAGGGCGATGAGCTGCCCCCTGGGGCCAACATGGTGGTGCGGGTCTATGTGGCTCAAAAGCGCAAGATTCAGGTGGGCGACAAGATGGCTGGTCGCCACGGCAACAAGGGAATTATCTCCCGCATTTTGCCTATCGAAGATATGCCCTATCTACCCGATGGCACTCCTATTGACATTGCCCTCAACCCGCTGGGGGTACCTTCGCGGATGAATGTGGGACAGGTGTTTGAGTGCTTGCTGGGCTGGGCTGCCGACAACCTTGATTGTCGCTTCAAGGTAATTCCCTTCGACGAGATGTACGGAGAGGAGGCCTCTCGAAACTCTACTCACGGCAAGCTGATGGAGGCCCGAGAAACCAGCGGCAAAGACTGGATCTTCAACCCTGACGACCCCGGCAAAATTGTGCTGCGGGACGGTCGTACCGGTGAAGCTTTTGACAAGGCTATCACCGTCGGTAGAGCCTACATGCTAAAGCTGGTGCACCTAGTCGATGACAAGATCCACGCCCGTTCTACTGGCCCCTACTCGCTGGTAACTCAGCAGCCTCTAGGCGGTAAGGCCCAGCAGGGTGGTCAGCGCTTTGGAGAAATGGAAGTTTGGGCTCTGGAAGCCTTTGGAGCCGCCTACACCCTCCAGGAGTTGCTGACGGTCAAGTCGGACGATATGCAGGGGCGAAATGAGGCGCTAAATGCGATCGTCAAGGGTAAGTCGATTCCTCGGCCGGGTACCCCTGAGTCGTTTAAAGTGCTGATGCGAGAGCTACAGTCCCTCTGTTTAGACATTGCGGTGCACAAGGTAGAAACTCGGGAAGACGGCACTAGCCGCGACACCGAAGTCGATCTCATGGCCGACGTCAATAGTCGCCGTACCCCGTCTCGCCCCACCTATGAGTCCATCGCCCGGGATGAAGAGCTAGAGGAAGTAGAAGACTAGCCTATCCCTGATCCGACCCCGGAATTGTGTCTGACCCAATTCCGGAGGTCGGCCTGACCTGCATTGATCAGACCGAGCGCGCTTACAAGGAAAATACTCAGCATGGCCAAGCTAGAACAACGGTTTGACTACGTCAAAATCGGATTAGCCTCCCCGGAACGCATTCGTCAGTGGGGGGAACGCACCCTGCCCAACGGACAAATCGTGGGCGAAGTAACCAAGCCTGAAACCATCAACTACCGCACTCTCAAGCCCGAAATGGACGGGCTATTCTGTGAGCGCATCTTCGGCCCCGCCAAAGACTGGGAATGCCACTGTGGTAAGTACAAGCGGGTGCGCCATCGGGGCATTGTGTGCGAGCGCTGCGGTGTAGAGGTGACTGAATCGCGGGTGCGCCGCCACCGCATGGGCTATATCAAGCTGGCCGCCCCTGTGGCCCACGTGTGGTACCTAAAGGGCATCCCCAGCTATATCGCCATTCTGCTGGATATGCCCTTGCGGGATGTAGAACAAATTGTCTACTTCAACGCCTACGTGGTGCTGGATGCGGGTAATGCTGAGAATCTCAGCTACAAGCAGCTGCTGACTGAAGATCAGTGGATTGAAATTGAAGACCAGCTCTACGACGAAGAGACTGAGCTAGCTGGGGTAGAGGTCGGCATTGGTGCTGAAGCCCTCCAGCGGTTGTTAGAGGATCTGGAGCTAGAAGCCACAGCGGAGAAGCTGCGGGAAGACATCGCTAACTCTAAGGGTCAGAAGCGGGCCAAGTTGATCAAGCGCCTGCGGGTGATCGACAACTTCATCGCCACCGGGTCTAAGACCGAGTGGATGGTGTTGGACGTGATTCCGGTGATTCCGCCCGATTTACGGCCAATGGTGCAGCTAGACGGTGGTCGTTTTGCGACCTCTGACCTGAACGACCTGTACCGCCGGGTGATCAACCGCAACAACCGGTTGGCTCGCCTTCAGGAGATTCTGGCGCCTGAAATCATCGTCCGTAACGAAAAGCGGATGTTGCAAGAGGCAGTGGACGCGCTGATTGACAACGGTCGTCGGGGCCGCACCGTGGTGGGGGCCAACAACCGCCCGTTGAAGTCGCTCTCCGACATTATCGAAGGTAAGCAGGGGCGCTTCCGACAGAACCTACTGGGTAAGCGAGTTGACTACTCTGGCCGTTCGGTAATTGTGGTGGGGCCCAAGCTGCAAATTCACCAGTGCGGCCTGCCTCGGGAGATGGCGATCGAACTGTTTCAGCCCTTTGTGATCCACCGGCTAATTCGCCAGGGTCTAGTCAATAACATCAAGGCGGCGAAGAAGCTGATTCAGCACAATGACCCCAGCGTGTGGGACGTGCTGGAAGAGGTGATTGAGAGCCACCCGGTGATGCTAAACCGAGCTCCGACTCTGCACCGTCTGGGGATTCAGGCCTTTGAACCCATTCTGGTGGAAGGGCGAGCGATTCAGCTGCACCCGCTAGTGTGTCCGGCCTTTAACGCTGACTTTGACGGTGACCAGATGGCAGTGCACGTGCCGTTGTCTCTTGAGGCACAGTCGGAAGCACGCCTGCTGATGCTGGCGTCGAATAACGTGCTGTCGCCTGCTACTGGTCAGCCGATTATTACCCCGTCCCAGGATATGGTGCTGGGCTGCTACTACCTGACAGCGGAAAACCCTGACGCCACTAAGGGTGAGGGCCACTACTTTGGCAGCATGGAAGACGCCATCATGGCTTTCGAGCAGGGATTGGTGGATCTTCACGCTAAGGTCTGGCTGCGGTTTGACGGTGAGGTAGAGTCTGACCAGCCCAAAAACACGTCCCCCGAGCGGATGGAATCTGAGGATGGCAGCATCACCGAAATTTACCCCGATCGCCGAGTGCGGGTAGACAGCGCAGGCCAGTTAATCTCTCAGTACATTAAAACGACCGCGGGCCGCATTATCTACAACAAGGCGGTGCTCGACGCGATCGCAGGCTAAGGGCCACACCACAACACCAACACAGCACGAACATCACTACACAAGGGCGAAACCTATGGCTGAGCAAGGGGCACCTCAAACCTCTCTGACCTTTCGGAACCGGATTATCGATAAGAAGCAGCTCAAGAAGCTGATCTCCTGGTCGTTTACCCACTACGGCACCGCCCGCACGTCGCAGATGGCCGATCGCATCAAAGACTTGGGCTTTAAGTACGCTACTCGAGCTGGAGTCTCCATCAGCGTGGAAGACCTCCAGGTGCCTCAAGAGAAGAAGGCCATGCTGGCTGCGGCTGAAGAAGACATTCGCATTACCGAAGAGCGCTACACTCGGGGCGAAATCACCGAAGTAGAGCGTCTCACTAAGGTCATCGACACCTGGAACGACACCAGCGAAGAGCTAAAAGACCAGGTAGTGAAGAACTTTAAGGAAAATAATCCCCTCAACTCGGTGTACATGATGGCCTTCTCCGGGGCCCGGGGAAACATCTCCCAGGTTCGCCAGCTAGTGGGCATGCGGGGTTTGATGGCGAACCCTCAAGGGGAAATCATTGACCTACCCATTAAGACCAACTTTCGCGAGGGGCTGACCGTTACCGAGTACGTGATCTCCTCCTACGGGGCCCGCAAGGGTCTGGTCGACACGGCGCTGCGAACTGCTGACTCAGGCTATCTCACCCGCCGTCTAGTGGACGTTTCCCAAGATGTGATCATTCGGGAACAGGACTGCGGTACGACTCGCGGCATTCCCCTGCGCAGCATGACTGACGGTGAGCGAATCCTGATTCCTTTGGAGAATCGTCTGTTAGGCCGGGTAGTCGCCGAAGATGTGGTGCATCCTAAAACCGGCGAGGTGCTACTGGAGAAAGACCATCCCGTATCTCCTGAGACGGCAGAAATGCTGGCTGAGGTTGGAGTTGAAGGCGTGGTGGTGCGATCGCCCCTCACCTGCGAAGCTACTCGCTCTGTTTGCCGTCTTTGCTACGGCTGGAGCCTAGCCCACTCTGAAATGGTTGACCTGGGCGAAGCGGTAGGCATCATTGCCGCCCAATCCATCGGAGAGCCCGGTACGCAGATGACCATGCGTACGTTCCACACCGGCGGTACCTTTACCGGCGAAGTGGCCCCCCGCATCCGGGCTAGCAAGGATGGCACCGTAAAGCTGCCCAAAAATCTCAAGACCCGTGTCTTCCGCACCCGCTACGGCGAAGATGCGCTGATGATTGAGTCGAACGCTGACGTGGTAATCGAGGGTAGTGGCAGAAACAAATCTGAATCTCTGCCCCAGGGCACGATTCTGTTTGTCAACGACGGGGAGACGGTACAAAAAGATCAGCTTTTGGCTGAGCTGCCCTCGGCCGGGCGCACCCGCAAGGTGACCGAGAAGGCCACCAAAGACGTGACCTCTGACCTAGCTGGAGAAGTGAAATTCGCCGGCCTAGTGCAGGAAGAAAAAACCGACCGCCAAGGCAACACCACTCGCCTGGCCCAGCGGGGTGGTCTGTTGTGGGTTCTAGCTGGTGACGTCTACAACCTGCCCCCTAGTGCAGAGCCGGTGGTGCGCAACGGCAACTACGTCAACGCCGACGATACCCTGGCCGAAACCAAGCTCACCACCGAGCGGGGTGGCTTGGTGCGTCTGCCCGAGGCTGACGACGAAAAAGGCACTCGCGAGGTGGAAATCATCACCGCCTCTGTGATGCTTGACCAAGCCCACGTACGCAAGGAGCAGGGTCAGGGTCGGGAGCACTACTTCATTGAGACCGCCCATGGTCAGCGGTTCTCGCTGATTGCCACACCGGGGGCCAAGGTCACCAGCGGTCAGGTGATTGCTGAACTAGAAGACGATCGCTTCCACACCCAAACCGGGGGCATCGTCAAGTTTGCCGGGGTTGATGTGGCCAAAAAGGGTAAGGGTAAGCAGGGTTACGAAGTCGTGCAGGGCGGTACCCTGCTGTGGATCCCTGAGGAGGCCCACGAGGTCAACAAAGACATCTCCCTGCTGATGGTGGAAGACGGCCAGTACCTGGAAGCGGGCACTGAGGTGGTTAAAGACATCTTCTGCCAAAACAGCGGCGTGGTCGAAGTCACCCAAAAGAACGACATTCTCCGCGAGATCTTGGTCAAACCCGGCGACATTCACATGGTGGATGCCCCCGAGGATGTGATGGATCGCGATGGCACTCTGGTCAACGCTGGTGAAGAGGTGATGCCGGGCCTGGTAGCCGATGCCCTGCGCTACGTCGAGTACGTCGAAACCCCCGATGGCCCCGCCCTGCTGCTGCGCCCGGTGGAAGAGTACGTGGTACCCAACGAGCCCGCGGTACCCAGCCAGGACAGCGCCGCCGATGCTGCTGGTTCGATCAAACTGCGCGCCATCCAGCGAATCCCCTTCAAAGATGGGGAGCGGGTGAAATCGGTCGTTGGGGTTGAGTTACTGCGCACTCAGCTGGTGCTCGATATTGAAGACGAATCACCCCACGTAGTAGCTGACATTGAGCTAGTGCCCGACGACCAGGATGCTGACCTGATGCGCCTGCAAATGGTGGTGCTCGAAACCCAGGTAATTCGCCGTGACGTGGTGGCTGACCAAACCCAGGGCAGCACCGTTACCCGACTGCTGGTGGAAGATGGCCAGCAGATTGAGCCAGGAGCCGTAGTAGCCCGCACCGAGATTCGCTGTAAAGAAGCGGGCGAAGTGCGCGGTATTCGCGAAGGGCAAGAGGCTGTTCGCCGCGTGCTGGTCGTGCGCGAGTCTGACCGCATGAAGGTTGACCTCCAGGGCAAAGAACCGACGGTGAAGGTGGGCGATCTGGTGGTGGCCGATACTGAACTGGCTCCTGGATTAACCCACGAAGAGTCGGGTCAAGTTACTGCCATTGAGGGTGGCCAAATTGCTCTGCGGCTGGCTCGTCCCTACCGGGTATCTACCGGTGCCGTGCTGCACATTGAAGACGGTGACCTAGTACAGCGGGGTGACAACCTAGTACTTCTGGTGTTTGAGCGAGCTAAAACTGGCGACATCATCCAGGGTCTACCTCGGATTGAGGAACTGCTGGAGGCCCGCAAACCCAAGGAAGCCTGCGTGCTGTCTGAGCGCCCCGGCAACGCCCAGGTGGTGTATAGCGATGACGAGACTGTCGAGGTCAAAATCATCGAAGACGATGGCGTGGTTACGGAATACCCCATTAGCCCTGGCCAAAACGTGATTGTCTCGGATAGCCAGCGGGTAAACACCGCTGAGCACCTCACCGACGGCCCCGCCAACCCCCACCAGATTCTGGAGGTGTTCTTTAAGTACAACCTCAGCCTGGGTATGGGCATTCATGATGCAGCGCTCGGGGCCTTGCAGGAGGTGCAGTCGTTCCTGGTGAACGAGGTACAGTCGGTGTACCAGTCCCAGGGCATTGACATTTCCGACAAGCACACCGAGGTGATTGTGCGGCAGATGTCATCGAAGTGCCGCATTGATGATGGCGGCGACACCACCATGCTGCCCGGTGAGCTAGTGGAAATCTACCAGGTGGAGCAAGTGAACGAGGCCATGGCGATCACGGGCGGTGCTCCGGCGGAATACACGCCGGTGCTGCTGGGGATCACGAAAGCTTCGTTGAACACCGATAGCTTCATCTCTGCCGCTAGCTTCCAGGAAACCACCCGGGTGCTGACAGAAGCGGCGATCGAAGGCAAGTCGGACTGGCTGCGTGGCCTGAAGGAGAACGTCATCATCGGTCGTTTGATTCCGGCTGGGACGGGCTATAACGCCTATGAGGAGTCCCCAGCACCAGAACTTGACCCAGCCTATGAGTCGGCCATTTTGGACGACGACCTGGTGCTTCAGGATGTGGTGCTGGACGATTTTACCGCCCGCAGCTATGACCTTGAGGGCAACCTCAGCATGCTCAACGACGACGAGATGATTGGCGGCATGTCGCTTGAAGATGGCACTCCACGCGGCAACGGTGACTTCCCTGGATTGGGGAACGGCATTGATGTCGATGACGATCTCTTGATCGACGACCAAACCGAAGCCCTCTAGAACGATTGACCCTAAACACCTCGGCTGACTTAGGTTAGCCGGGGTATTTTGTATTGGCTGAGTTGTAGTCAAATAGCGATCGCCCTCATCCCCTACCATTTTTCTCAGCTTCCCCAAACCCTGCTCGTTTTAGCGCAGCGTTTCTACCCTGGGGCTTAAACTATTAACGGGAGGGAGGTAGCGCAGGTGGTTGCGGATTGGCGATCGCCAATCTGAGGAAAGTCCGGGCTCCCGAAAGACCAGACTTGCTGGGTAACGCCCAGTGCGGGCAACCGTGAGGAAAGTGCCACAGAAACATACCGCCGATGGCTTCGGGATTTTTCCCAGAGGCACAGGTAAGGGTGCAAGGGTGCGGTAAGAGCGCACCAGCAGTATCGAGAGGTGCTGGCTCGGTAAACCCCGGTTGGGTGCAAGGTCGAGGGGCAAGGTTGGTCTTTTTCCGGCCCCGCTGTTACGTACCGCAAGAGGCGTTTGGCAACAAACGTCCCAGATAGATAACCACCCCCCTGGCAACAGGGGAACAGAACCCGGCTTATGTCTACCTCCTTCCCTCCACCTTTTCCCTACTGATGGTTTGTTGACTGTGACCGATCTCCCCCGATCTCGGCAGCGCCATCTGGAGCAGTGGGTGCAAAAGTCTGCCCTACCCGCCGCTGGCACTCTCAACTGGGTGCGACTCAACCAGGCGTTGACTCACAAGTCGGTAGACGCAGCCAATAACTACGAACAGCTTGAGCTGCTGGGAGATGCGGTGCTGCGACTAGCGGCGACGGAATGTCTGCAAGAAAATTTTCCCAGCGCTTCGGTGGGGGAGCTGTCAGCGGTGCGATCGGTGCTGATTAGCGATCGCACCCTAGCCCAGCTGGCCCAAGAGCTAGATTTAGCCCCCTATCTCACCGTTGCTGCTGGGATGGCGGTTGGCCCCACCCACCTAGCCGATGCCTTGGAGGCGGTAGTGGCCATGCTCTATTTAGAAACCCAGACTCTAGGGCCAGTGCGCGCCTGGCTAGACGACTCGCTGCTGCGGCTAACAGCTGCCGTGCGCCAAGACCCAGCCCGACAAAACTACAAGGTAGCCCTGCAAGAACTCACCCAGGCTCACAGCAAAACCTTACCCCAGTACCGCACCGTAGAACAGCGAGCGGTGGATGGTGACCCCCAGCGCTATGCATCCACCGTATGGTTTCGGGCAACCTGTTGGGGAAGCGGTCACGGCCCTACCAAGAAACAGGCTGAGCAAGCCGCCGCCGCCGCCGCCTACGATCGCCTTCGCCAAACCCTGACCCATGAGTCCTCCCCGGCCCCTTAACCTCGCTATTTTTGGTCTGGGTCGCTGGGGTAGCCACCTATTGCGAAACTTTTTGGCCCTGCCTGCAGCGCGAGTGGTGGCGATCGTCGATCCTGACCGGCAGCGGCTAGAGGAGTCGCGCGATCGCTTTGCCCTAGAGAGCACCCCAGCCTGCTACGACGACTGGCCCCAAGCCATGGCCCACCCAAACCTAGAGGCTGTGGTGATTGCCACCCCGGCCAGCACCCACTACCCCATGATTCAGGCGGCCCTAGAAGCCGGTCTACACGTGCTGAGCGAAAAGCCCCTCACCCTAGACAGCACCAGCAGTGCTGCCCTTTGCCAGCTAGCTACTACCCAGCAGCGGCAGCTGATGGTCGATCACACCTACCTGTTTCACCCAGCGGTGCAGCGGGGTCGCGAGCTGTGCCAGCAAATTGGGCCCTTGCGCTACGGCTATGCCGCCCGCACTAATCTGGGGCCGGTGCGCTCCGATGCCGACGTGTTCTGGGATTTAGCCATCCATGACATTTCTATTTTGAATTACTGGCTGGGGCAGAGCCCGCTGGCCGTTGCGGCTTGGGGGTCAGCGTGGCTGCCAACCGAGGCGGGGGCCAACCTGCGCGATGCAGGTTGGCTGCGATTGATGTACCCCAACCTGGATGGCTGCCCCCCCCTAGAGGTGATGGTGCATGTGAGCTGGGCCAACCCCGACCGGCAGCGGCGGCTGGCCTTGGTGGGCGATCGCGGCACCCTAGTCTTCGACGAAAGCCCCCAAGCTCACCCTCTGACCCTATACTCTGGGCACTTTCAGCCCCAGGAGTCCCCCTTTGTACCCACTGGCCTTGAGGCCAAAGCTGTGGCGATCGCCCCCCTAGAGCCACTTCAGCAGATGTGCGCCCACTTCCTAGACTGCGTTGCCAGTAATAGGCCATCACCAACATCAGCGGGGGCAATGGCCACTGACTTGGTTAAGGTTATAGAGGCGATCGCGATCGCCGCTGAGACAGGCCAGCAAGTAAACCTCTAACTCTAGATCCAAGAATTTAGGCCCTGCCCCTCACTCTGAGGCTATTTCATTTGGTTGAAATAGTGGTGGTTTGTTGCACTGACTGGGCAAGCTATCCCCGTAGGTCGATGCCTGCTCCCCCTTCATTTTGAGAAATTTGATTTAGTTGCTTCACAACATCGCCGCTTCATGAACTCAGAATAAGTTTGCTTTGCCAATCCAGCTTGGCGGGCTATACATAAAACAGCTCGTCGCCTTTTTGTCAGGGCAAGGGTTTGAGTTCCTGGCCGTCAGCCGTCAAAACCCCTCACACACAAAATCTATATGTACTATTCATACTGGCTTGCCGCCGCCGTTCTAGGCCTTTGCGCTCTCCCAGGGCAAGCCCTGGCAACACCCCAAGACCTGCAAACAACACCTCAGACCATGGCCGACGCCCTTGCTGTCGAACAGCATAGCCAGGACAGCCTCAACCGCGTAGCCGACGAACTGAACCAGCAGGTAGGTCGCCAAGAAAGTAGTGGTATTACTGATCTAGCTGAGTCGTTAAATTTACCTATACTCAACGGCCTGGTAGACGAATCTGGAGAGGTAAACCTACCCTTAGGTCTCACTGTCTTCGATGCCATGGGCACCACCTCCGTCGGATTTGGCTCTAAGTTTTAGTTTGCGCCCAGGGCAGCTTATACCCCGGTTGAGAGTCTGACTTGTCGCCCCAGCCCGGTATACTACCAAGGAAAGAAATTGGAACACCGGGCATTGGGCGTCGATCTTCGCAGCTACGTTTATATTGACAATCTTCAACCCCAGCATGCGGCCTACATGGGTAGCGTCTCGCTGGGGTTTTTGCCGCTGCCCGGCGATGCCTCCCTGTGGATAGAAATCTCCCCCGGCATTGAAATCAACCGCATCCTCGACATTGGTCTTAAAGCCGCCGTGGTGCGTCCTGGCACCCTCATCGTCGAACGCCTCTATGGCCTGCTTGAGATTCACGCTAGCAACCAGGGTGAAGTGCATGCCGCCGGTGGGGCCATGCTCGATGCCCTAGGGCTTACCTATCGAGAGCGACTTAAGCCCCGAATTATCTCTAGTCAAGTGATTCGCAACCTCGACCCCCATCACGTTCAGCTGATTAACCGCACCCGCCGGGGGAACATGATTGTGGCAGGTCAAACGCTCTACGTATTTGAAGTAGAGCCTGCGGCCTACGCCTCTCTAGCCGCCAACGAAGCCGAAAAAGCAGCGCTGATCAATATTCTGCAAATTAGCTCGGTAGGTAGCTTTGGCCGTCTTTACCTAGGCGGTGAAGAACGCGATATTTTAGCGGCCCAAAGAGCCGTTATGGCCGCTATGGAGGCTGTGCCTGGGCGAGTCCAAAGCAGTAATCAGCGTCACGAATAAATCGCCTTGAAGCTCGATAGAGCTATCCAGGTTGGGATCAGCGAAAATCGACCGATCGCAGCATCCTTATGTTCTGTTGAGTTGCTTTTGTTAACCAAATTTTAAAATCACGAAA
>JANPIO010000389.1:0-3158 GCA_031425055.1 Phormidium sp. VAR_61_metabat_6
CGCAACAGTTCCTGAATCAAGGCCTGGTAGCGGGTATTTTCGCTGAGCACAGGCGATACGGCCTGGTCTTGGGGCTGGGTGGCGAGCTGACTTTGCAGACTTTCATAAAGATTTAGCGTCCCTTCTAGCTCGACCAACACATTTAAATATTCGCTCTCATAGGTATTAATTTGGCCGGTTAGTTGAGTGCCCCGCGATTCTGGGGTAATTAAATTATTGTTTTGGCGTAGGGCTTCGAGCTCTTTCTGAAGCGTATCGACCTGAGTTCTGACCTCTGGCAACTTATCGTCTAAAAAGGCGATGCCTTGCTGAATATCGCGCTGTCGGGTCTCGAGCCCGTAGTCTAAAAATCGCTGGGCAATCAACTCGGCGATGCGCTGCACCTCTTCTGGTGTGCTGCCCACAAACTGCGATCGAAAAATGCGGCTAGCCTGAGTGTTGTTATTGGGAGCCTCTGTAAGTTGAATGTTGAGCTGTCCATTGATGAGCTTGTAGCAGGTCTCTAATGGATCGGCCTGGAGACTGGCGCTATCGGCAGGGGCTGAGAAAACAGCGCTACAAATCGGCAGGTTCTCGGCCTTTACCTGGGTAACGACGGGCTCAATCACCCCAGGGCTGGTCAAAATTCTGACCTGATCCTCAAGGCTGAGGAGGGAGTCGTTGGCCTGGGGGGGCTGCCCCGTCAGTTCAGAGGCCACTTGGGCTTCGCCCCTAGGCGGCTGAATCAAAATTTCAAACACCGCTGAGTAGGTCGGTGGGCTCAGCTTGGCCCGCAGCCCAGCCACGGCACCGGTTGCTAGCGTAATGGCCAAAATCAGCAGCGCTTTGCGCCGCAGGGCAGAAAACACCCGCCCCAGATCTAGGGTTTCGTCGTTGCCTGGGGCAGTGGGGGCATCGGTAGACGGGTAGGGCAATAGATTTATAGACTCAGATTTCATCCCTGATCCTAGTGAATAAACAGCAGTCTTTAGAACAAATTCAGGAGGCGGAAGGGGGCGGTCAAGATATTGAGAATGCCGCTAACAGGGTTAGCCACCAGACCCACGTTGTCGGAAAATTGGGCTAGCCCAGATTTGCCGACGATGATAATGTCGTCATTTTGCAGAATGGGGTTGTTGGCATCATCAATACCTAAGGCAAAGTCAACCGAAATTTCGCGCTGAGTAACGGTGCCATCGGGGTTGAGGCGCACAAGCCCAACTACATCCTGCTGAGCGCGGGGGTTAAAGCCCCCTGCTGCCAAAAGGCCCTGGTTGAGGGTGGTGTTGGGGGTTACCTCAACCTGGCCACTGCGCTGCACTTCACCCACTACGTTGATGCGAATGGTGTTGGGTGAGAAGCTGGCTCCCGCGACTTGAGATGCCTCAGCCGGGTTGATGGCAACGGTAGCGGTCGGAATCACTACCGTGTCACCCTCCTGTAAGATTGCGTTTTGGCGGGTTTCTCCAGTTTGCAGCAGGCTCCAGAGATCAATATCAAACACCTGCTCACCGCCGCTCCGGGTCACCCGGCGAATTTGCACCTGGCGAATATTGGCCCTGGGCTTAATGCCGCCAGCAATTTGAATAGCATCGCTGACCTTGACTGGCGTAAAGACGACGTCGCTGCCTGTTACCCCTACCTGAGCACCGGGTAAGCCCGCTTGATCGGTACGAGTGGTGCCCCCCCGCAGAGAATAAGGCCCAGGCCGAAAGACTTCGCCCACCACGGCAATGTTGATGGGTACGCTACTATCGGGCGAAAACCGAGCGGCAGCTAACAGGGGTGCTTCATCGAGGGGGACAAGGGTAGACGGAATAAAAATGCTGTCGCCATCTCGCAGCACTAGGTCTTGGTTGAGGTTGCCGGTATTGATCAAGTCCCACAGGTTGGCGGTAAATGTCTGGGTGCGGCCATTGATCTGCCGCTGAACCTGCACCTCGCGCAGATTGGCGCTTTGGGTAATGCCACCGGCCACCTCAAAGAGCTGGGTTAGCTTTGGAAAAGCAGTGCCGTCAATCGTGAGGGCGTAAGACCCTGGTCGGTTGATTTCGCCAGCAATGCCTACGACCAGTGGGCGACGCACCAGCAGGTTGAGGGTTACATTTGGGCGGCGTAGGTACTGGCTGTAGCGCTGGGAGATGGCCGCTGACGCCTGCTCTAGGGTGAGGTCGCGCACGCTGACATTGCCCACCAGGGGCAGGCTCAGGCTGCCGTCTACCTGCACTTCAAATTCACCGCTATAGTCGGGTAGGCGAAATAGCACCATTTGCACGCGATCGCCCGCTCCTAGCGTATAAGGGCCCTCAGGCTGCTGAGGAAGCAGCGGCGATGGAGTAGCCGAGGGCTGTCTGGGCTGCCCAAGCGGCTCAACCAGGGAAACGCTGCCCGCCATAGTCTGGGCCACGGCCATATCTGGCATTACTCCATCTGCCAGCAGCAGTCCTGCTATGACAGCTAGACCAGAGGGCAAAGCCCTGTACAGAGCAGTTTTAGACATGAGTAGACTCCACGTTTCGTATAAATGGCCCTGCTTCCTTTCACTATCCGCAGGGTGGGCCATAAATCAGTAAGGTTTCTGGGGGAGCTGGTAATTTTCCTGGGTTCTTTACACAGGGTTTGTATACAGGCCTGAGTTTGCAAGAGACCTTGAAGAAGGGTGCGTATTTTCACTGACGGTGTAAAAGTGTGTCATGTTTACGTACGTGCATGCTAAGGTTTAACCGTGCATGCTCTCGATGAGCTCTAGCCCTTCTCTCCAGCGTCGATGGCTAGGTTCGCGGTTTTAGCGATTCAGGGTTACGCTGCAACTACCTCTCCTAAAGAGTCAGAAAATTTAGGAGCAATGTTCCCCACCTATCTTTTTTTAACGCGTGTTTTTTGAAATGTTGTTTATAGGTGCGCCCTTGAGGTGCATCAATTGCCAAAGAGCTTTGCTAAGGCCCAAGCACTGTAAGCTGAGTGTTTGACCTTTTATGGGCAGTCTTTTTTTTAAATCTTTGAATATTTAATTATGAACTTTTAATCAATGATTTTCGTCTCTACTGTAAGCCAGTGGCACCGAGTCATAGTAGATTCTGGCTAAACTATCTGATCTATATAGTTAGTTAGGTCACAACTGACAAATCCTATGGGGGCGTCTACCACAGATTGTCCTTTAAGCTCCTTAGGATCATGTC
>JANPIO010000390.1:0-3872 GCA_031425055.1 Phormidium sp. VAR_61_metabat_6
CACTGCTCGGCACCGCGTCAGTGGCAGACGTCAGAAATTGATCTGCTGCGGCAAATCGCCGCTCAGCTGGGCATTGCCCTACAACAGTCTGACCTGCTGACCCAGGCAGAAACAGAACTCAAGGAGCGTAGGCAGGCTGAAGATAACTTAAAACGCGCCAAAGCAGAGCTAGAAAATCGGGTGGTCGATCGCACCGCTGCCCTAGAAGCAGCCAACGACCGGTTATACCAGAGTGAGGCTCGCTATCGAGCGATCGTCGAAGATCAAACCGACTTAATTGTTCGCTTTGCGCCCGATAGCACCATCCTCTTCGTCAATGATGCCTACTGTAGCTATTTCAACGTCAACCGAGACGATATTCTGGGCAAGAGCTATAACCCGGTAATTTACGAAACTGATCGGGAAACCGTGGCGCAATTAGTGCGGTCGATCACCCCCGAAAACCCGCTGGTCGTGATTGAAAATCGGGTGATCAACGGTCAGGGAAATCTTCGCTGGACACAGTGGGTCAATCGACTCATGCTCGATGTCGAGGGACATGTAGTTGAACTTCAGTCTGTCGGGCGAGACATCACGGCGCTGAAGGAGGTAGAGCAAGCCCTCCGCGACAGTGAAGAAAGCCGTCGACTAGCCCTAGATTTGACCCATATCGGATCCTGGGATCAAAGCTTAGTCCAGGGCGCCATGATCTGGAACGACAATCATTTTTCTCTCCTGGGGCTAGCACCCTACAGTGTCGAGCCCAGCTACGACCTTTGGCGCCGTCATGTGCATCCCGACGACGTGGCTTGGGTTGAGCAACGCCTCCAAGACGCACTGGCGACCCACACCGACTATGCCGCCGAGTACCGCGTTGTGTATCCAGATCAGTCGATCCATTGGCTGATGGCGAGGGCTAAGGCGGTTTACGATCAGGCCGGCCAACCGGTGCGATCGCTGGGGGTTTTATTGGATGTCACCAATCGCAAGCTGACAGAACTTGCCCTTCAGCAGCAAACCCAGCAGGAACAGCTGCGCTGGAGTATTACCCAGGCCATTCGTCAGTCCTTAGACTTGTATGCCATTCTCAACAGCACGGTCGAGCAATTGCGGCAAACCCTGCAGGGCGATCGCGTAGCCGTTTACCGCTTTCTGCCCGACTGGAGCGGCGATTTTATTGCCGAGTCGGTCGGTGAGGGGTGGGTCAACCTAGTGGGGCCGGAGATTGAGCAAGTTTGGCAAGATACCTACCTGCAAGAAAACCAGGGGGGGCGCTTACATCATGATCAAACGTTTGTGGTTTCAGATGTCTATGGGGCAGGGCTGCAAGCCTGTCACCTTGAGCTACTAGAGCAGTTTCAAGCCAGAGCCTATGCGATCGCGCCCATCTTTTCAGGCGAAACCCTGTGGGGACTGCTGGCCATCTATCAAAATGCCACCCCGCGTCACTGGCAAACCTGGGAAGTCGAGCTATTGCAGCAGATTGCCAGTCAGCTGGCGATCGCCATTCAGCAGTCTGAACTGTATAGCCAGCTCCAAATTGAGCTGAAAGAGCGCCAGCAGGCCGAGGCCGTGCTGCAAGAATCTGAACGACGCTGGCGATCGCTGCTCGATAATGTACAGCTGATCGTGGTGGGTTTAGATGTCCACGGCAATATTGAATACGCCAATCCTTTTTTATTGAAACTGACGGGATATTGCTGGGAGGAAGTATCGGGACAGTGCTGGTTTGATCAGTTCGTCAATTTCAGCCAAAGATCTGCTACAAAACTCATCTTTCAGGGAGTTTTAGAGCATAAACTACATCCTCATCAGCACAACCCAATTGTGACTAAAGCAGGCGAAGAACGGATGATTGTCTGGAGCAATACCGCCTTACAGGATACTGCGGGCAACGTGATTGGGACGGTTAGCATTGGGGAAGATATCACCGAGCGCTATCAAGTAGACCGGATGAAATCTGAGTTTATCTCGATGGTCAGCCACGAATTGCGCACCCCGTTGACATCCATGCAGGCCGCCCTCAGCCTGCTCAACGATAAAATTATTGATCCCTTTTCAGCGGAAGGGGAAGCCACCATTCAGATTGCCGCCGATGGCACCGATCGCCTCGTTCGCCTCGTCAATGACATTCTCGATTTAGAACGGCTAGAATCTGGCAAGGTACGGTTAGAAAAACACCTCTACAATGTAGATGATTTGGTCAACACAGCCATTGCCCAAATGCAGGAAATGGCCAAACAGGCCGACATTACCCTAGAGGCTAATTCCTGCCACTTTCAAGCCGAGGTCGATGGCGATCGCGTCATCCAAATTTTGACCAACCTGCTCAGTAACGCTATTAAGTTTTCTCCGCACCAATCCCTGGTTCGGCTATCCGTTGAGCCCCAGCCTAGCCTGGGCCAGACTGAGGCAACGCCAGCCTTTTTACAATTTGCGGTTTGCGATCAGGGACGCGGTATTCCGGTCGATAAGCTAGAGAGTATTTTTGATCGGTTTCATCAGGTCGATGCCTCAGATTCGCGGCAAAAGGGCGGCACTGGACTAGGGCTCGCGATCTGCCGTAGCATTGTGCAGCAGCACGGCGGCGATATCTGGGCAGAAAGCCCTGCCGACCAGGGGAGCCGCTTTTACTTCACTATCCCCATAGCGCGCGCGGACAACCTAGCCCCCGGAGCGAACTGATGCTCGCCCCACCCCGCAAGCAGGGCTAACAACAGGCAATCCTTGGGAGAAAACCGGTATGACAAAGCGTGTTCTCATCATCGACGACGAAGTCGGCATTCGCAGAATCACCCAAATTGCCCTCAACGCGATCGCCGGTTGGGAGGTGCTGATGGCAGAATCGGGCCAAGCTGGTATAGCGATCGCCCAGACCGCCCAGCCCGACGCCATTTTGCTAGATGTGATGATGCCTGAGATGGACGGGATCGCCACCTTTGAAAACCTCCAGGCCAATGGGGCAACGCAAACCATTCCGGTCATTTTGTTGACGGCTAAGGCTCAGCTATTTGAGCGCCAGCAGTTTACAGCCCTGGGGGTCACTGGCGTGATTACCAAGCCCTTCAAAGCGCCCGATTTGGTCCAGCAGATGCGCGACCTCCTCAGTTGGCATGAATAAAGCCCTTGACCCGCTTGATTCTTTATATTCGCAAATTATTCATATATTTTTCCTATATTTTAGTCAGCCAAGCTCAATCTAGGCTGAAAAGCCTACTGCAAAACATGTACACAGTCTTGATCATTGATGATGACGACAACATTCGCCTGGCCACCCAAGCCTCCATAGAAATTATCGCTGGCTGGAAAACATTGCTTGCCGCTTCTGGTGCAGAGGGATTAACCATTGCCCAGACCCAAAAAACCGATGTCATTCTGTTAGATCTAATGATGCCCGAGATGGATGGCATTACCACCTTGCAGCACCTGCGCAACAACCCTGCCACCCAATCTATTCCCGTGATCTTATTCACGTCAGCAATTCCAGGGCTTAACCCCAAAATATTGACTGAACTCTCGATTTTAGGCATCATCTCAAAGCCGGTTGACCCAACTGAGCTAATCGAACAAATGCGCGCACTTCTCGGGGAGAACAAATGAGCCACGACCAGTCGTAGAATATGGGCAAATAACCCCTAGCGAAAACTCGGATGGCGACCTAGTGTAGAGCGATCGCTCCAGAAGAAAATGTTATGTTCTTCACATTCATAGATTATTCACAACTTCTCTCTAAGTTGAAGTTAGTCAATCGATGGTAAGTCCGATGTTATCTCTTGGCTTTCATGGTCGTGCTAGCCCTATAGCGGATCCTAGATGGGCGAGGTACGATCAAAGCAGAGGAAATGCAGAACGGCGCTACACTATCGCGTTTCCGGTAGGGGGGCAAAATGAAA
>JANPIO010000391.1:0-28723 GCA_031425055.1 Phormidium sp. VAR_61_metabat_6
TCACGCTGCTGCTGTTGGCTCTCCTGATACTCCAGGGCTTCCTCCAACAGGGTGAGGTAGAAGTCATAGCGGGGCCAGTGGGGGTCTACAGCGCAGCCCGGTGCGTCCCGGTGTAGACAATCGTTGAATTGGCAGACACCCTCAGCTAGGCGCGATCGAATTTCTGGAAAGCACTGACCCAAGGCTAGCGGGGTCAGTGCCAAATCGGGCTGGTTAAAGCCGGGGGTGTCCGCCAAAAAGCCGCCCCCTGGCAGCTCAAATAGCTCTACATGGCGAGTGGTGTGTCGGCCCCGCCCCAACTTGCCAGACACCGCGCCTGTCCTCAGGCTGGCCTGGGGAATGAGCCAGTTAATTAAGCTTGATTTACCTACCCCAGAAGGCCCGGAGATGATGGTTGTGCGCCCCTGTAGCCGAGGGAGCAGCGCTCGTACAGTTTCATCTGATTGAAGACTAATCATCGTGGCTGGGTAGCCCCAGTCGTCTAGCTGCTCCTGCCAGTAGCGGCGGGTGGCAGCACTTACTAAATCCTGCTTATTGAGGCAGAGGTGAACGGGCACCCCCGTCGATTCGGCTTTAACTAAGAACCGCCCAAGCTGCTGGGGGTCAAGGTCAGGCTCGGCTAGGGCAAAGACTAGCAAAATTTGATCAGCATTGGCCACAGGTGGCCGGTCTAGCACCGAGCGGCGAGAACCGACTGCAGCGATCGCGCCCCGGCCATCAGCCCAGTCGATCGCCTCTAACTGCACGCGATCGCCCACCATCACCTGCTGCCCGGTTTTCCTAAGGCGAGCTCTGCGGGTGCACAGCAAAATTTGACCCGAGGACTCATCATTAGGCAGATCGCTGTTTATGTCTAATCTCACCCGATAGTAGTTGGCTTGTATGGCTACCACCAGACCCCAGAGGCTTACGCTCGCCTCAGTGATTGCTGTGTGATCAAACTCAGACCGTGCCATCACCTAATTTGGGCAACGCACATAGACGACAAAATAATCAGCGCAATCTTCTAAATGCTCTACTTTATAACCTTCCATAGTGAGACTATCGGGTACCTGCTCAACAGGTTCTCCGGCATCAAGCCATACCTCTAGCAACGCTCCAGGGGCCATTTTCTCCAGCCGGAGCTTGGTTCGCACAAAATTGATAGGGCAGGGGGTGCCCCGTAGATCTAAACGCTCATCAGCGGCTGTAGAGTAACTCATCCGCGAAACAGCCCCCCCAAGAAGCCCTCAATACCACCTCGGTTGACTTTCTCGCCCCGAATTTCTGCTAGTTTCTCAACTAGCTCTCGCTCCTCAGGCTTCATGCGTGTGGGAATGTCAACCTGTACGGTAATCAAGTGATCGCCGCGGCTCACAGGGTTGCCTAGCTTGGGCACACCACGATTGTCGAGGGTGAGAACAGTACCGGGCTGGGTACCAGCAGGTACGTCTAGCTCTTCTGGGCCTTCAACGGTGTCGATAGTCAGCTTGCAGCCTAAAATTGCTTGAAGATAGCTAATCTTGAGATCAGAGAGGATATTGATGCCATCCCGCTTAAAGGCAGCATCTTCAGAGACAAACAGGTAGACATACAAATCTCCAGCAGGCCCACCCCGTAACCCAGTATCCCCTTCATTCGACACCCGCAGCCGAGTACCGTTGTCAACGCCAGCTGGCACAGTGATTTTGAGCTTTTTGGTTTCCTGATTCTGACCGCTGCCGCCGCACACGTCACATCGATCTTCAATTACTTCGCCTGTGCCGTTACAGGTCGGACAGGCCGATACCTGAGTAAAGCTGCCAAAGGGAGTGCGGGTAGCCCGGCGAACTTGGCCACTACCACTACAGGTGCCGCAGGTAGAAGGGCGAGTACCCGGCTTAGCCCCGCTGCCGGTGCAAGTGCCACAGGTTTCCAAATGGCTAATCTTAATTTCTTTCTCGCCGCCAAACACCGCTTCTTTGAAGTCAAGCCTGAGGTCAAGGCGAAGATCATCGCCTCGGGTCGGCCCTCGTCGTCGAGTACCCTGGCTTGCGCCTCCCGAAAAGCCGCTAAAGAAGCTCTCAAAGATGTCGGCAAAGCCACCCATATCACTCAAGTCTTGGTAGCCGCCAGCGCCAGCGCCAGCACCCAGCCCGGCTTCTCCAAAGCGATCATAGCGAGCTCGAACCTCGGGCTCAGAAAGCACTTCGTAGGCTCGGTTGATCTCTTTGAAGGTGTCTTCAGCCCCAGGATCTTTGTTGACATCGGGGTGGTATTTGCGGGCTAAGCGTCGGTAGGCTCGCTTAACATCGTCCTGATCAGCGTTGCGCGAAATACCGAGAATCTCATAGAAATCACGGGCCATAGGGGGCTACCTAGACAACTCCAGCAACAATCAAACATTAAACCATTTTAAAAGGAGTTCCCACTTTGGCTAGGTGGGAATACCCGCCCCCCATAGCCTTAATCTATGGCTTCGTAATCGGCAGTAACAGTGGCGTCTAATCCCATATCATCGTCATAATCAGGGTCATAGGTCTCATCGTTCCCCACTTCAACGCTAGCATAGGCCGTTGCCGGAATACCCATATCCACCTCGTCTCCGGTGTCTACGTCGCGGTAAACGTTAGTGCCAACGGCGAAGATGGCCGTTTGCAGGGCATCAATACATGCCTGGAATGTAGCAACATCAATGCTGGGGTTGTGAGTAGCGGCACGGAGTTGGTTGACTTTCTCGTCTAAGTCAGCCCGAGTTGCCTCATCTAGCAAGCTGCCATGATCGCGCAGGGTGGCTTCGTAGCTATAAAACAGGTTGTCAGCGCGATTAGTCAGTTCTGCTAGCTGCCGTCGTCGCCCGTCCTCATCGGCATAGGTTTCGGCCTCCAGACGCATGCGATCAACTTCGCTGTCGGTTAGGCCGCCCGTATTAGTAATACAGATGCTCTGGGCACGGCCTGTACCTTTGTCGAGTGCCGCCACTTTGAGAATACCGTCGGCGTCGATTTCAAAGGACACCTCAATTTGTGGTACTCCCCGCGGAGCAGGGGGAAGACCGGTCAGCTCAAACTTACCCAGGCTCTTGTTGTCCTTAGCCATGGCTCGCTCACCCTGGAGGACGTGAATTTCTACAGAGGTTTGGCCATCGGTGGCGGTCGAAAATACCTGAGATTTGCTAGTGGGGATAGTAGTATTGCGCTCAATAATCTTGGTAAATACTTCTCCCAGGGTTTCAATACCTAAAGAGAGGGGAGTGATATCGAGCAGCAGCAAGTCTTTGACTTCTCCCCCTAGTACGCCCGCTTGAATTGATGCCCCTAGGGCCACAGCTTCATCAGGGTTCACGGAGCGATCGGGAGCTTTGCCGTTGAAATAGGCGCTAACCGCCTGCTGCACGGCTGGGATACGGGTGGATCCGCCTACTAGTAAGATGCGATCGATCGCATCAGGGCTCAAATCCGCATCTTTAAGGGCCTGCTTAACCGGATCAAGAGTGGCCTGCACCAGCTCTGACGCGAATTGCTCGAACTGAGCGCGAGTCAGCGTCATTTCTAGGTGCTTTGGCCCAGACTCGTCAGCGGTAATAAAGGGGAGGTTGATGGAAGTCGAAGGCATGCTCGACAACTCGACCTTGGCTTTTTCGGCTGCTTCGCGGATGCGCTGGAGCGCCATGCGATCGGCGGATAAATCAATACCTTCTTGCTCGCGAAAAGCAGCGGTCATCCATTCGACAATACAGTTGTCAAAGTCGTCACCGCCTAGATGGTTATTGCCAGCGGTAGCTTTGACCTCAAAGACGCCATCACCTAGCTGCAAAATAGACACATCAAAGGTACCGCCCCCCAGGTCAAACACCAATACAATCTGGTCTTGGTCTTGCTTGTCGAGCCCGTAGGAGAGGGCGGCAGCGGTAGGCTCGTTGATGATGCGCAGAACTTCTAGTCCCGCGATGGTGCCAGCGTCTTTAGTTGCCTGGCGCTGCGCGTCGGTGAAGTAAGCCGGTACGGTAATAACGGCCTGGGTTACTTCGGTTCCCAGGTAGGTTTCGGCATCCTGCTTGAGCTTTTGCAAGATCATTGCAGAGATTTCCTGGGGCGTAAACGCCTTGCCTCGGATCTGCACGTCTACAGTGTTGTCACGACCGCTAACGCAGACGTAAGGTACGCGGCTGCGCTCCGCCTCGGTGTCTTCCCAACGACGGCCAATAAACCGTTTAATGCTGTAGACCGTATTTTCTGCATTAGTGACCGCTTGGCGTTTGGCTAACTGGCCTACCAACCGCTCGCCGTTTTTGCCGAATCCAACAATGCTGGGTACCGTACGGCCTCCCTCAGTGCTGGCAATTACAGCTGGTTTGCCGCCTTCTAGGACAGCGACACAACTGTTTGTTGTTCCTAGGTCAATGCCGATTACTTTACCCATAGCCCACGGTGCCCAACTTAATCGTTCGCTTTACCTTCGAAATTGGCTCAGGCCATAACGGTCGGAGCTAATTGTGAATAGGTTGCCCGCTTGCACCGGAGAAGTTATCGTCACTGCGGTAACTTTTGACGGCACTGCCCAGAAGCGGCGGGTTGGTAGAACCTAGAGCACAGTTATCAGCCTGCCCTGCTGCTTATCAGAATAAGCCAGCACCCAGTTAATCGGTCAATAGACTAGTCAAGGGAACCAGAACTCTCAATATTTGGGTTTTGAGAGCCATCCTCTGGGGGGGCAGCGACTTTGACCATAGCGTGGCGCAGCACCCGCTCACCTAGCTGGTAGCCCCGTACGAACTCTTCGATCACTACCCCCTCAGCATGGTCGGCGGTTGGTTCGCGCATGACGGCCTCGTGCAGCAGTGGGTCAAATTCTTCCCCTTCGGCACGCATGGCTGAAACTCCTAAACGCTTTAGGGTTTCCACGAGCTGCTTGTAAACGCTTTGATAACTTTTGTGAATAGTCATCTCGGCTTCGGTCTGGGGGTTGATCTGCGATCGCGCCCGTTCAAAGTTGTCAACCACGGGCAGTAGCTCAATAACGGTGTCGCCCTTAATCTGAGTAGCTAACTCGTCTTTTTCTTTGCTAGTACGTTTGCGGTAGTTCTCAAAGTCAGCTGCAATCCGCATCGATTGATTTGCCCGGTCTTCAAGCTGGGCTTTCAGCCCCGCCACCTGGCGCTCTAGATCAGCGACGAAAACCGTATCAACACCACTTCCTTCAGAGGGCGGTGCTGCTTCAGCGGATTCAACCGTAGCTGCTGCTGCTTCGACCACGTCATCAAAGTCAATATCCACAGCGTCTTCTTCAAGAATCTCTTCAATAGCTTCAGGGTCAGAAGCGGGATCGTGGGCAGTGTGATGAATGTCGTCAACCATGCTGATAGGTAACTCGGCGGGTGAATGCAATAACTTGCCTAGGCCCAAGTCTATCTCAGCGACTTGCCCTTAGCACTGCTCCTAATTCTATCGTGGAATGTGGGTTTGACTGCCGTGGGGTTGAGGCCCTGTACTTCCTCCCCCGATTGACAAGCCATGGCCCGCCGTGGTGCAGATAAATTAGATAAGGGTATCATCGACACTACGGGGTCAATGCGGGTAGGGCTTGCGATCGCGCTAGCTTAGTGGGTACAGCCCCCGTTTAGGGCATACTGCCTGCATAGATTGGGTTTAAGCCTGTTTTACACCAGCACTTTGGCATCAGCGCTATGACTAATTCCTCCTCCCGGCGAGCTCTAGTACTTCAGCGGAGTTTTTCGCCCTTTGGCAACAAGCTCATTCAAGCGGGCTATGTTGACTCCGAGCAGATGCAGAAAGCCCTAGCGGAGAGCCGCAAAAATGGGCAGTCACTGACTGATGTGCTTGAGTCGCTCACCGGGCAGCAGCTCTCTCCCGAACTGCTGCGACAGTACAAAAAACAGCAGCTTTTTGAGCTCAAAATTCTTTATGGGGTTGAATCCCTCGATCCTGAACTCAACGATATCTCTCCGGCTCAAATCGGGCAGCTAATCGATACCCTGGTGCCGGTTGATATCTGCCGTCGTCACCGTTTAGTGCCTCTTTCTAAGGATCAAGGTGAGACCCCTTCGGTGCTCGTTGCCATGGTCGACCCAGAAAATTTGGAGGCTCAGGACGACCTCAACCGTATTTTGCGGGCCCAGAGCCTCTCTCTGCGGCGCATGGTCATTACCGTTGAAGACTATCAGCGACTGATGTCTACTTATCTAGACGATGCGGTAGCTAAGCAGAAAAAAGAAGAACTAGATGCCGCCGTTGACGTTAACACTAGCCTGGAAGAGCTCGACTTTGGCGCAGGCGGCTTAGAAGATGTTATCGACGAAGAAGCCGACCTGGGCATGGCCCTCAAGGACGCCGGTGCGGCTCCGGTCATTGCCCTAGTCAACAAAATTTTGGCCAAGGCTCTACAAGAGGGCGTTTCCGATATCCATATTGAACCTCAAGAGGAATATCTGAGGGTACGCTTCCGGAAGGATGGGGTGCTGAAAGAAGCGCTGCCGAAGATGCCCAAGAAGATCATTCCGGCGGTTACCGCCCGCTTCAAAATTATCGCCGAACTTGATATCGCCGAGCGCCGAGCGCCTCAGGATGGCCGTATTAGGCGGGTGTTTCAGGGGCGCAAAGTTGACTTTCGGGTCAATACCCTGCCCAGCCGCTGCGGCGAGAAGGTGGTGCTGCGAATTCTAGATAACTCAGCGACTCAGCTAGGTCTAGATAAGCTGATTACTGACCCCGACTCTCTGCGCATTGTGCAGGAGATGGCCTCTCGTCCCTTTGGCCTTCTGTTGGTGACCGGCCCAACCGGTTCAGGAAAGACCACGACCCTCTACTCAGTGCTGTCAGAGCGAAACGACCCCGGCATTAATATCAGCACTGCCGAAGACCCGATCGAATACACGCTGCCCGGTCTAACCCAGGTGCAGGTGATTCGCGAAAAGGGCATGGATTTTGCGTCTATTCTGCGCGCTTTTTTGCGTCAGGATCCCGATGTAATTCTGGTGGGTGAAACCCGCGATCGCGAAACAGCTAAGACGGCAATTGAAGCCGCTTTGACGGGGCACTTGGTGCTGACTACGCTGCACACGAATGACGCCGCTGGGGCGATCGCCCGTCTCGACGAGATGGGGGTGGAGTCATTCATGGTTTCTAGCGCCCTGATTGGGGTATTAGCCCAGCGTCTAGTGCGGCGAGTATGCACAGACTGCCGTATCTCCTATAGCCCGACTCACGAAGATCTGGCTCACTTTGGTCTGAGTTCTGCCTCTGAATCAGATATCACCTTCTACAAGGCCAATACCCTTACTGTAGATGAACTTGTAGCCGCTAAAGATAACAACACTCTTTGCCAAAGATGTCAAGGTGGTGGCTACAAGGGCAGGGTCGGAGTTTACGAAGTGCTACGCGTCACCGAGCGGCTGCAAAAGTTGATTTCTGAAGGAGCCCCTACTGAGTTAATCAAGGAGGCAGCGGTAGAAGAAGGTATGCAGACTCTGCTTTCCTACAGCTTAGACCTGGTGCGACAGGGATACACTACCCTGGACGAAGTGGAACGGGTAACCTTTACGGATACAGGCCTGGAGGCAGAACTGAAGTCTAAGCGCAAGGCCTCGCTAACTTGTGCCAGCTGTGCCGCTGAGCTTCAGCAAGATTGGCTCGATTGTCCCTACTGTCTCACTCCCCGCTTTCACGATTAGCGGTTGTTGACAGCATTTTGTGCCCAAGTGGGCATCTTGTTAGCAGCAACGGGTCTTGCAGCACCAATTGTTTTATCGGCTTAGCCTAAGCTTTTCCAACGCTGGATTTTCTCGACGTTTCTCAACCCCCATGAGGTAGCCCTATGGAATTGATGATCGAAGACTTGATGGAAGAGGTGATTGAGCGGGGTGGCTCTGACCTGCACCTTTCCGCAGGGTTGCCCCCTTACATCCGCATTAGCGGCAAACTCACCCCCACCGAGCACGAGCCGATGACTGCCGAGTCATGTCAACGGCTGATTTTCAGCATGCTTAACAATACCCAGCGCAAACAGCTGGAGCAAACCTGGGAGCTGGATTGCTCCTACGGAGTCAAAGGGCTCGCCCGCTTTCGGGTCAACGTCTATAAAGATCGCGGTACCTATGCGGCCTGTTTGCGAGCGCTGAGCTCCAAAATCCCCAGTATGGATACGCTGGGGTTGCCCAACATTGTGCGGGAGCTGTCCGAGAAGCCTCGGGGTCTAATTCTGGTAACCGGACCCACCGGTTCTGGAAAGTCGACTACTCTGGCCTCAATGATCAACAACATCAACCTCACGCGGCCCGAGCACATTCTCACCGTTGAAGACCCAATTGAATTTGTCTATGAGCCCATCAAAAGCCTGATTCACCAGCGCCAGATCGGGGAAGATACCAAGAGTTTTGCCAACGCCCTGCGTGCCGCCCTGCGGGAAGATCCAGACGTAATTCTGGTGGGTGAGATGCGCGACCTGGAAACCATCTCGCTAGCCATTTCGGCTGCAGAAACGGGTCACCTCGTCTTTGGTACTCTGCACACTAGCTCAGCAGCCCAAACCGTTGACCGGATGATCGACGTATTTCCGCCGGAACAGCAGCAGCAGATTCGGGTGCAGTTGTCAGGCTCGCTAGTGGCGGTACTCAGCCAAACCCTCGTGCCCAAGGCCAATCCTAAACCCGGTGAGTTTGGCCGCATTATGGCCCAAGAGATTATGGTGATTACCCCAGCGATCGCCAACATGATTCGAGAAGGTAAAACCCCCCAAATCTACGGTGCGATCCAGACCGGCGGTAAGCTAGCAATGCAGACTCTAGAAAAGGTTTTGGCTGATCTCTATAAGGCGGGCACGATTTCCTTTGAGGCCGCCATGTCCAAAACCTCTCGCCCCGACGAGCTACAACGGCTCATTGGGGGAGCGCCAGCACCTAATGCGGCTGCTCGCCAAGGGGCAGCCGCCGGACGCCATTAAATCTGGGGCAAACGACCCCATGTAACTAAATAGGGCGCTCAGGGAAAACTAAACTGAGTGCCCTAGTCTAGAGAGGGAGCACAGATTATCTATTCCTGCCACTGGTTTGGGGCTAAACCTAGAACCAACGTGACCATGCTGCTAGAGCAAGGCACGCACCGCGCGAGTTCAGGTAGATTTAGCGGGTTCGGTCAGATGAACCCGTCGCTATAATTGCAGTACTTTTAAGCCGTTGAGCTAATAGAGCTATGCCTACCTACGTTGCCATTGGTCGCGATACCAGCGGAGCCCAGCGCAAAGAGCGGATCGCCGCTGAGAATCCCAATGAGGCCCGCAATCGTCTGAAAGATCAGGGCCTCTACGTGATGGATATCAAGGAGGAATCCGGGTTCAATATTGACATGGAGAGCATTAAAACCTCCATGACCAAGGTGACGGTTAAAGACAAAGCGATCTTTTCCCGTCAGTTTGCTGCTCTCGTTAACGCTGGTGTTGCTCTGGTGCGTGGGTTAGGGGTACTGGCAGATGACTGCGCCAACCCTAAACTCAAGAAGGCACTGATGGCCATTAACGCTGACGTACAGCAGGGTACCAACCTGTCTGATGCAATGCGTAAGCACCCGGCTTGCTTTGATAACCTTTACGTGGCGCTGATCCAAGCGGGTGAGGTCGGTGGCGTACTCGATGAAGTGCTCAATCGTCTGGCTAAGCTACTGGAAGATTTAGCCCGGTTGCAGAACCAGATTAAGTCGGCCATGGCCTATCCAGTAACGGTAGGATTCTTGGCGGTGATTATCTTTGTCGGTATGACGGTATTTTTGCTGCCGATCTTTGCCGATATGTTTGAAGACCTAGGGGCTGATCTGCCGGTCTTTACTCAGGTAATGATGATGATCAGCCGTTTCTTACGCCAGCCCTTGAACTGGGTGTTCATGATAGCAGCGATATCGGCGTTGACATTTGCCTACCGTCGATATTACGCCACTTTAAACGGGCGACGGGTGATTGACCGTTTATCCCTCAAGATGCCTTTGTTTGGTGACCTGATTCAAAAAACGGCGACTGCGCGCTTTTGCCGCACCTTTGGTTCTCTGTCGAAATCCGGGGTGCCGATTCTAACGGCGTTGGAAATTGTGCGGGACACGGCGGGTAACCAGGTGATTGCTGAGGCTGTGGATGACGCACGCAAAGACGTTCAAGGCGGGGGGATGATTAGTCTAGCTCTCCAAAAGCACTCGGTGTTTCCCGGTATGGCGATTCAAATGATTAGTATTGGGGAAGAAACGGGGGAACTAGACGCGATGCTGATGAAGGTGGCTGACTTCTACGAGGATGAGGTAGAACAGGCTGTAAAAGCTCTGACCAGCATCATGGAGCCAATCATGATTGTGGTGTTAGGTGGCATGGTAGGGTCGATTCTGATATCTATGTACTTACCAATGTTCAAGATTATGGATGCGATTGGTTAGGATCCAGTGACCCTTGTGGTCTAATCTTTGACAACTGTCTACACACCATGGCCAAGGCAAAATGTCTTGGCCATTATTTTGCCTAGCAGCCTGATCGAGCTAAGACAATAGCCCCTTGCTGAGCCGCTGGATAGCTCTGTGGGCAACCTCGCCATAACTGACCTCACCACAGAACACCTTCACCATGGTTAGAGTGCTAGAGGGACGTTTCACCCCAGCACGATAGGCCAGGGCTGGTGCGCTGTAGACTAGGCGGGCTAAGCGTCTGGCCCAGCGCATTTCTTCGCCCCATTCTGTATTCATTATCTGGCTATAGTCTGCTAAGGCTCGGTGCCCCTTCGACGCTGGAAGTTGATAATCGTCTTCTTTAAGAGCCTGGGCGATCGCATCTGCTGCCTTAAGCCCGCTAAATATAGAGGGGCGAATACCCTCGGCTGTGAATGGATCGACTATGCAGGCGGCTTCCCCTGCCAGCACGGCTCGATGGGTGTGCAACTCCTGGAACCCATCCCAAATGAATATAGGATGCCCGAAGTGCTGCACGGTACTCGCGTCTACGCCAAAGGCGGCAGCATAGTCACTGACTGGGGTACGCAGGTCTTGCTTGCGTTGATCTCCAGAGCGAAATACACCGCCGCCAATGGAGTAGCCATCGGCTTTAGGAAAGTTCCACAGGTAGCCCTGCTGCATGAGGCCTAGGTCAAAATGCACTACGGGTTCGTTGGGCACTGCTAGCCGTGGCTCGGCTTCTAGGGCTGCGGCCAGTTTATACCGACGTTGGGAAAAGCCCAGCCATTTAGCCATTGACCCACGTGCCCCATCTGCCGCAATTAAAAAACGTCCCTGAACCGAACCCTGAGTAGTGTTGACCTGCCAAAAATCTCCTTGATTTTCGATGCTTTGGGCCTTGGTGCTATCCCAGAGGGTAGCCCCCTGCTTTTGGGCCTGCTGCACAATGAAGTAATCAAACTCGTCGCGCCGCACCATCCATAGGGCTTTTTCGGCGGGCAGTTCGGCTTCGATGGGGTCAGCCATGTTAAAGGTGTAGCGCACCTTGCGCACCTTGACCGAGATGGCGGGGGCAAAGTCAAAGTCAAACCACTGAGCTACTTGAGGCGAGACGCCGCCGCCGCAGGGTTTGTAGCGGGGGAGTTTGGCGGCATCGAGCAGCAGTACTTGGTGTCCGGCTTTGCTGAGGTGGTAGGCAGCGGTAGCCCCGGCGGGGCCGGCACCAACAATGATGCAGTCGTACATAGATTTACTATCCTTTACGCTAGGCTGCTTTGCTCTAGGCCAGCCAGCAGGCTAAGGGAAACATCAGGTATTGCAGGAAAAATAGCTTCCAAATGAATTGGTAAAACTCGGGATAAGCCAAATTCTTCTGAACTGCAACGTTTTGGCTGCTGTGGGGCACCCGCAAACTCATCCACCCTAAAAAGGCTAGCACCAACAGATGCGATCCGGCCAGGAAAGGTCGATTGACCCCGGTTAGCCAAGGGGCAGATAGCGCCATACCCAGATAGCAGACGGTCAGGATACCCAGCGCCAGCTTAAACACAGTGCGCTGGCCCAGCTTTAAAGATAGGGTGCTGATGCCGTAGCGGCGATCGCCCTCAATGTCGGGAATATCTTTAAACAGCGCAATGGCGATGCTGAATAGGAGAATGAACGCTGTGAGAGCCCAAACTCGCCCAGGAACGGTGAGGGGAAGATTGAGGCGATCGCTAAAGTGCAGAAACAATCCCAAATTCACAATGGTGCCCCGCACCGCCAAAATGCACACCGAAGCCCAAAACGGAAACCGTTTGAGCCGCACTGGGGGCAGTGAATAGGCGGTGCCGATGAGCAGGCTCAGGCCTACGGTCGCCAGCAGCCAGGAACCGCCTACGACTGCTAAACCCATGGCTCCTAGACCCGCTAAGCCAACAATCCAGCGGCCATCAGCAACGGAAAATTCTCCGGCGGCCAGGGGCAGATGGGGTTTGTTGATGCGGTCGATCGCAATATCTTCAAGCTGATTGAGCCCAACAATGTAGAGATTGCCTAGCAGACAGGCGGCCACGGCAATGCCGACTAGACCTAGCAGGGGCTCGAAGGGGGCAGGATTGTCGAATTGCAGATTAGCCACAACGATAGCGGCAATGCCCACCACGCTGAGACTCGTGCCAATGACGGTGTGAGGTCGCCAAAATTTCCAAAGGGCGTAGAGCCAGGGTCGGGGAGACTGGGTAAAGCGCAGCCGCTTCCCCTCGGGCATAGAGGAGTTTGGCGGGGCAGCGTTGGTCATAGATCAAACCTTATCGCCAGGGGTTCAGTGTTCTAGCTTATCGGCTGATGGCCTATTTCTTGACCTACTTTGGCCAGACTGAGCCGATTTTTTAGTCTTGGGTAGGTTTACCCCGCATGGCCTCGATATCCAGCCAGGTGACGATTACTCCGGCCACCGGCACCGCTAGAAACAGCCCCAAGACTCCGGCTACCGTGGCCCCTACAATCAACGCAAAGAACATGACCACAGGGTTGATGTCCAAAGAGTCTTTCATGATGTAGGGCAGGAGCAGGTTTTCTTCGATCTGTTCTACCGTGACGCATACGACAATGGCTTGGATAGCTAACCATACCCCTTGCGATAGCAGCAGCAAAGACACAATACCGATGCCCAGGGTGGCCCCAATACCTGGAATTAGATTGAATAATCCGGCAATGATGGCGAGCACTAGCGGAAAGGGCATGCCCAAGAAGGCAAAGACCGCAAAGGTGGAGGTGATAGAAAACACAGCCAGCAGCAGGCGGCCCCAAAAGAAGCCCAGCAAATTGCGCTGAATGACAGTATTGAATTGCACTTTGTTGCGAATGGGTAGGTGGTTGAGCAACCACCACCAAATTTTGGCCCCATCCAGCATCATAAACAGGGTCACGACTGCAATTAGAATGGCGAGAACCAGGTTGGCCAGGGTCGATTGCAGAAGCCCTAGCCCGGCTGTGAGAATGGCTACGGCCTGGTTCTGAAGCTGAGGCTCTAGACCTTGCAAATCAACGGGCAAATTCAGCGCTGCTAACAGATCTTCAGCGCTGCTGAGCCAGGGGATGACCGAGTCAGAAAAGTTTTGTACGCTGGCGGAAAGCTGCTGCCCTTGGGACAACACTGCCATGCCCAGGGTGAGGGAAAGGCCAACAATCACGGCTAAGCAAGTGAGAAATACGGCGATCGCCGCCACCCCACGCGGTAACCACCGGCTGAGCCAGGTGACCGGATGATTGAGCAAAAACGCCAGAATCGTAGCGGTGACAAACACCACTATCAGTACTTCGAAGTAGGCCAGCAGCTGAATTGCGGCCCAACCGCTGGCAAACAACAGCAAGAATCGCACTAGAGTGCTAGTGCTCAAAGTAGCCCAGATACTACCTTTGCTTCGGGGCGATGCTCCTGAGGCAATGTCTTCCTGGGGTTCCTCAGTTTTCATGGGCTAGGGCTTCTTGCACGAGCACGAAGGGTTGCACAATCAACGACTGAAACTGCTTTTTAGCCGCCTGATCCCACACCTCTAGCTGCAAGGGCGAGGGCTTGGTGATGAGCGCTTCGGCAATCCAGCGGTTGACGACGGCGGTATTGTCGGTGGCGATCGCCACCCCCACCTCAACTAAATCTAGCTGTCGATCGACCACCACCACCGCCCCCCGGTTGGCGTGAGGGCTGATCCAAGCCCAGTCGGCAGGGGCGAGCATATCGGTGAGTTCTTGTTTGAGGTCTTGGGACATAGGCTTGGCCGGTGCGATCGCGAGCTTTTACAGGCTACCAGATGGGGCGGATGGGGGAGTGGATGAGTAGGTGTGTAGATGGGTGGATGGGTTAGGTGAGGGGGATTAGCGACCCAGGTCGTGGAGACGGTGGATTTCGGTGGCGCATTGGGCCGTGATCGCCTCTAACCCCTCGCGGGCGGTGGAGGGAGGCGGGGCGATGGGCGTACTGATGCGGATGGTGAGGGGGGCGGGGCGGGGTATCGACGAACCCTTGGTGAGAATGCGATGGGTGCCCCAGAGGCTGACGGGCAGCAGGGGCACCTGGGCTTTAGCCGCAATCAGCGCCGCGCCAATTTTGGGATCGGGAATGCGGCCATCGGCGGTGCGAGTGCCCTGAAGAAAAATGCCGACGGCCCAGCCCTGCTCTAGCTGCTTGAGGGCTTCGCGAATGGCGCTGCGATCGGCACTGCCCCGCTTCACCGGATAAGCCCCATAGAGGCGAATGGCCTGGCTGAGCACGGGCACCTTAAACAGCTCTTCTTTGGCCATGTAAGAGACGGGGCGGCGCACAGCGGCAGAGAGCAGCGGGGGGTCAAAGTCACTAGCGTGGTTAGCAACTACTACCAACCCGCCAGTTTTGGGCACCTGGTCAGTGCCGTAGACTCGGCCCCGAAAATATAGGCCCAGCATCGGGCTCACCACCGACCATTTGAACAGGTGGTACCACAGTAGGTTAACGGGGGGTTCGCGATCGCGGCTCATCTCAGGCCTATTCTGTAAAACTATCAGAGTCCCTTTATAGGGGAGATTAGGACTGTCCTGTGGGGCTTAGTTTGCAAACCCGGCAACCTGCTCTAAATTGCCTACGTTGACCAGCGCGAGTTCTTTGCAGGTGCGCTTGGTCAACCCGATGAGCACGTTCCCCGGCCCGACTTCGACTACTGTATCAATGCCCAGTGCTGGCAACGCCAGGGTAATTTCGCGCCAGCGCACAGAACCCGTCATCTGCTGCACTAATCGCTGCTTCAACACTGATCCGTCAGTGGCAGGGGTTGGGTCAACGTTGGAGAGCACGGGCACTTGAGCCGTGGCGAAGGGAATTGGATCTAAAACTGCCTGAAACGTGGCAGCAGCATCGGCCATCAGCGGCGAGTGAAAAGCCCCGCTGACGTTGAGCTTTACGGCCCGCTTGGCTTTTACGCCTGCCATCACGGCGGTGACGGCCTCTGGCGTGCCCGAAATCACCACCTGACCAGGATTGTTGTCGTTGGCCAGCACTACTCCTGGGGTGGCCTCAATTTTAGCGGCTAGCTCATCGGCGTCGAAGCCCAGCAGGGCAGCCATCATGCCGTCAGAGGCCTGGGCCATCAGCTCGGCTCGGCGCTGCACTAAGGTCAACCCAGTGGCAAAATCAAAGACTCCAGCGGCGTAGAGAGCGACGTATTCGCCCAGGCTGTGGCCAGCTACAACCGCTGGCTGGTGGCCCTGCTCCTTGAGCAAATTAACCAGAATGCTTTCGATGACGTACAGACAGGGCTGGGTATAGAGGGTGTTCGAAACTTTGTCGTCAGCGGCTTGAACCACGTCGAGCACCGACCAGCCCAGGATGGCCTCAGCTTCGGCAAAGCGCCCTTGGGCCAGTGCCACAGTGGCGAGGTCTTTCCCCATGCCGATCGCCTGGGAACCCTGCCCAGGAAACACCCATGCTGCGTTTGTCATGCCTCTCCCTTTTCGACTTGCGTGGCGATCGCGACCAGCCCCAATACCTGCCAGATCCCATCTCCCGATTCAGGGACGGCGGGCAAAGTGATCAGCGCTGCCAGAACTACACAAGATACTGTCTCACAAAATGCTCATTGAAACCGTTGTGAGGAGGAGAGCGATCGGGAGGGAAAAACCAAGCTGACCACACTGACTTACAAGGAGAGAGAGGGGTGACTGTTACTCATAGGTTCTTAAAGCACGATTGCCTAGCCCCACTGAACGATGGCAGAACCCCAGGTTAGCCCCGCCCCAAAACCGGCGGTAGCAATTACGTCTCCATCCTTAATCTTCCCTGCCCGCACGGCTTCGTCAAGAGCAATGGGGATCGAGGCGGCAGAGGTGTTGCCATGACGGGCCATGTTGCTGACCACTCGCTCGGCGGGCACGCTTAAACGATCGGCTACCGCGTCGAGAATGCGCTGGTTGGCCTGGTGTAGTATCAGCCAGTCGATATCAGTCGTGGCCAAACTGGCACGGAAGAGCGCTTTTTCGATCACGTCAGGGACGCGGTTGACGGCGAATTTATAGACCTCGCGCCCATTCATGGTGATCGGGGCGAAAGTGCCCTTCTGCAAGGTGATATCGCCAACCAGCACCTCCGGTTCAGGCTGGTAAGCCAGATTTAGGCAGTGGTTTAAGGAGCCATCACTGCACAGCTCAAAACCGAGCAGGCGATCGCGCTCAGCCGCCCGCAGCACTACGGCCCCGGCCCCGTCACCAAACAGCACACAGGTGGTGCGATCGTCCCAGTCCGTCCAGCGAGAGAGCACGTCGGCCCCGATCACCACCACGGTCTTAAACACCCCTGTGCGGATGTATTGTGCCGCTGTGACCAGGGCAAATACAAAGCCAGAGCAGGCAGCAGTGAGGTCAAAAGCCACAGCACGAGTTGCCCCTAGGGCCACCTGTACCCGGCAGGCGCTGCCAAAGAGGTCGTCAGGGGTAGAGGTCGCCAGCACAATTAGATCGACCTCTTCGGCGGGCACCTCAGCCATCGCTAGCGCGTTGCGAGCGGCCTCAGTCGCCAAAGAGGTGAGTGACTCGTCAGGAGCCGCAATATGACGCTGGCGAATGCCGGTACGGGCCGCAATCCATTCGTCGGAGGTATCAACACGCTGGCTGAGGTCGTCGTTGCTAAGCTGTACGGTTAGGCAGGCCGAACCGCTGCCCACCAGTGACACACCGGGCATAAGCTGTTCCACAGGTTATTCTCCGTCTGCTGCGGGTATGGCCACTCGCTGATACTGGGCCTGAATGCGGTCTTGAACGCGGTTGTCGACCGCCTCTTTGGCCAGCCGAATAGCGTTAAACACCGAGGGTGCCTGGGAGCTGCCGTGGCTAATTACCGTCACCCCAGCCACACCGAGCAACAGGCCACCGCCATGCTCGGCGTGGTCAACCCGCTGCTTAATGCGTCGCAGGTTGGGCTTGAGAATCGACGCCCCGATCTTGCCGCGAACACCTTGGGGCAGCTCTTCTCGCAAAATTTGCAGCACCGACTCGCCCACCGCCTCGGCAAACTTGAGCAACACGTTGCCCACAAAACCATCGCAGACCACCACATCAAACTGGCCCGAGAGAATATCGCGCCCTTCAGCATTTCCTGCGAAGGGAATGTTGGGATTTTTTTCTAAAAGTTTGTAGGCGCTGAGAGCGAGATCGTCACCCTTGCTGGGCTCTTCACCAATGTTGATCAGACCTACACGAGGACTATCCACCCCCAGCACGTAGCGCGAGTAGGTTGCACCCATAATGGCGAACTGTTCTAGGTACTTGGGGCGACAGTCTACGTTGGCCCCCACATCTAAAATCAGCACCGACTTATTGGCGATCACCGTGGGGAACACGGCCCCGATCGCCGGTCGGTCAATGCCCTTTAGCCGACCCAAACGCAGCAGGGCGGCAGCCATTGCTGCCCCGGAGTGTCCTGCCGACACCACTGCATCGGCCTCATTGCGTTTGACTAAGTCCATCGCCACGTTGATGGAGGCCTGGGGTTTCTTGCGCAGGGCGCTCAGGGGCTCTTCGTGCATTTCGATGCTGCCCTCGGCAGGCACCAGCTCAATGCCCACCAGCTGCTCCGGACTAGCCGTGGATGCCTTGATTTGGTCGACATCGCCGACTAGGGCGACATCGACATCTAGCTCAGCCTTGGCGCGAATGGCACCTGCAACGATCTCGCCTGGGGCGAAGTCTCCCCCCATGGCATCAATGGCAATGCGTGCCCGGTTAAAACCCATCTGCTAAATCTGTTAAAAACCTGAGCAAATTCTAGCAGACTACCCTACCGACTATTCTTCGCCGGGTTCCACTATGCGCTGAAACAGGTAGCCGGTACCCCGAGCCGTGAGAATCAGCTCTGGGTTGCTAGGGTCGTCTTCGAGCTTGGCCCGCAGGCGAGAAATATGCACATCGACTACGCGGGTATCGACGTGACGCTCGGGGGTGTAGCCCCATACTTCCTGCAAAATTTCGGAGCGCGAGAATGGCTCGCCAGAGCGGCTGACCAGCAGTTCGAGCAGGCTAAACTCCATGCCGGTAAGGCGAATGCGCTCGTCGCCCTTATACACCTGACGCTTGTTGGTGTCGATGCGAATGGTGTTGACAGAGATGACGCCGGAGCTGGGAATGCCGGTCATGCCGGTTTTATCGACCCGGCGCAGCACGGAGCGAATGCGGGCCTCTAGCTCTTTAGGTGAGAAGGGTTTGACAACGTAATCGTCGGCCCCTAGCTCTAGGCCGGTGATGCGATCGGCCACGTCACCCAGAGCGGTAAGCATAATAATAGGAATATCAGACTCTTTGCGGAGCTCTTGGCAGACGCCATAGCCGTCGAGCTTAGGCATCATCACATCGAGCACGACCAGGTCAGGAGCGGCGTTGCGAAAGGTTTCTAGGGCCTCTTCGCCATCGGCGGCGGTGACGACGTCATAGCCAATCATCGATAGGCGAGTTTCGAGAATTCGCCGAATGCTGGCCTCATCGTCGACCACTAGAATTTTTTCTTTGTTGTTTTCCAAGGCTTTCAAGGCTCCCTACATAACGTCATATTCTATAAACAATCGCAACGTTTAATGATTAACTTTTGAAAGCTAATTAGTCGATTGAGCGAAACAACCATAGACACCGCCAAAGCAGTCCCCTAAAGCGCTGCCGGAGCAGGTCTTACGACGTTTGATTTGATTATCCTATGTGTATTGATTCACGCCGCATGCTTAGAACATCTGTGCTTCAGGCTTTTTTAAGGTTTATTGCGCATTAGCGGCCACGGTTTAAAGCCAAGTATCGCCCTGAATAATCGGCGGGGCAGGGGTAGTGATGGCTAAATCTCGTTCAATTTTTGTCTGCAACGAATGCGGAGCTGAGTCGCCCCAGTACTTTGGCCGCTGCCCCGTGTGCAACAGCTGGAATGCTCTGGTGGAGCAGGCTCAGCCCGCTAAGGAGACGACCGCTCGGGCCTCTGCTCTGGGGCGCAGTCGGGGTGGATCGACAACGGCTAAGGTCAGTCAGCCACGCTTGGCCATGACCCTAAACCAGATTCAAGACCATCCCCAGGCGCGTCTGCCTTCGGGCTATGGGGAGCTTGACCGAGTGCTGGGCGGCGGCATTGTGCCAGGATCCCTGGTGCTGCTGGGGGGTGACCCTGGCATTGGCAAATCTACCCTGCTGCTTCAGGTGGCGAACCAGCTAGCGACGCGGCAGCGGGTGCTATACGTGTGCGCGGAGGAGTCGGGCCAGCAGGTGAAGCTGCGGTGGCAGCGATTGGGGCCGGTGGGGAGTGAGGGAGTGGGGGGTGAGGGGGAGAATTCTAAAGGCAAAAAGGGAAGAGGGAAGAGGGAAGAGGGAGAAGAGGCGGAGGAAGAGTTTGAGCCGGCTGGGGTGGAGGTAGTGGATTCGCAGCTGTTTTTGCTACCGGAGATCGACTTAGAAACGATTTTGATGGAGTTGGAGTCGCTGAAGCCGACGGTGGCGATTATTGACAGTATTCAGGCGTTGTACTACGCGGCGCTGACGTCGGCACCGGGGTCGGTGTCGCAGGTGCGGGAATGTACGTCGGCGCTGATGCAGCTGGCGAAGCGGGCGAATATTTCGCTGTTTATCGTGGGGCACGTGACCAAGGAGGGGGCGATCGCCGGCCCCAAAGTCCTCGAACACCTAGTCGATACGGTGCTGTACTTTGAGGGCGATCGCTTTGCCAGCCACCGCCTGCTGCGGTCAGTCAAAAATCGATTTGGGGCCACCCACGAACTGGGGGTATTTGAAATGGTCGATCGCGGCCTGGCGGAGATCAGCAACCCCTCGGCCCTTTTCCTCGGCAATCGCGATGAGCAGGTACCGGGCATTGCCACCATCGTTGCCTGCGAGGGCACCCGGCCCCTGGTGGTAGAGCTACAATCGCTGGTCAGCCCCACCAGCTACAGCTCGCCCCGGCGCTCAACCACGGGGGTGGAGTACAACCGGCTGCTGCAAATTTTGGCGGTGCTGGAGAAGCGGGTGGGCATTCCCCTGTCAAAGCTGGATGCCTACGTGGCCTCGTCGGGGGGGCTGGCGGTGGGGGAACCGGCGGCGGATTTGGGCATTGCGATCTCGGTGGTGGCCAGCTTTCGCGATCGCCTCGTCGATCCAGAACTCGTTCTCATTGGCGAAGTGGGCCTGGGCGGGCAGGTGCGACCTATCTCTCAGCTAGAGCTGCGGCTGAAGGAGGCGGCGAAGCTGGGCTTTAAGCGGGCAATCGTGCCCAAGGGCCAGTCGGTAAAAGTTGACGGGCTCGAAATTGTGGAGGTGTCGCGGGTGGTAGATGCGATCGCCCATGCGCTGAAGGGGAGTGGGTAAGGGAGATGCCTATCGAACTGTTGACGTAGCGGCAGGGCCGAAAAGACTAAAATATATGTAAAGAACCTTAAATATCGCCCCTGGAGGTGCGCCATGACCCCTAACGTCGAAATTTACACCTGGAGAAGCTGCCCCTTTTGCATTCGCGCGAAAGGACTGCTCGACCAAAAAGGTATTGAATACACCGAATACGCTATCGATGGTGATGAAGCGGCCCGCCGCGAAATGTCTCAGCGGGCTGATGGGCGGCGATCGCTCCCCCAGATTTTCATCAATGACCACCACGTGGGCGGCTGCGACGACCTCTTTGCCCTAGATGCCAAGGGCGGCGTAGAACCGCTCCTGAGCGGCTCCCCTGCTTAGCAAAACTGCTAGCAGACAAAGCTGAGAATTTTCTGCGGTCAGATAGCCACCTGAAACGGCTTACTCAAAACCCTAGGGTTTATCCATGACGAAAGCCCCAGATTTCAAAAAGAGTCTGGGGCTTTTGGTTGGCATGTGATTCACACAGGGCTAGTTGTGGACAGTGGCTTCAGTAGACTGCTGAGCTTTATGCCCGTTTTGGTGACCGTTTGAGCTGGGCTTGCGGGGCTGAATCAACCCGTAGCCACCGTGGTTCCGCTCGTAAATCACGTTGATTTCGTTGGTTTCCGCGTTGAGAAACATATAGAAATCGTGGTCGATGACCGAGAGCTGCTCTAGGGCATCTGTCACAGACATGGGCGACATCGCGAAGTACTTGGTGCGAATCACCTCTTCAGGGAGCTGGGGCTCACTGGTGCTTAGCACTTGGCTGACATCGGTCAGAGGCGCTTCGTTGAGGTAAGCCTCGGTGGTTTTGCCCAGATTGCCCTGCATGCGGGTGTTGCGCTTTTCTTTGAACTTGCGCAGCTGGCGGCTAATTTTGTCAGCGACCAGGTCGATGCTGGCGTAGAGATTTTCGCTGCTTTCTTCGGCTCTAACAACGGCTCCGTCTACGAATAGGGTAACTTCAGCGGCCTGATTGGCCCCAATCCTGGGGTTTTTGGCTACGGATAGATGGACATCGACCTCGTTGGTTAGGTGTTTGAAGTGGCTCACCGCCTTGAGGATTTTTTGCTCTACATGCTCCCGAATCGCGTCTGTGATCTCAATATTTCTGCCATGGATTACCAGCTTCATAAAGCGGACTCCTTGATACGTCGGCTTGGTTTCACCCTAACACCTTGTATTCTGCACAACAACGTCCGTTAGAATCCTTTGCATGGGTTGATAATTCTTGATTGCAAAACCCTAAAAATTAGACTATTTCCGCTGATTTACGCTTGACAAGAATGGAGCAAAACCACGGAGAATCAACGCCCCGTTGCGATATTTACGAGCTGGGGGTCATGCCCTTTGCCACCGCTTGGACGCTGCAAAAGACGCTGGTACAACGTCACCGCGAGCAGCCCCAGCCCGATCGCCTGCTTTTGGTCGAGCATCCCGGTGTCTATACCTTGGGCCAGGGTTCAACCCTAGATCACCTCAAGCTCCCGGCTGAGGAATTGCCTTATCCTCTGTTTCGCACTGAGCGGGGGGGTGAGGTCACCCATCACTGCTCTGGTCAGCTGGTGGGCTACCCGATTCTCAACCTGAAGCGGCACCAGCCCGATTTGCACTGGTATCTGCGCCAGCTAGAGGAAGTGCTGATTCAAACTCTGGCCCAGTTTGGGGTCAGCGCCGGGCGACAGGCCGGACTAACCGGAGTGTGGGTGGGCAACACCAAGCTGGCGGCGATCGGCATCAAGGTAAGCCGCTGGGTGACCATGCACGGCTTTGCGCTCAATGTCTGCCCTGATTTAGCAGGATTCCAGCCGATTGTGCCCTGCGGCATTGCCGACAAATCGGTGGGCAGCCTGGCCCAGTTTTGCCCCGGCATTACGGTGGAGGCGGTGCGGCCAGTGGTTGTGAGCAGCTTTGCTCAAGTATTTGGAGTTAAGCCCGTCATACAGAATGCCGCCCAACTGGGCCTTTGAGCCCTTTGACGGCGCAGATGCTACACCGTCCCCAACGCTTGAGTTCCCCCGTGGGGCAGTGGCACTGACACTGGGGGCAGAGGGGCTGCTGGGCCGCTAGCTGTTGAGTTAGGCCTGCCCAACGCTCAAAGCTTTCTTCGGCTGTTTCGGGGCGTTGGCGCGATCGCGGGATGGCGCGAGGCTCATAGCTGGGGTGCTGCCGCAGCCATTCAGGGAGCTCTGAGGCGGCTGGAGCCGCAGTGGTTTTACCGGACTTATTTTGCCGATACCAGTCGCCACTCGAAAAGCGAATGTCGCTGAGGTTGAGATGGAGGCGATCGTTGAGCTTGGCTAGAATCCGCCGCCGCTCTAGGGTCAGGGTTTGGGCCCACATCGGGTTGACTACCGCCACGTGCAGCACGTCTTGATCGAGCCGCACGGGGGCGGCCTGGCGGGCTACCCCGTCGCCCACGACAGCAGCCCAACTGTTGAGCACCTGGCGAAACAGGCCCCGGCTGTGCCAGCGGGGCTGCTGTTCAAACTGGTGAATGACGTTATGAATAGAGTCGAGGGGCATGGGTGCTCAAAGGTTGCGCCGTGGTTCAGAGGGGATAACCGTCATTTTTTGTGGAGGAGAGCGTCTATCTCGTCACCGGCTCGCTCTACCTGGAATGGATTTAGCTTAGCCTGGCCGGGCCAGATTGCTCCCGCTGCTGCCTAGGAGGTTCGGCAATTTGGGGAAACACAGATTACCCTAAGCTAGGGCCTTTCGCTTTGGGCCAGCTTTTGATCGCCACGCAAACTCACTCCCAGACCCATGGCTTCCATTCTTGACTCGCCCATTTTGACCAAAGTCGCCAAAATGAAGGAGCGGGTCTGCTGGCAGCACCCACTGTTAATGCAGCGCCGCATCGACCAGACCCGGCTAATTTTGGAGGATGGTCACAGCGACGATAAAGCGTTTTCGTTTTTAGTGATTGGCGATAGTGGCTCTGGCCCTCATCCTGACCATCACCCCCAGCGGCGCATTGCCGAGCAGATGCTGCCCCACCTGCAAGACTGCCGCTTTTTGCTGCACACGGGCGATGTGGTGTACCAGGTGGGCTCTAGCGAGCAATATCCAGAAAATTTCATCAAGCCCTACCGAGAATGGCTAGTAGGGGGCGATCGCCCCGATCGCATCGCCTTCGACGAGATGCTGTTTCGCTTTCCGTTTTTGGCGGTGCCCGGCAACCACGACTACTACAACTTGCCCCGGCTCTACAGCATTTTGGTGCAGCTGTCTCGGCCCGTGCGCAAGCTGCTGAGGCTTAACCTGAACCCCAACGTGAGCTGGCACGGTTCTGGCATCGGCGATGCCTATGCCCGCGCTTTTTTAGATTACTTACGAAGGCTGTCGGATGCGGATCTAGCCGCTCACCTCGATCGCCACTATGGCCCCTGGGGCGAAAACACCCTGGGGCTGCGCTACCAGCCGGGGCAGTTTACCCGGTTGCCCAATCGCTACTACACCTTTCGCTACGGCGGCATCGACTTTTTTGCCCTCGATAGCAGCACCTTTAACGACCCGGCCCTGTCGCCCCAGCGAGCTTCAAATGCGGCCTATCGAGGCCGGTTGCTGGCCCAGCGAGATGCGATTCAGCGCCAGCAGCAGCAGGTGCGCGACGAAGCCATGCATCTACAACGCACCGATCCCCACGCCCAGGAGCGTTTAGACGACCTGCAAGCCAAGCTGGAGCAGATGGAGGAAATGCTGCTCGATATCGAAAAGCAGGTGCACCCCCGACCCACCACGCTGGTCGATACCGAGCAGCTGCTGTGGCTGCGGGACGGACTGATTGCCTCCTGGCAGGATAAGGCCGTGCGGGGACGCATTCTGTTCTTTCACCACCCGCCCTACGTGACGGAGAACACTAAATGGGGCCAGGGGCAGACGATGGCCATTCGCCAAAACCTGCGCTGGGTGCTCGATCAGGTGGCAGCAGCGGTGCCTGAAATCGGCCCCGATCGCCCCCCGGTCAACCTAGTGCTCAACGGCCACGCCCACTGCTTTGAATATCTCAAAACCGAGGCCACGGGCTACGCCGACAGCCACATGAACTACTTGGTCTGCGGCGGCAGCGGTTTGAGCCTGCGGCGACAGCGCCCGGAAGGCACCATGCTCTATGAACCCCTGGGGGCCGACCCGGATGGGCAAACGGAGTTTAAGCTGGTGGCAAAATCGCAGTTGTATAAGGGCTTAACCGGCCACAAAGCCGAGCGACGGCGGCCTTACTCCTTTGTGCGCATTGATGTCACCCAGGATGAGGTGCCTAAATTTATTGTGACGCCCTACATTTCGGAGCGATCGCACCAGACATGGGAAGACTACGCCCTGGATCCGCTAGTGCTGGAGTAGGTGAGTAGATGGAGCGTTGGCAAGAGATTCTGCGGTTCTGGTTTGGCGACCCAGAGGATCCCGGTAGCGAGTATGGCCAGCAGCGCCAGGTCTGGTTCAAGAAAGACCCAGCGTTTGACGACACCATTCGGCGGCGGTTTTTGACTGACTATGGGCAGGCTTCAGATGGCGCTCTGGCGATATGGCGACAGGAACCGCGATCGTGCCTGGCCCTGGTAATCCTGCTCGATCAATTTCCGCGCAACCTGTTTCGGGGCGAGGCGCGCAGTTTTGCCAGCGATCGCGCTGCCCGAGACGCCACCAACTATGCCCTGGCCCAGGGCTACGACCAGCAGGTTTTGCCGGTAGAGCGGATCTTTTTTTATCTACCGCTGGAGCACAGCGAAAATCTGGTCGATCAGGAGCGCTCGGTGGAGTTGGTGCGATCGCTCCATGCCACCCACCCTGAATTTGAGAATTCCCTAGACTATGCAGTGCGGCACCGGAACGTGATCCAGCGGTTTGGTAGGTTCCCCCACCGCAACGAGATTTTGGGCCGAGAAACGACCCCAGAAGAGGCAGAGTTCTTGCAGCAGCCAGGATCGAGATTTTGAAAAGCTTTGAATTTTGAATTCTAAATTTTGAGTTCACTAATTCAAAATTCAAAACTTACCCACCCAACCGATAGCCTTTGCCGTAGACGGTGTGAATAATTGGCGCAGTGCCTTTGGGCTCAATTTTGCGGCGCAATAGGCGCATTTGGGCGGCGACCACGTTGCTGCTGGGGGCGTCTTGGTCATCCCAAACGCTTTGGTAAATCTGTTCGTGGGTAAGCACCTGGTTTGGGTGGCGCAGCAGGTAGGCCAGCAGGCGGGTTTCTTTTTCGGAGAGTTCGGCGGGTTGCCCCTGGCGGTGGGCGAGCTGGTTGGCTTCGTCGAGGGTGAGATCGCCGTAGGTGAGGCGGGGTGGGATAGATACTTCGAGGTTGGGCGATCGCCGCAGCAGTGCCCGCACCCGCGCCAGCAGTTCGCGCAGCTCAAAGGGTTTGACCAAATAGTCGTCGGCCCCAGCATCGAGACCATCGACGCGATCGTTGAGGGTGTCTTTGGCCGTGAGAAAGAGCACAGGGGTGCTGTCTTGGCGCGATCGCACCTGCCGACAAATCTCTAGCCCGCTCAGCCCCGGCAGCATCCAGTCGAGAATGAGTAGGTCGTAGCCGCCTTGGCCAGCCAGGTCACAGCCCGTTTCTCCGGTGGTGGCCACATCCACCTCATACCCTTCCCGATTGAGCAAGCGACTCAGCGGGTCGGCGAGTTCTACTTCGTCGTCAACGAGCAGGATCTTCATGGGGCAGTGGAGAGTGAGGGGTAGCGTTTGAGCAAGTGAACCAGTAAAACACTCAGGCGGCTCTCTAGCTCCCGCTTCGATGATTTACCCAAGTCTTCAATCTCCTCTATCAGTCCCTCCCAGTCGAGCCGTTCGGTGTCTCTTTCCCTGAGACAAGTGACAGTAGCCTCTACCCAGCCGACAAAATCTTCGTCGTAGAGCTGACGCAAGAGGGTTAGGAGAGTCTTGGGCATAGCACCAAGGCCTAAAAGAACTATTTATCAGTTTACGCCACGCTAGGGATGGGCAAGCCGTTACAGACAGTCGCGAATGGCCTGCTCCAACGCGAGTCTTTCGTCACCCTCGGCAGCCTAGCCAGCCCAGCCCTTGGCCCGCTCGACGGCCCTCATCCACAGGGCAAAGTTTTCTTGAGCTTCGCTCTGACCAGTGCCGGGTTCAAACACGCGATCGATCGCACGGCTCTCCACGAGAGTGCGGTAGTCATCCCAAAAGCCAACCGCTAGGCCCGCTGCAAAGGCAGCTCCTTGGGCGGTGACATCGAGCATCTGGGGTCGCTCAACGGGAATGCCAAGCACGTCGGCCTGAAACTGCATGAGAAAGTCGTTGTTGCAGGCCCCGCCGTCGACCTTGAGCTGACGAATGGGGGTACCGGCATCCTGGTTGACCGCATCGACGACTTCTTTGACCTCGTAGGCGATCGCCTCTAGCACCGCCCGCACCATGTGCTCTCGCTGGGTACCGCGAGTCAGGCCCAGGAAGGCACCCCGAGCGCTCATGTCCCAATGGGGGGCACCGAGGCCGCTGAGGGCGGGTACAAAGTAGACGCCGCCGTTGTTGCGGGCATTGCGGGCGAGAATTTCGGTCTCCGCCGCACTAGAGATAATTTGCAGCCCATCGCGCAGCCACTGAATGCAGGCCCCGGCGGTAAACATGCTGCCCTCGATCGCATAGCCGAGATGGGGCCGCAGCGGATCGAGGGTGGCCTCAGACCAGGCCACGGTGGAGAGCAATTGGTGCTGCGATCGCGCCACGTCATCCCCCGTGTGCGAGACCAAAAACGCGCCGGTGCCGTAGGTGCACTTGAGCAGGCCGGGGCGATCGCAGCCGTGGCCATAGAGCGCCGCCTGCTGGTCGCCAAAAATCGCCGCGATCGGAATTTCGGCACCCCAAACAGTCGCATCTGTATAGCCAAACACCCCCACGCTGGGCTGAATTGCAGGCATGATGTGGGGCGGAATGCCAAATAGCTCCAGTAGTGTGTCGTCCCACTGGCCGCTGGCCAGGTTGAGCAGCATGGTGCGGCTGGCGTTGCTGTGATCGGTGGCGTGCACCTGCCGTCCGGTGAGGTTCCACAGCACCCAGCTATCGATCGTGCCTGCGAGCACCTGGTCAAAATCAACCGGCGGATCCACCTCTTTCTGGGCCTGCTCTAGCAGCCAGGCTAGCTTAGTAGCAGAGAAGTAGGCGTCGAGCACTAGGCCGGTACGATCGTAAATATCCTGGGCCTTCCCTGCGTCCCGCAGCTGGTTGCACAGCGGTGCCGTGCGGCGATCTTGCCAGACGATCGCATTGGCGAGGGGGCGACCCGTGCGGCTATCCCACAGCAGGCAGGTTTCACGCTGCACCGTGAGGCCAATAGCAGCAATATCGGTGGGCTTGAGTCTAGCTTTGGCAAGGGCCGACTCCATGGCCCAGGCGATCGCATCCCAGATTTCGCGGGCGTCGTGCTCAACCCAGCCGGGCTGCGGGTAATACTGGGTAAGCTCGCGGTAGGCCTGCCCGGCAACTGCCCCCTCCCGGTCAAAGATGATCGCTCGGTTGCCGGTGGTGCCCAGATCCAGGGCCATGATGTAGTTGGCGGTCATCTTACCTGTGCATTCGCAGCGCCCAAAGCGTAGCAAACTATGTCAAGTCCTGCCCCATTCCCAAGGTGGAATTCAGGTTGAAAACTGCTGTATATCGTCATTCTGCTAGCGTAAATTGGTCAACTATACGGGCGGTTGATAACACGGTGAAATTTACGTTCTGAAAATCGTTAACATCGCGAGTAACTACCGCATCAAGGCCCTCGATCACGGCACAGGCCAGTTGTACACCATCTTCAAAGTCGTGCAAATTCAAATATAACGCCTGCTGAATTACCCGAGTTTCTACTGTACATATAGCGGATCCTAGATGGGCGAGGTACGATCAAAGCAGAGGAAATGCAGAACGGCGCTACACTATCGCGTTTCCGGTAGGGGGGCAAAATGAAAGCCTATTCACTTGATTTTCGAGAAAAGATAATTGATGCTCACTTT
>JANPIO010000392.1:0-16365 GCA_031425055.1 Phormidium sp. VAR_61_metabat_6
CCAATGGGCCAGCCAGGTTGATGTAGCGCTCGCGGGTTTCTCCGCCATACACCTCTAGCAGCGGCGCAAAAGCCACCACTTTGGCGACTCGCTGGGGGTTTTTGGCTCCCAGAGCCAGGGCCACGGCCCCACCAACCGATAGGCCCACTGTGTAGATGGGGCCAGGCAGCGCCTCTAGCTCGGCCAGGCGAGCCTGGGCATCGCTGAGGTAGGTCAGGTGAGACGACACAAAATAACGGTCAAAGTCGGGGTCATTTTCGCGCTCGATCGCCGCAATAATATCCAGCAGGCGGGGTTCTAGCTTGCTGAGGCGGGCCATCAGCCCCACCATTTGGACAGGGGTCGGGGTGGTGGCACCCTCGCCAGAGGCCGCCAGGTTGGTGAGAAAATGTTGTAGTACCGGGTCGGCATTAACTTTTTCCCGCAGGGGAATCAAAATTTCGGGCTTGAGGTCAACCTGGGGCCAATTTTGGTCGGGATTGACATAGGCATGGCCCGCCAGCGTGGCCTGGTAAACGTTGAAGCCATGGCGAAACAGATAGTCGGCCAGGCGCGACATCTGGTGGGGTTTGGCACTAAACCCATGGAACATCAAGACGGTGCCCCTAATCGGGGTGTCTGCGCCATGAAACAGGTAGTAGGGAAAAGCGCCATCGCGCCGGTCGGGCTGGGTGGCAATCGTTTGTATGTAGGCGTCAATGCGCTGCCGCGTAGCCTGGAGCTGATCGTGAGTCGGAACCGTGGGGCTGGTTTGCAGGATGACCATGAGCCTAGGGAGTGAGGGCTATATCGTAACTACCGTGGGAAGCCTAAGTCTGCCTCCCCCCGGTTGCTACTGAGACACTAGCCCAAATTCCGCCAGGGCAGGATAAAAATTGCGGTTTTCGTGGCTGGGTCGGCTGAGCTTGATCAGGGCAAAGCGTTGCAGAGGACGCAGCGATCGCCACTGCTCCAGCCCAATTTCAGCCCCCACTATCTGGGCCTGCGCCTGTACATCTTCAGGGATGACCGCCTCATTTTGCCAGGGAGGGTGAGGATCAATGGCCAGAGTTGAGGCCGGGGTGCCCTGAACGCGATGCACCAGGGCCTGCACGTAGGCGGCGTAGGCCACCGTGGAGTCGCGATCGCTGCACTGGAGCTGGGTGAGGCGATCGCGATCGGCCTCGCTAAACCGATGCCAGTGCTCCAGCTTGAGCTTGACGCCACAGGTGTCGAGCTTGAGGCGCACCTGCATGGGAATACAGCGCAGCGACTCAACAAAGTCGGCCTCAAACTGAAAGAAATCGTTGGTGTCTAGGGATGTATTGGCCTGGGTCATAGGGGTTGGGGCAAAAATGATTCTAGCGGGGCTGAATTGAATGCACGTCAAGCCGATAGGTCTGCCCCTGGTGAGTAATGGTCACCGGGGCAGGACCACCGCTTGCTGGAGCTGGCGGAGCCGGTATGGGGGTAAAGGTGACCCGCTCAACCTGGGCACCAGCAGCGGGGGTGAGCGACCCAGCTACCTGACTGGCCTGCTCTAGCTGGTTGGTCAGCGACACCAGACCGCTGAGCCCGTTGATCAAATCGCGCAGGTTGCGGCGCAGAACCGGGTCGCCGGTCAGCTCATCCACGTCGGCCATCACCTTATGGGCGCTTTGAAAGACGCTGCGGGCCGAGTCTAGGGTTTGCTGGAGCATGACCAGGTTTTCGGCGCTGTTGAAGGTGCTCGTGATCGAGCGAATATCGGCGGCAGCCACGGCGGCATCGGCGGAGAGGCGATCAAGGTTGGCAATAAATTGGCCATCCTGAAAGGCCGGACCGAGGGTAGTGGTAATGGACTGGATTTGGGTGGCGCTGCGATCGAGATTATTGAGGGTATTGACCAGGGTGCCCCGGTTAGTAACCACCAAACGGTTGAGCTCAGCGCCGGTGATCTCAAACTGGGCGGCGGCACTGCTGACATTGTCGGTAGCCCGGTTGGCTGAAGCCATCAGCGGCCTCAGGTCAGTCTGCAGCTGCCGCGACAGGACAATTAGCTCCGTTGACAGCAGGCTAGCGCTCTCGGTCAGGGTGGTGGCGTTGTCAAGGGTGGTTTTGAGGTCGGCAATCAGCTCGGGATCGGCAAAGGCATTGGCAAGTCCTTCGATCGAGAGAATCAATGACTCGTAGCTAGCTCCCACCTGACCGCTGAGGCGATCGCCATCACAGATAATCGTCTGTCCGGGGCAGCTCTCCCCCCTCGGGTCGACAACGAGCTCTTGATCGCTCAGCCGCCGCTGGGGAGTAATATCGATAGTGGTGTCGCCAATCAGTCCTGACTGGTTGACCATAACCACGGCATCGCGGGGAATACGCAGCTCGCTGCTGCCAATTTCCACCGCCACATCTACAGCATTGGCGGTGGGCATAATGCTTAACACCTGCCCCACAGGCACTCCCCGGTAGCGCACGCTGGTGCCCTCCTGCATGCCCAAGGTGTTGTCAAACACAATGGTGGCTCGGTAGGTCTGGCTGCCCGGTTTTAGACCCCGCAGCCACAGCACCAGACCGGCAAACAACCCCACCGCTATGAGAATTAACAGCCCCACCGATCCTTCTCGAATTGCCCTTGCCCGCATGGTGCCTCTTAACTCAACCGCTCAACGGCTTACTCACAATTCCATTCTCTACCGAATTAGCTCTGCCTGAGCCAGGTTGACCATGGCGCTGGCCGGTCTAGGCCTACTGCACCATCTGAATTGGCCCCTCGACTCGGCCGCTAAAGAACTGTCGCACAAAGGGATTATCGGTTTCATCGACGGCGGCGACCGCCCCCTGCCATTGAATCTTGCCTCGGTGCAAAAAAATCACCCGATCGGCGGTGCGCCGAATAGTACTGTCCTGGTGGGTGACGATCAGGTATGAGCTGCACCCGTTGTTGCGCTGAATGGCGCGAATCAAATCTTCGATCACCGTGGAGGCGATCGGGTCGAGGCCGGCCGTAGGTTCATCGTAGAGCAGCAGTGCCGGTCGATCCTGAGGGTTTTCAGGGTTGGAGACAATCGCCCGAGCAAAGCTCACCCGCTTGCGCATGCCCCCCGACAGCTCTGCTGGGTAGCGGTTGCCCGTACCCGGCAGCCCCACCATATCGAGCACGTCATCGACAATCTGGCGAATCTGGTGGGCGGGCAGTCGAGAGTGCTGATAAAGCAAGAACCCCACATTCTCAGCTACCGAAAGAGAGTCAAACAGTGCCGCTTGCTGAAACACCATACCAATGCCCACGGGATCTGGTGAATCTTCGATTAGCCCATCCCGCCGGTTGCCCTGCACATAGATCTCGCCTTCGTCAGGGGCAAGCAACCCGGCAATGATTCTTAAAATTGTCGATTTTCCGGTACCTGAGGGGCCAATGATCGCCACCGCCTCGCCTCGGTACAGCGTGAGATCGACATTGTCGAGCACCTGATTGTCGCCAAACTGCTTCGAGATGCCCTTGAGCTCTAGCAGAATCTCGTCGCCGCAGCCGTCTGCACCGGGCTGGGCAGCGCGAGGGGACACAGGGACGCTGAATTGCCCTGGGGCAGTGCTGGAATTGTGGAGATCGGCCATAGACCTTACCGATGGGAATACCCGTGTCTGCTCGACGGTCTGGCTGCCTAGGTTTGTCGGGCCAAGCGGTTAGGTTTACCAACCATTAATAGGTCCCTGGGCATATCCATGCCTTGACTCTATCAAATAGCCGCTAAAATCGAAGGCGCTGGTGCTCATCCTATTAAAGGCTGTTTGAAACACCTAGGCAAATTTCACCCACCTACTGGGAAGTCGCCTGGGATAGGTATTTGGGCTGAGTACGACAGCCTGATCGCCCACAGCTTTACTGTCCGTTGCAAACCGCCGCTCAGGTTGGTCAGATCGCTATCGACCTCCTTTCATGTTCTTAAAACCTTTTTATATGGCCCTGACTCGGCTGTTTCGTCGGGTCAGACGAGAGACACTAACCCTGGCCCCGCCGCGGCGGGTTAATCGGCTGATGTGGTGGCTGGCTCCGGGGCTGCTGGTCAAGCGCTGGCTGTTACTCAGCATGGCTGGGGTGCTGCTGGTCGGGGTCGGCGGCATGATCTGGCTCAAGCTGACGCCGGTATTTTATACGGGGCGGCTCCTCGGGGCGGCGCTGCGGGCCTTTACGACCCACGTGCCCAACTACGTCAGCGGCCCCCTGGGCATCTTGCTAGGGCTAGGGTTGATCTTTTGGGGCCAGAGCCGCACCGTAGGGGCCATCACCGATGTGCTGATTCCGGGGAATGCGGAGGATCTGCTCGACGCCCTGCTGGCCCAGCGGCGGCTGTCGCGGGGGCCAAAGATTGTGGTGGTGGGCGGCGGCACCGGGCTATCTAACCTGCTGCGGGGCATGAAGCGCTACAGCTCAAACATTACGGCCATTGTGACAGTGGCAGATGATGGCGGCTCGTCGGGGCGACTGCGGCGCGAGATGGGGGTACTGCCACCGGGGGATATTCGCAACTGCCTAGCCGCCCTAGCGGACGAAGAAAAGCTGCTGACGGAGCTGTTTCAGTATCGGTTTGAGTCGGGCAGCGGCCTGGTGGGCCACAGCTTTGGCAACCTGTTTTTGACCGCCATGAACGAGATTACGGGGGATCTGGAGCAGGCGATCGCGGCCAGTTCTAAGGTGCTGGCGGTGCAGGGCCAGGTGCTGCCCTCAACCTCGGTGGATGTGCAACTGTGGGCCGAGCTGGAGGACGGTCGCCGGATTGTGGGCGAGTCAAAAATTACCGAGGCGCGGGGCCGAATTGTGCACATTGGCTGTCTGCCGCCCAACCCCCCGGCGCTAGCCAAGGCGGTCAAGGCGATTGAAGAGGCCGACTACATTGTGATTGGCCCCGGCAGTCTTTACACCAGCATTATTCCTAACCTGCTGGTGCCCGATCTGGTGAAGGCGATCGCGGCTCGGCAGGTGCCTCGTATCTATATTTGCAACATCATGACCGAGCCGGGCGAAACCGATGGTTTTTCGGTGTCTGACCACATTCGGGCGATCGACTCGGCCTGCGGCTGTTACCTATTTGATGCGGTGCTGGTGCAAAAGGTGATGCCCTCCGATGCGGTAATCAGCCACTACGCCAGGGCGGGGGTGGGGCCGGTGCTGCTCGATCGCGCCGCCATTCTCGACTCGGGCCGCCGCATTATCGCCGCCAACGTCATGGAAGAGAGCGAAGATCTGACGGTGCGCCACCACAGCGAACGGTTGGCGCGGGTGCTGCTGCGGTGGTATACGCGCACCCAGCGGCTTTGGTAAGCAGAGTATCAGGTTTAAGGTTCAGGGCCACACCGGCCACACCCTAAACCTGACACTGTGAACCTGTATTTTTAGGAAGGGTCGGTGTTAAAGCGGCGGCCAACCCAGCCGACGATGCCGCTGGCGATCGCCCCAGCCATCAGCACACTAAGAGCGGGCATAATCAGCGGGTTCCAGAGGGAATACCAAAGGTCTAACCCCAGGTCAACATTCATGCTGCGCCCCAGCACGGCCACCAAAAACCAGCCCAAGCTAAGCAGCACTAAGCCCAGGTCGGCCACCAGTACCCAGCTAATCACGCTAGAGATGCGTTGTGTTATAGGCGTTTGTTTCATAGGGTTAAGGATAGATCAGCCTGGAATGAAGGAGACATTGGGAGAGATTGAGCTAACGAGCCTCGATCTCGGTCAGCCCCGATTTTACGTGAAAAATAGGCTGCTCCAAGAATCTAGAGCAGCCTACCAAAAAGACTAAAGCTGATTAACTGATTGATACAAAATTTGCCTTGGCTGAGGCAGGTAGCTGGCCTGGAGTTATCTTAAGCGTCAAGATTCTGGATCAGCAGATTGTCGGGGTCGACGTAGTGACAAACGGCATCATCCACACAGATCAGGGCCCAGCCAGAGGCTTCGATACTGACCAGTTCGTAGTCGGCATCTTGTACAAAAAATCCTTTGTGATTCCGGGTTTCGGGCTTGATTCCAACAGGGCTATTAGACATGATTAAGGCTCTCCAGATAACAGCGACCAGCAATGGTAAGAAAAGCTTATGGCTTACTTGAGGAAATCCTATCACCGCCTTCATGAGAATTTTATTAAGTAATCTAAGGCTTTATTGCAGAGAAGCTGTGTAACTGGATGTTACACGGCGATCGCACCCCCGGCGTAGCTTGTCAATCCCTTGATTTATCGTTTACTGGTCGAGGAAACACATATTTTTTGCCATCAAAGGAAGATTAACTAAAGTTTTATGAATTCTCTATCAGTTCCGCAAAATCACTGAAGAAGCGGTAGAAATACTCACCGATCGCAGCAGTTTCCCTAAGATGTTTCCGGTTTTTCCCTGATCCCCGTTGGGTTAGACCCATCCTAGGCAGCGATGCAACCCGTCTGAAGAGAGTTGTCAACTTAAATGTGGTCGCTGCGGCCCGGCTCTCATAAATGTTTGCCACCACCGCCCATTGTCCTCTGTCGGATGCCACAAACCTACCAAAATTACGGCAATTCAAGTTCCATGCCCAAAGCCGAGTCCTAAAATTTAGGTGACTCAAATTGATGGATTGATCGCGTCCTATGACTTCCCCATGGCTAGGCTGGATTCAGCAACTTCAGGGCATTGCCCAAACCGGACTGCACTACAAAAACCATCCCTTTGATACAGAGCGCTACGAGCAGATCCAGGCGATCGCTGCTGCCATGCTCGCCGCCCAGATTCAAGCCGATCCGCCCGCTATGCTCAATCTCATGCAGCAAGACCAGGGTCACGCGACCCCCAAAGTCGATGTCAGAGGCGTCGTATTTCGCAACCAAAAAATTCTGCTGGTGCAGGAGCAATCGGATGGGCTATGGGCGCTGCCCGGCGGCTGGGCCGATATCGGCGACTCTCCTAGCCACGCCGTTGAGCGCGAAATCTTTGAAGAATCTGGCTTCACGGCTCGGGCCACCCGTCTACTAGCCTGCTACGATCGCGCCCACCCCCGCCACGGGCACCCACCAGCCCTACACCACAGCTACAGACTGGTGTTTTACTGCAAAATTACCGGCGGCCAGCTCACCCCCAGCTACGAAACCCCAGCCGTTGACTTCTTTGGTGCCAATGACATCCCGCCCCTTTCCCTAGGGCGCACCGGGCCAGACCAAATTCAGCGCTGCTTTGACTATCTCAAAAACCCCAACCAGCCCACCGACTTCGACTAACTCCCCCCATCTCACCCGCCCCCATCCCCCCCATCTCGCCTACTCTCCTACCCCCTCACCCCCTTCTCCCCACCCTTCCGTAACGCCCCCTAAAACACCCGCCGACCAACAGGTTCCTCCCCCGAGGGCACCAGCCGCAGTGGGCTCTGTCCATTTTCACTAGCCACCAGAGGTTCGTAGGCAATAGCGACAGGAAAATCGCGCTGGTCAAAGGCTTCTAGCAAGGTTTGTCGGGGCAGTTCAGCGGGGTCAATAAAGGCCGGATCGTCTGCCCCGGTCTTCGACGCGGTAGGGGGTGAGGCTGTGGCCTTCGGTTAGGGCACCCTCTAGGCGGCGATAGACTCCCATGGTGAACGGGTCGAGGGAGCCGACGAGCAAGCCCCCCAGCAGCGATCGCAAAATTTGCGTCGGGGTAAAGGTGTCGCGCACGGTCTGGGTCTGCTGAGCCACTTCCGTCACCCCCTGCATCAGAAACAGGTTGGCGATAAAGGTTTGCAGGTCAAACAGGGTATGCACCAGACCAAACACAGTACGCCCCATGTTGTGACGGAATTTGGGCTGCTGGCTAAAGTGATAGCTCCCTGCGATCGCCAACTTAGTTAAAATTACGACCACATCAGGGTGACTATAGGAATTGACTATGCCTTTTCAGCTACCGCCGACTCTACCTCCCGCCGCTACAGCCCCCATGATCTCGATCATGGCTGAGTGCAAAAAGGGCAGTCGTGACTGTTTTCCTGAAGATCGAGTTGGGATTACGGTTGAGACCGCTAAAACAACTGTTCTTGACCTTACAGGGGCCATTGCCGCCGTATTTCATCGTGAAGCGCACGCTTAAAGCAGTGAACTACTGCTCTACTACCCGCCGCTGGGGATTGAACCTAGCGGCTTTTTGCTAGGTGGGGAGCCGTTGCTGGATGGAGTACTTCTAGCTCTAGATTGGCCGCCGCCGCCGCCAGGGCCGTCGGTGACTCCGGGGTAGACAGGTAGGGCAGCGTGCCCAGCACCGGGGTCTGGGCCAGGTTGGCGATCAGCCCCGCTGGAGCCCACTGATCGATCTGCTCAGGGGTGCAGGGCTGAGAGCAGTTAAGCACAATGCCTCGCAGGTCGATGGCGTTTTGCCGAGCCAGGGCCACATTGGCGATCGCCTGGGCGATCGCCCCCAATTTGACCGGCACCACCAGCACCACCGGCAGGTGCCAGGCCGCCGCCAGATCGGCCACGGTAAGTTCGTAGGTGACGGGCGACCCCAGCCCACCCAGCCCCTCCACCAAAACCCAGGGATGTTGCTGGGTAGCGGTCTCTAGGGCACGCCAGGCCGGGGTGAGATCCACCGAGCGGCCCTCTAGGGCAGCGGCCAGGGGTGGAGCTAGGGGTGCATCAAAGTACTGGGACGTAATGGCATCCAGGCTCATGTCCGGGAAAAAGAGGCGCTGGTAGAGCTCGCGATCGCCCACCCCCGACTGAAACGGCTTCAGCACCGCCGGGGCCTGGTCTGGCCGATGCTGCTGCCAATAGGCCAATAGAGCACTGGTAAGAACGGTTTTACCCACTTCGGTGTCGGTACCGGCCACCAGCAACGCATTCAAAGAAACCATATACCCCTTTAGAAAAAATCTGAGTCAAGGAAAGCATTGAGATATAAGGTCTAGGGTCTCTAGGTCTAAGGCTGCCCCCTAAACTCCAAACCTCTAACCTCACTCCTAATTTGCCGATATCGTCAGCACATAGTTCGACGGGCGGGGCGACGACACATCAATCAAATAGTCGCCGCTGCTGGGCAGCTGCCCCTGCCACGACAGCACCCGCGACGCATCAGGAATCAGCTCACCATTGGGGAAGCGCACATCTAGCGTGACCGGGCCGCTGACGCTGGGCAGCTCTAGGGCCAACACCTGGCCCTCTTGGACATTGACGATGTAGCGGCGCGAGCGGTCTTGGTTGACCTGGCCCGACACCTGCACGCTGGTCTGCCCCGGCGGAATTTGCACCCGCTGCTCAACCACGTTGGCGTCGGGGTTTGGCCCTGGCTCAGGCTCGGGCTGAGGCTCCACCGTTGGGGGTGGCTCAACGCTGGGTTCGGGTTCAGGCTCAGCGGTCGCCTCGGGGTCGGGCTGGGCGCTGAGGCTCACCTCTAGCTCGTAGTCGCTCTGCTCTATGCCCTGCACCGGGCGCAGCTGCACGATGTATTCGCCATCGACGGGTAGGGTGCCCTGCCAGTTGAGCACCCGCTGGGCCGAGCCATCGACCGGCTCTCCCTCGGGGGTGAGCACCGTAATCAACACCCCTTCGCCGGTCATGCGGGCCAGCAGCACCTGACCAGCGGCGGCGTTGAGGCGGTAGTTAATGGTTTCATTGCTGCGCAGGCTGCCTCTGACGGTGCGATCGCTCCCCGGTGCGATCGACAAATTTTGGCTGTACTCGACCGGGCTAGTCTCGGGGGTGGGCTCAGCGGTGGGTTCGGCAGTGGGCTGGGGCTGGGGGTTGAGGGTGATCTCAGGGGTAGGAACCGGGGTAGGGGCCGGGGTGCGGTTGAGCAGACTCACCAGCGTCCAGCCGCCGAAGGCCGCGAACAGGGCCAAAGCACCCCCAATCACGGCCACGGCCCAGGGGTTTTCCCATATCGAGGCGGGCTCAGCAATGGGCACTGGGGCCGCGTAGTTGGGCGCTTGGGTCGCCGACCCGACCTGGGTAGGCTGATACTGTCGCCCCACGGCCACCGTCCGCACCTGGGAGGGGGGCGACGCGGCAGCAACAGTACCCGGCCCAGTACCAGGTAATGTGCCCCCGGCACCGAGAGCCTGAGCCATTTCGCTCACTGACTGGTAGCGATCGCCCGGTCGGTAGCTGGTAGCCTTTCGCAGCACTTGGAGCAGGCCGGGGCTCAGGGTGTTGGGCAAATGCCAGCTGAGGTTAATGTCGTCAAAAATATCCTGGGGTTCTTTGCCGGTGAGCATCACAATGGCGGTGACCGCTAGGGCATAGAGGTCGCTGCTAGGATAGGCCCGGCCCGACTGCATTTGCTCACTGGGGGCATAGCCCAGCTTGCCCACCGAGGTGGCCTGGCTCAGGGTGCCCGGTGGCTGAATACGGGTGACGACTTCTTTGACCACGCCAAAGTCGATTAGCACCGGCAGGCTGTCGGCCCGGCGCTGCATAACGTTGTCAGGGCTAATGTCGCGGTGAATAATGCCCTTGCTGTGAATGTGGGCCAGCACCGGCAAAATCTGCTGCAAAAACTGCCGCACCTCAGCCTCTGAAAAGGCCATGCCCTGCTGAATGCGCTGGTTGAGCAGGTCACGGTAGGTAACGCCATCGATATAGTCTTGCACCAGAAACAGGCGCTGGTTTTCCTCAAAAATAGCCTGAAACTTGGGAATTTGCGGATGCTCAATGCTGTAGAGAATGGCGGCTTCGCGCTGAAACAGCTGGAGCGCCTTGTCAGAAAACTGATCGCCCTGCTGGGGTTCGAGTTCTTTAACGGCGCAGCGCTCGTTAAAGCGACCCAGGTCTTCAGCTAGATAGGTGCGCCCAAAGCCGCCATAACCCAGCTCTTGCAGTACTCGGTAGCGGTTCTGAAGGGTGGTACCAGGGGTCAGGGTGGGGTGCATAGATTTGGGACAATTCAGGGCTGAAAATAGGCCGCCAGTCTGCCAGAGCGATCGCTACACCAGTTTACCAAGACTAGCGACGGCGCATCCCCGCATTTTCAGGGCGGGGATGCGCCGTGTCGCGTTCTTTGAACTAGCTTACCCATATGGGTAATGAGTGGCACAATAGAACCATGCCAAAAGTCACCATGACCCTCAAGCTAACGTTCTTTGACCTAAACCAGGCCAAAGCCGATTTGTTTGCCAAAACGACTGCGGAATGCACCGATCTGGCGAACCGGTTGCTTGAGGTGCCCTTGGCTAAGCGGCGCAAACTCACGACTGCAAAAGTAGTCACTGACCTATCTTCGGCCCTGGCTAATCAGGTGATCCGAAATGCAACATCTAAGTCTGTCAAACAGGTTAAGCGGTATCGGTTGATGCTACCCGAGGCCAATAAGCAGAATTGGAATGTTGCCAAGGTTGGCGGCACCTACTCGGTCAGCTTTCCTACGGTTAAAGGGATCAAGCGAGTGCCCTTAGACGTAGCCCATCCTCACCATGCAGCGCTGCTAGACAGGCTATTGGTCGGGGATGAGGCTATCGAAAAAGGGTCACTCAAGCTGGCCAAGATCCGGGGTCAGTGGTATGCGCTGTGCAGTATCACCCAGGATGTTCCTGCGGTGAAGTCAGCCAACCGGGTGGGGTGTGACCGTGGGCAGAACAACATCGCCGTCATCGCTACGCCTGAAGGAGAGTCACGCTTCTTTAAGGGTGGCGAAGTCAAGCATCGGCGCAGGCGGTTCCAAACACTGAGGACTGAGCTACAGAGAGCGGGCAAGAAGCGGGCACTCAAGCGGCTCAACAACAGAGAAGCTCGCTGGATGCGCGAAGTGAATCACGCTATCAGCAAGGCAATTTCTCAGTTTGCGGACTACCACAACGCCGATGTGGTCATGGAGGATCTGTCAGGGTGCCGTGGCACCATGCGGCAGACCAAAAAACAGCGCACTGATGCTGGCAATAATCGGCACCGCTGGGCGTTCTATGACCTACAGCTAAAGACGGCGTACAAGATGGAGCTGCTGGGCAGGCAACTAATTCTGCGCCCCACTCCGTACACCAGCAAATCAGATTCACGCAACGGGATTTTGGGCAAGCGAAGGGGTCACACCTTCACGGGTTTTGATGGCTGGCAGGCTAACAGCGATTGGAACGCGGCTCGGAATATCGCTCAGTGGGATGGGTTTGCATGTCCTCTGGGGCTATACGTTCCCGGGGATGGGGTCTTTGACAGCCCCCAGGGCTTCGGTTCTCCCTCGGCTTCAGGTCGTGCAGAAATGCAAATGGGAAACTCAGTGAATACGCAGCGGCCTAGTGCTGCTGCGGGCTAGAACTGAGAATCCCCGCTCCTTTAGGACGGGGAGTGTCAAAGTAGGATTACCACCGACCGCTTCATTGGTACCCTGGGCGGGCATCTACGCCCCGTGGGGAGGAAGACCCTACTGGAGGAATGCTAACCCCTTTGCGACAATGGTAAAGCGGGCACAAAAGCGAGAGCATGCCGCTCCCCAGGGAAAAGCAGACTGACGATGCTGAGGGCAGCGATCGCGATTCAAGGCTAGAACAGGGGCAACTGCACGGCAAACAGTACCGTCATCACTTAATTGCAACCTATACAAAGGCAGTGGGCCATGGGGCTAGGGTTAACGGGCAAAGACGACATTTCCACCAATTCCATCGATGTAGAGCCGGTGAATTCAGACCCCAGCAAGGGTGGGTTTCCGCTCAAGTTTCAGCCAGATCTGGCCCTGCCAGCACTGCTGAAACGACCGCTGCTGGTGGGCGGCCTGGGCCTTTCTGCCACCTTGGCTCTGCTGGGCAGCACCCACATCAACCCGCTGGATAGCTCGACGTTACTCAGCGCCATTGCAATGGGCTCAGGTCTGTGGTGGTGGCGGCGGGGGGTGCCCACGCCAGCGGCCCCCAAGCCCATTGCACCCCCCGTGGTCGATCGCTCTCGGGTAGAAATCGAGCTGGCAACGCTGTCGGCCCTGATCGACACCCTGGCCCAGGAAGCTGAGTTAGCCGGTCAGGTAGCCCAGGTTTCTGCGCCGCTTACCACCTATCGTCAAGGGCAGCAGGCTCTGGGAGCAGAACTCGATCGCTCGACGCTGCGGGTGGCGATCGCAGGCGAACCCCGCACCGGCAAAACCACCCTGCTCAGCCTGCTCAGCCCCCAAGTTGATTTACCCCATGAAGACCCACCGCTGAGCTTTGAGGAAGTTGCCCTGACCGCTACTCCCAAAACGCTAGGCCCAGACTGGCGCGACTACGACGGTCTGCTGCTGATTACTGACGGCGATATCACTGACAGCGCCCTCACCCTGCTGCGGGAGCGCGCGATCGCCGGGCAGGGCGCAGTGCTGGTCTTTAACAAGCACGACCACTACGATGCTGCCGACCAGCAGACCATTTTGACTCAGCTTCAGCAGCGAGCAGCGACCCTGCCCATCGCTGTGCCCGTCGTCACCGCCACCGCCGCCCCTCGCCCCATCAAGGTGCGCCGCCACCAGGCTGACGACACGTTTACCGAAACCATGGAAACACCTGAGCCTGCGATCGCCGGGCTTCAAGCAGCCCTCGATCGCGCCTTGGTGGCCGAACGATCACCCCTGGTCGCCGCTACGGTGCTGCGCCACAGCCAGGCTCTACGCCAGCAGGTGCAAACCGAGCTCAACCGCCTGCGCCGCGATCGCGCTATGCCGCTGATCGACCAGCTCCAGTGGGTGGCCGGGGCCACCGCCTTTGCTAACCCCGTGCCCACCCTCGACCTGCTAGCCACTGTCGCCATCAACGGGCAGCTGATTCTCGACCTGGGCAAAATCTACGGTTTTAACCTGACCCTCAACGAAGCCAAAACCGCCGCCGGTACCCTGGCCAGCCTCACCGTCAAGCTGGGCCTGGTCGAACTCTCGACCCAGGTGCTCACCGCCGTGCTCAAGAGCCACTTCGCCACCTATGTGGCTGGGGGCCTGGTACAGGGGCTCAGCGCCGCCTACCTCACCCGCATGGCCGGTCTCAGCCTAGTTGACTACTTTGAGCAAGCCGCCCTAGCCGGTACCCCCACCAGCGCACTGTCTTGGGATGCGATCGCCCAGCGGCTGCAAAGCACCATCCAGCAAAACCGCCAGCTCAGCCTGCTGCAAACCCTCGCCAAGCAGGGCATCGACCTTTTCAAGCCCGCCCCCGCCCAGCTCCCCGCCAGCACCACTCCCCCCCTCGATCTGGACACAATAGCTGTCGATGCGATCGCCGAAACCATCCCTCTCAAACCCACCCCACCCCACAACTAACCCTCTCTCCATCTCTCCCACCCGCCTACCCATCCACTCCCCCATGCCCTCCTCCCCCCTCCTCTCCCGCGCCCGCCAAACCCTCAGCCAGGCGGTTAGTCGCTACTCAACAGCGGTGCAGGGCAGCGTCAACCCCCACCAGGCGGCCGTGAAGCAGAGTCTGGGCCAGCTCCAGACCCTTAGCGCTAAGCTAGAGTCGCGCTGCCTGCGGGTAGCGGTGTTTGGCCTGGTGAGCCGAGGCAAGTCGGCAGTGATCAACGCCCTGGTGGGAGAGAGTATTCTTGAAACCGGCCCACTACATGGGGTCACCCGCTGGCCTCGGTCGGTGTACTGGCAGCCTGAGGTGGATAGCGACCTGTCCTGGCAGATCGAGCTGGTCGATACCCCTGGCCTAGATGAAGTCGGGGGCGATATTCGCGCCGACATGGCCCAGACTGTAGCTACCCAGGCCGATTTAATTCTGTTCGTAGTGGCGGGGGAGATTACCCGGCTTGAGTACGACGCTTTGGCAGAGCTACAGCGCGGGCACAAGCCGCTGCTGCTGGTGTTCAACAAAATTGATCTGTATCCCGAAATTGACCGCCAGACGGTATATAACACCCTCAATAGTCTGCGGGCTGAGCTGGGCCGAGATACTCCAGAAGCCAAGCTAGCTGTAGAAGAGGTTGTCATGGTGGCTGCCAGTCCGGCCCCACTTCAGGTGCGGGTGGAATGGCCCGACGGTCGCACCAGCGACGAGTGGGAACCTCAGCCGTCGCAGATTGAGCCGCTGCGCCAAGCGCTATTGGCGATTGTGGGCCAGGATGGCTCTGCCCTGGTGGCCCTCAATGCCCTGCGCCACGCCCGCTCGATTGAGGGCGATATGGTAGGCCATGTCAGTCGTCTGCACAGCGATCGCGCCGACGAAACCATCTGGCAGTTTGCCAAGTACAAAGCCGCCGCTGTGGCCCTCAACCCGATCGCGGGCCTCGACCTGCTAGGCGGCGTGCTAATCGACCTGGTAATGATTCGCACCCTGGCGCGGCTCTATGGCTTTCCGATCACGGGCCACGAAGCGGGGCGGCTGTGGCGAGCGATTCTCAAAAGCTCGGGCACTCTGCTGCTGAGCGAGCTGGGCAGCGGGCTGCTGGGGGCGGGCAAAACCACCGCTGCCCTGGTCACCCTGGTGGATAGCGTCTCGGGGGTAGCCGCTCTAGCGGGGGCAATGACGGCCCAGGCCAGCGCCGCCGGGTACGGAGCTTACACTGTGGGCCAGGCCGCTAAAACTTACCTAGAGCAGGGTTGCACCTGGGGGCCAGAGGGAGTCAGCGCCACCCTGGCCGCCCTGCTCAACGACACCCAGACCTCAGCGACCCTGGCTCGTCTTCGCCAAGAGGTTGAGGCCGATTTAGTAACGGTTTCAACACCTAGCAGCTAGTGGTCTCTTCACGCCGGGGCTTAAAAGGTTTTAGAGCGCACACTCACCCGTCTAGCCGTTACACCGCCAGGAACTCTTGAATGATGTCGTTGGTGAGTTCGCTGGTGGGGCCGTTGGCCACAATGCCGCCCCGCTGCATGGCGTAATAGTAGTCAGCCTGGCGGACAAAATGCAGGTGCTGCTCTACCAGCAGCACCGAAATGCCCGTAGTACGCACAATTTTCTTCACCGCCGCTTCAATGTCGAGAATAATCGATGGCTGAATGCCTTCGGTGGGTTCGTCAAGCACCAGTAGTTTGGGTTGGCCCATAATGGCGCGGGCGATCGCCAACTGTTGCTGCTGACCGCCGCTGAGGTCACCCCCCATGCGATCGAGCATGGTCTTGAGTACCGGGAACAGCTCGTAGATCTCCTCAGAAACTTCTTTCTGCGCCTTACCGCGGCTGCCCAAGGCCTCCTGGCCAATGAGCAGATTCTCCCGCACCGTTAGCCGCGGAATCACTTCTCGACCCTGGGGCACGTAGCCAATGCCCAGCCGCGCCCGGCGATCGGGGGGAAAGCTATTCACCACCTGCCCCTCAAAGCGAATTTCGCCCGTGCGGGGCCGCAGTACCCCCATGATGTTTTTGAGCATGGTGGTCTTGCCCACGCCGTTGCGGCCAATCAGGCAGACCATTTGTCCCTTAGGGATAGTCATGCTCACATCGCGCAGAATGTGGCTTTCGCCGTAGTAAAAGTTCAGCCCCGAGACCTGAAGCATAGGCGCGGTCATGGGGTCTTGGAGAGCGGGGGTGGGGAGGGTGGTGG
>JANPIO010000393.1:0-10046 GCA_031425055.1 Phormidium sp. VAR_61_metabat_6
ACAGGTGCATCGAGCCGCCCCGCCCCTTGCTGCAACCCGTTTCTTTACCAAATAGCTCGGCCATGACATTTTTGGCGGGCACCCCGGCGCTGAGGGCGTGGACGTGGTCGCGGTAGGTGCTGCACACGTAGTCGTCAGACCGCAGCGATTTGATCACCCCGCTAGAGACCGCTTCCTGGCCGTTGTAGAGGTGCACAAAGCCGAACATCTTGCCCCGGTAATACATCTCGGCGCACTTGTCCTCAAAGAAACGCCCCAGGATCATGTCTTCGTAGAGTCTCAGCCCCTCTTCGGAGGAGATCTGGGCCGCTGGAGCCTGGAATTGGGGTAACGTCCGTTCTTGAACCATGGGTTTTGCTGGGTCCTACGCCGCGATATCCAAAAGTTGACTATACCGAAAAGTATCCCCCCTTGGGCAGAGAAGCCACTGGGATATGCCCTTCATCATACCGACCGGGCTGCTGGGCATCGGTGTTCGACTTGGCTATCGAGCTAAGTTGATGCCGACCATTGGGGCCACCCGATTGATCTCTCCACCCACCGCCTAAGTCGTCTGGAGTCAGGGATAGGATCTTTATGCCACCTTTAAATATGCCCGACGACTCGATCAACAGCCCTTAAATAACGGAATCAAAGCGCTGGGGCGGCGCGATCGCGCTAAGGTATTGAGCTGATTTAGACCGGGCTGAGATATGAGCTAGGGTAGCCGGGTGTTGTCGGTCACAATGGTTCAAGAGTTGCAGTAGCCCTAGCAGCGATGGCGAACATGTGTTATAAACTTCACCTTTGGCCTGCTTTTGGGGCAAACGCGATAGGGTGTAGCTATTTCCCAGGGTTCCGTTGGGCTACAGAGTGGCACGGTCGAGGGAACGTGACAGCCAAAACTAGGGCTACAGCTGCGAGATAGAGGACTGGGGACACGGGGCGCGGCATGCAGTATAAAGTTCGGCGGTTTAGACAGTCCGCAATAAATCTTTTTGGATACTATTCGAGTGAATTCGCCGTTGGGGACGTGAGCTGTGCAAATTCCGTTAGACTACTACCGAATTTTGGGGTTGCCCATCCAGGCGACCGCCGACCAGCTGAAACAGGCCCACCGCGATCGCGGCTTGCAGCTGCCCCGGCGCGAATTCTCCACCGCCGCCATTGAGGCCCGCAAGCAGCTCATCGACGAAGCCTATACGGTACTGTCTGACCGCGATCGCCGCCGCAATTACGACAGCAGGTTTCTGGCCAGCGCTTACACCGTTGATATGGCCTCCGAGCCCCTAGCCGAGGGGCGCATTTCCGGCCTAGAGGTGAGTGCCGATGCGGGGGAGGCAGCGCTCAGGTCGCTCGCCACCGAGCCCGGCGGCAGCGATGCCCAGAGTTCCAAAATTGAGATTGAGAGCGACCAGCTAGTCGGGGCGCTGCTGCTGTTGCTAGAGCTAGGGGAGTACGAGCAGGTGCTGCAGCTGGGTCAGCCCCAGCTAGTCAACCCCTACGCCAGCGGTGGGTTGGCCACCCCCGAGCCCGCCCAAGACGACGTGGTGCTCACCCTCGCCCTCGCCTGCCTAGAGCTGGGTCGAGAGCAGTGGCAGCAGCGCCAGTACGAAATTGCTGCCGAGTCACTGCAAACCGGCCACGAGCTACTGGCTCGGGGCAACCACTTCCCTGCTATTCGGGCTGAGATTCAGACCGAGCTGTACAAGCTGCGGCCCTACCGGGTGCTGGAGCTGTTGGCCCGCCCTCTCGATCAGACCCGCGAGCGCCGTCAGGGGCTCAAGCTGCTCAAGACCATGCTCGAAGACCGAGGCGGCATTGAGGGCAGCGAAGACGATCTCTCAGGCCTCGCGATCGACGACTTTTTGCGCTTTATTCAGCAGCTACGCGACTACCTCACCGCCAGTGAGCAGCAGGAGCTGTTTGAGCACGAGGCCCGTCGGCCCTCGCCCGTGGCTACCTACCTGACCGTGTATGCCCTGCTGGCCCGAGGCTTTGCCCGCCACCAGCCCGCCCTGGTGCGCCGCGCCAAACAGCTGCTGCTGCGCCTAGGGGCTCAGCAAGATGTCCACCTAGAGCAGGCGGTGTGCGCCCTACTGCTAGGCCAAACTGAGGAGGCCAACCGCGCCCTGGAGATGAGCCAGGAGTATGAGCCTCTGGCCTACATTCGTGAGCACTCGCGTCAGTCACCCGACCTGTTGCCGGGGCTGTGCCTCTACGCCGAACGGTGGCTTAAAGACGAACTGTTCCCGCACTTCCGCGACTTCAAAGAGCAGGAGGCCACTCTCAAAGACTACTTTGCCGATGTCCAGGTGCAGGCCTACCTAGAAACCATGCCTGCGGGTTCGGGTGCCGAACTGCGATCGGAATCGCACCAGCCAGCGGTCTCCCAAGGAGGGCTGGGGCAGGCTTCCCTGACCACCGCCTCGGGGGCAGGCCAGTTCTCAACGGCTCAGTTTCCGACGATCGAGGGGTCGTTGCCCATTGGGGCACCCACCATGCCCAATCCCGCCAATCCATCGGTTCAAGGCACCCGCCGCCGTCCGCCTGAGCCGGCTCAGAGCAGCAACGGCAATGGGGCTTATCCCAAACCGGCTGCCCGCAACAGCAATGGTCGCCCCAGTCAGCCCGAGCCCCGGCTCAGATTGACAGAGGAAAATATTTCTGACCCCGAGCTTCGCAGTGGCTACGCCGACGAAGATGATCTCTCGGTGGCCGAACGGGTCGCCCAGCTGTCGCCCGAGGGCAAAATGACCGCACCGGGGAGTGAGGCTCCGACTAAGCCCGGGGCCGAACGGCGATCCGAGCCAGAACCAACCGCCTTAGCGCCGGGGCAGGCTCTACTGCCCGCCGTTGCCCCTGGGCGGCGCAGCCGTGGGGCGGCCCCGCACTGGGGTCGGTTAGCCCTGGTGGGAGCGGTGGGTGTGCTGGGCATCGGCATTTTGGGCTTTGGCACCATGCAGGCCTTGGGCTGGGTTACGAGCGCCTTCAGCGGCCCTAGGATTTCGGGCAGACCCCTGGCTATTCGCGTTGACCAACCCGCCTTCGAAATTCCAGAAGCGCCCACCGCCCCCACCGAGATTGGCGTCAACGATATGGCCGGTCGGGTGATCAACGAGTGGCTAGAGATTAAGCGGGGGGCGCTGGGTGAAAGCTACCAGGGCGATCGCCTCGACGATATTCTGCTTGAGCCGGTGCTCACCCAGTGGACTCGCCGAGCCGATGCCGCCGCCGCCGAAAGCTGGTATTGGGAATATGAGCACAAGGTGGAAATTGAATCGGTCACCCCCGATGACCCGACCGCTGACAATTTGCAAGCGATCGCCGTAGTTTCTGAACAAGCGAAGCTGTTTGAGTTTGGCGTCGAAAACGCTAACGCCGCCTACAACGACACCCTGAGAATGCAGTACGACCTAGTGCGCCAGGATGGCAAGTGGTACATAAAGGGCATGAATAAGTTAGCCGATGTGAATTAGTGGTAATGACTGAGCTTTCGGTCAGAGGCAGTGTTGTTGCCCTGACTGCGGCATGAGTTACCATAAACGACCCTTTCAAAGGCTGTGGTTCGGCAATTTCTCCGGACGGGCAGAGCCTGACTGTGTTTTGATAGAATGCTGTTCGTATTAATCCTAGAGCTGAATGCCAGTAGATAGCCCGCCCGCTCCCCAGCCGCCCCTAGTGCTCGACAGCCTTGCTAACCCAGGGCTGCCCAGCGACGAATGCCCGCGTCGAGCACGCATTCAGCTTGACCTCCTGCTGCTGGCCATTGAGGCCCTCGATCTCGGGGGTGGCGAAGCCATGTTGGGCACCGCTCGCGACCTCGGCCTAGAGGGCTTGGTCAAAGGCAGGGTGCACCTGTGGTTGCTGCGGGGCACCAACCCGATGCGCCGCTACAGCCAGCGGCGGCCTTTAGATATTGAAGAGGCCAAAGCTCTGGTGATTATTATTTGCACCCTGGCGCGGCGGTTGACGGTAGTAGTGCGCCAGCTGCTGGTAGGCTATCAACAATTGGCCGACAAACAACTCTCCCCCGAGCACCACTTTCGCTTGGCCGATTACCTGAGCCGCTTTCGCAGCCATTTTCGCGCCCGCATGAACCCGCGCCGGGCTGGGGTAATTGCCTACAGCAGCGACGAAAAACTTGACGAGCTAGCCCTTGAGCTTTTGCAAGAACTGCTGCTGTGCGCTGGGGTGCTCGGCCCTCAACGTCTGTGGAATAGCCTGTTTGACGGAGAAGTATCATGACCGTTCAGCGGCAATACACCCTGCCCCACTGCAATCTGGTTTTAGAGGGGCTCAGCGCTGACGCCAACGACCCTCTGTCACCCCTGGCGGTGCTGATGAATGCCGAGTGCCACCTGCCCGGTGCCACCGATGCCACCCTGTCCGGGGGGCGCGAATTTTTAGACAGTTTGGTGGCTGCTGTGAGCCGCTATGGTCAGCAGTTGCTCAGCGGCGTGCCCTACCCTAGAGCGACGGGAGTAGCGCCACCCATGGTGGAGATCAAGCCAGGCGATCTCCCCTACCACCACCACCTAATTGTGCAGCAGCAGCCCCTTGGCGGGCCGGTCAGCGATGTCAACGCGCTGCCGCCGCTGGATATCCAGCTCACCACCGTGCAGTTCTATGACCTGATGGAAGCAGTTGACCAGCTCTTGGCCGACACTCAAACGCTGCCCGACATGAAGGCCCAGTTTCAGGCGGTGTCGCGGCGACTGGTGCGACCCACCGAACCGATGACGAAGCGGGCCGCCCCCGCCGCCCTGGGAGCGGCGGCGCTGGCCGCCGCCGGACTGGCCCTATTCTTTGTGCCCCCGCCCGAATTTGAGCCCACCCGTCTAGAGTCTGAGGCCTCGACCCCGGCAGCAGCCAGCGCGGTGCCTGGGGAACCTCCCAGAACCGACGATGAACAAACGAGCGCAGCGATCGCTGCCGATGGCGTTAGCCTAGACCGCCTGGAGAGTGCCCCGGCGATTACCGATGCGGCCACCATTGCCCTGTTGCAGTCTGACGTGACCCAGCGGTTGCAGGAGGCCTGGGTCGATGCGCCACGACCCAGCGGCGACCTGGCCTATCGGATGGCGGTTTCTGAAGACGGCGATATTTTGGGGTATCAATACGAGAACGATTTGGCTCTAGAAGAGGTCGATAATACCCCACTGCCCCAGCTCACCTTTGTGCCGGTGGCCGGGGCAGAGCCAGTGCGGGAGCGCGTGGCCCAGTTTGTGGCGACCTTTACCCCGGACGGGGAAGTCCGGCTAGAGCCAACAGCGGCCCCGGCTGAGGCTAATGCGGCTGAGGCTAATGCGGCTGAGACTAATGAGCCTGAGGCCGATGCGGCTGAACTGCCGACGCTAGAAGATAAGGTGACCGACGGCGATCGCATTCGCGAACTCAACAGTGACCTTTACGACAGCATTTTGGCTGAGATAGAGCCCCTGTCGGCCGATGAGGCCCTGCGGTTTCGGGTGCGTCTGACCGAGGCGGGCGAGGTGGTGGGCTATGAACCCATCAACGCTGCCGCTGGCCTGTTGGCGAACGAAACCCCCCTGCCCAATTTGGTTACCGAAGCCGACAGCACCGCCAATCAGGCTGACTTTCAGGTGGTGTTTACCGAGAGCGGTGTGCTAGAGGTCAACCCCTGGGATGGCTGGCCCCAATAGCCCCTCTCCTAGCGCTGCCGATGCCCTTATGATGCTGGCCCAATGTTTCTAGCCCGATCGCGTCATGGCTGATTCCCCCGATCTGCCACCGTTGCCCTCAGACCCTGCTCCGGCGGCTGCCCGCTCGGTAGCTCCACCGCCTGAGCCCAAGTCTCGACCTTGGGCGGGGCTGCACGCGCTGTGGACCCTGGTGGTGCGGCTGATTATTTTGGGTGCCGGGGTAAGCGTAGGCTGGCTGGTTGGCATGCTGGTGGCCCAGGCGGTGCCCTCCCGCAATCCTGACCCACCACTGACGGAGGTGGCCCTGCGCCAGGGCAGCCAGACCGGGCGCAAACTGCGGCAGTTGCCCCGCTGGTGGCAGGGCGATGGCCCGGTTGATGGGGTTGTCGATGAGGTAGCTCCAGCACTAGATTCCCCGTCAGTATCGTCTGACACCACAGCGTCACCAGCGGATGAGCCACCCGTGACGGAGGAGGAGCGCGATCGCATTCAAGCCGACCTCACCGCCCTGCGCCAAGACTTAACTGGCCTCAATGCTCGCCTAAGCGAGCTAGAAACCAGCCTGGGTACCCCGGCCACCGGCACCCTTGAAGATCGTCTACAGCGCCTCGATCAGCGGCTCGGTGCCGACAGTGGGGACAGTGATTCACCAGAAGTGGCCGCGATAGAAACTCCAGCAGCGGAGCCATCCCCTGAGGCTGAGACAAGAGAGGCCGGAGCAGGGGCGCGGGTGCCCTATCAAGAGCCGCGCTTTCCGCTGGTGCGCGATCGCGTTGTCTTGCCCAGCGCCCTACTCTTTGGGGCAGACAGCAGCATTCTCACTCCCTCTGGCCAGCAACTGCTCGACAGCATTGCCTCTGACCTACGCCGCTACGGTGCCGCGACCCTGCTGGTAGGCAGCCATACCGACGGTGCGTCATCCCCTGACCTGGCCAGTCAGCTCACTCTGCAACAGGCCGTGGCGGTGCAGCAATACTTGAGCCCTCAGCTCGAGGGCGACGGCCTTCGCTGGGTGCCGGTGGGCTATGGTCAGACCCGGCCCACCGCTGTAGGCACCACCCCCGCCGACCAGCAGCGCAACCAGCGGGTTGAAATTGGCATTGTGCCCGGTAGATAACTAATGCGACTTATATTTTTTGGAACCCCTGACTTCGCTGTGCCCAGCCTTCAGCGGCTGCTGGCCGAGCCAGGGTTTGAGGTGGCCGCCGTCGTCACCCAGCCCGATCGCCGCCGAGGCCGGGGTAACCAAGTGGATGCTTCGCCCGTCAAACAGATCGCCGTCGAGGCCAACTGTCCAGTCCTGCAACCCACCCGCATCAAAAAAGATGGGGCTACCCTCGCGGCCCTAGAGGCTGTCCAAGCTGATGCCTTTGTGGTGGTGGCCTACGGTCAGCTGCTCTCCCAGCGCATTCTAGATATGCCTCGGCTGGGCTGCATCAATGGCCACGGCTCGCTACTGCCCGCCTACCGAGGCGCCGCCCCAATTCAGTGGTGCATCGTCAACGGCGACACCATCACCGGCATGACCACCATGCTGATGAACCTGGGCATGGATACTGGTGACATGCTGCTCAAGTCAACCTTACCCATTGGCCTACTCGATACCGCTGGGGAGGTGGCGACAGCCCTGGCTCAACAGTGCGCTGGTCTGCTGGTAGAAACCTTACACGGCCTGACCGATGGCATTCTCAGCCCCCTACCCCAGGACGAGGCCCTGGCCACCTACGCGCCCCTCATTCAAAAAGACGATTTTGAGCTGGACTGGAGCAAGGCGGCGATCGCCATCCACAATCAGGTACGCGGCTTCTATCCCAACTGCGTCACGACCTTTCGCGGGCAGCCGTTAAAGGTCATGTCTACGGTTCCCCTAGGAGAGCCCTACTGGGCAGAACTGCCCGCAGACCTGGTGGCAGTGCGGGAGACGGTAGAGGGGGCGATCGCTGAAAACATCCAGCACGATCCTCCCCCCGGTACCCTAGTGGGCTGGCTCAAGGGCCAAGGCCCGCTCGTGCAGACCGGCGACGGGCTGCTGCTGCTGCGCCAGGTCAAACCCAGCGGCAAACAGGCCCAGGCAGGCAGCGATTTCGTCAACGGCAGCCGCCTACAACTTGGCGAATCCTTGGGCTAGGCCAACCGACTCAACCTCTGTTAGTCAGCTCGATCAATTTGGCCATCCTTTCTGCAGAGATAACGATCGATGGAAACAGAGCCTTCAGCATCTGCGGCGGTCTTTAGCCCCGTACCCGAATATCTGCAAGCCCGCCGTGAAACCGTATTTTTGGTGCTGGGAGGGCTGTTCCTTGGCACCCTGGGGATGCTTAACATTCTGGGCATCAGCCGGTTTATCAACATATTTACCTGGGGCGATTTTGCCGTTACGGTGGCGGTCGGGGTGCTGCCCTATCCCCTAACCTTCCTCTGCACCGACCTGATCTCCGAACTCTACGGCAAGGAGCGGGCCAACCAGGTGGTTTGGGTAGGGCTGCTCCTCAATCTGTGGGTGCTATTTATCGTGTGGTTGGGGGGCGTGCTGCCGGGGTTTGAGGCCACCGACCCAGCCACGGGCGAGCTATTGCGCGATGCTGCCGGGCGACTGCCAGTCTTCTTTGAAATTCGCAACCTCACCTTTGGGGCAGTGACGGCCTCGATGCTGGCCTACCTGATGGCCCAGTTTGTCGATGTCTACCTGTTTCACTTTTGGAAAGAGTTGACCAACGGCAAGCATCTGTGGCTGCGCAACAACGGCTCTACCCTGATCAGTCAGCTGGTCGATACTATCGCCGTCGTGCTGATTACTCACTTTCTCGCCGGGGCGCTGCCCATCGATGCAGGCCAGGAGCTGTGGCCGCAGCTGATTCGCTTTATGGGCTACGGCTACCTGTTTAAACTAGTAGCCGCCTTACTCGATACAGGGCCGTTTTACCTGGGCGTATTTTGGCTATCAAATTATTTGGGCTTAGAATCTCCCGTTGTCGAAGGCAAAGCACATTCGCCTGAGCCATCAAGGGCAACACTGACCGATAGTTCTCGATGAGTTCCTTGTCAGATTGTATTTCTACAAGAATTTTTCCTGTAACCATTGCTGGTAGCTCCAGGCATAATGGCTTGGTCTAAAAATGAAGCTCAAAATCAGAAAAATCCATGATTTAGCCATTCTACCGTCCCATGCCCACCCAGGAGATGCTGGGCTGGATCTCTACTCCATTGACGATGTAGACATTGCTGCGGGTGATGTGGCTCTTATCCATACTGGAATTGCGATCGCCCTACCCCCAGGCACTGAAGCTCAAATCCGGCCTCGAAGCGGGTTAGCGCTGAAGCACTCGGTGACAGTGCTCAATACCCCAGGCACCATTGATGAAGGATATCGAGGAGAAATTGGCGTGATTTTGATCAACCATGGCAAGCATGCCTTTCCGGTTGTCAAGGGCATGAAAATTGCTCAGATGGTGATTAAGCCAGTCCTTCAAGTTGAAATTGAAGAAACCGACGAGCTAACTGAAACCGTAAGAGGCCCGCAAGGATTTGGCTCAACAGGAATGGTATAACCCGGTTGGTTTAGGAAACAACAGCCGATCGCCAAGCCGATCAACAGAACTAAACCGGCTGTACAACCGGTAGGTCTGACACTTCGTTAATCTGCGCTAAACTGCGGCTCCTAAACTCGGTTTGAGTCAAAAAACGAAAGGTCTCCTGATACATCGGCTTCCAGTAGTCGTTGCTCATGTTTTGGCTCACCTCTAGCGGGTCAACCATCGGGTGGGGCACCAGGGCCTCGCTGGGGAAAGTGTACAGGTAGTGGTTGTCGTAGCGCTTGAATAGTGCCGCCTGACTGAGAGCCTGGGCGAATTTTTGGTTGGTTTCTAGGTCAGCGGCATCTTCGTTTTCGATCAAAATCATCAGCGTTGGCTGGGGGCGCAGAGCCGCAATATTGGCTTTACTTTGCACAAACGCGCCAAACCGATTGGCAGCAGTAAAACAGCCCAACGGAAACCGTAGTTCATCCCAACCAAATTCTTTGACATCCAATGGGCCAGCTAGGTTGATGTAGCGCTCGCGGGTTTCTCCGCCATACACCTCTAGCAGCGGCGCAAAGGCTACCACTTTGGCAACTCGCTGGGGATTTTTGGCCCCCAGGGCCAGGGCCACGGCCCCACCAACGGATAGGCCCACTGTGTAGATCGGGCCAGGCAGCGCCTCTAGATCGCCTAGTCGCGCCTGGGCGTCGCTGAGGTAGGCCAGGTGAGACGACACAAAATAGCGGTCAAAATCGGGGTCGTTGTCGCGCTCGATCGCCGCAATAATATCCAGCAGGCGGGGTTCTAGCTTGCTGAGGCGGGCCATCAGCCCCACCATTTGGACAGGGGTCGGGGTGGTGGCACCCTCGCCAGAGGCCGCCAG
>JANPIO010000394.1:0-5466 GCA_031425055.1 Phormidium sp. VAR_61_metabat_6
TTCATTTCAGAATAGTCGTCGCTCAAAATCTAGCCTCTCTTAATCCAGCAACTGGTTGGAATCAGGAGAGCAGGTTTAGCAATGCCGTAGCCTTGAGCAAAATCTACACCTAGGGCCGTAATCCGTTCTAGAATGGCCGTATTCTCCACATACTCAGCAATGGTCTTGAGGCCCATGACTTGGCCAATGTGGTTAATGGCTTCGACCATGGCATCGTCTGCTGGGTCGTTGAGAATGTCTTTGACAAAGCCGCCGTCGATTTTGAGATAGTCGACAGACAGGTGCTTGAGATAGGCAAACGACGACATGCCGCTGCCAAAGTCGTCGAGGGCGAAGCGGCAGCCTAGCGCTCGCAACTGCTGAATAAACTGGCCAGCTTTAGAAAGATTGGCGATCGCCACCGTCTCAGTAATTTCAAAGCAAATCTGGTCGTAGGGCACATCGTATTGAATAAACTGCTGCTGCAAAAAATCGACCATGCCATCGTCGTTAAGGGTAGCCCCCGACAAATTTATGGCGTAAATCCGGGGCTGATAGTCACCCCCACCCCCCGGCAGGGGCTGAAGCTGGGGCCAGTGCCGAAATAGAGTGCTCACGACCCAGCGATCAATCTTGGTCATCAGCCCGTAGCGTTCGGCGGCGGGAAGAAAGGCCATGGGAGGCACCAGGGCACCCGTTTCATCCCACAGGCGCAGCAGCACTTCATAGTGTTTTTCAGGGCTCAGATGGGGTTGAGTGGCCACAATCGGTTGAGCGAACAGACAAAATCGGTTTTCTTCTAACGCCCTAGTCAGCCGGGGTGCCCAGCGCATTTCGCCCTGCTGCTGCACCAGGGTTTGATCGTCGGCCTGAAAGACGTGCACCCGATTGCGCCCATTATTTTTGGCAGCGTAGCAGGCCGAATCTGCGGCACTGAGAAGGGTCTGTAGGCTGCGGCTCTGGCCATCGATGGGCACTATACCCACACTCACCCCGATGGCAAAGGAATTGCCCTCCCAAACAAAGCGAAAGTCTTGAATAGTCTCTCGCAGCAGGTTTGCCACCCGCAGCGCCTGGTTTAGATTGCACTGGTGCAGCAAGACGCCAAACTCGTCGCCCCCCAGCCGAGCCAAAGTGTCAGTTTTGCGAACTTGGTTTTGCAGCAGGGCGGTGACCTGGCGCAGCAACTCGTCGCCAGCGCTGTGACCGCAGGTATCGTTAACTATTTTGAACTGGTCTAGATCTAGGTAGCAGAGCACATGCACCTCGTTGCAGGTGGGGGCGTTGCGTAGGGCCTGCCCCAGCCGCTGCTCAAACTCGTGGCGGTTTACCAGCCCAGTCAGAGAATCGTGGATTGCCTGCCAGGTAACCTGCCGCGTGAGATGGCGAGCCTGAGTGACATCGTGAAACACCATGACTGCGCCAACGGTGTTGCCGCTGCGATCGCAGATGGGCGCAGCCGAGTCCTCAATGCCAATCTCGTGCCCATCCCGTGCCAAAAGCACCGTGTCTGGATGGAGTGCGACAGTGCGACTTTCCCGCAGGGCAATGGTCACTGGATTAGAGACGGGTTCATGAGTATCTTCGTGAACAATGTTGAAGATATTGGCTAAGGGCTGCCCCTCCGCCTCGAGCTGCCGCCAACCCGTGAGCGCCTCAGCTACGGGGTTGACGTAGCGAATGCACCCTCTAACATCGGTGGTAATCACGGCGTCGCCAATGGAATGCAGCGTCACCTGAGCCAGCTCCTTTTCGTAAAAGAGCGCTTCCTCAACCTGTTTACGCTGGGTAATGTCGGCAAAAGACGTTACCACAGCATGGGGCTGCCCCTCGCCCGGCTGCATGATCGGCTGAGCATTAATCGACAACCAGGTCAGGTCGCCCGCAGGGTTATGCACCCCCATCACGACATTGCGACAGGGTTCGCCAGTCCGTAGCGTGACCATGGCTGGGTGTTGGTCACCTGGAAACGGTGAACCGTCTTCATGCACCGCGCGCCATAGTGGGTCAATGGAGTTGCGTCCCTGCATTTGCGCTAGGGTGAGGCCCAAGATTTCTTCGGCTTTGGCATTACAGGTTTGAATGTCCCCGGCAGCATCCTGCAAAACAATGCCTTCGCTCAGGGCCGCTACCACCGACCGATAGCGTTCCTCGCTCGTGCGCAAACTGGCCTCGGCTCGGTGGTGCTCGGTCACATCCCGGTAGCTCAACACCTTGCCGACGATACAATCGCCCAGCCAGTGAGGTCGAGTATGACGCTCTAACACTCGGCCATTTTTGAGGGTGATTAAGTCATAGTTTTTACAGCCCAGATCGGCCATCATCTGTTGAGAAGCCGTGTTAAAAGCTTCTCGATCTTCAACTTGATCTAGGGTATAGGGGTAAAAATTCTGTGCTCCAGCACTCTGCTTCACAGCATTGACTAAGTCCTGGGGAATGCCCCACAGTCGCGTGAAACGCTGATTAAAGTAGACCACCCGCCAGTCAGCATCGAGCACTAAAATGCCGTCGGCGGTGGCCTCAAGCGTGGTTTGCAGTAACGAGCGGGAGCGGGTCAATTCCTGGGTGAGGTGCTGAAGCTGAGAGGTTTGAGCCTGGGCGCTCTGGTAGAAATGCATCGCCGTCACCAACGCCAGCCCCAGCAGGAGGCAGGCGATTAGCACAATGTTGGCGACGGGCACCATGAGGGTGCTGACCTCTACGGCCCCGCCTGCAGGCAGCTTGCCTTGGAGGCTATAGCTCCAGCTAATCAGCGCTTGCCAGAGCAGCAGACTGACCGTGCCAATGCCAAACCCGACAGTGGTAAGCAACCACCGCGGTTGCCGGTCTCGCTGGCGACGATTTAAAACCGCTAGCACCAATCCTAGCCCTAGCCCCAGCAACGCCACTGAGGTGAGCACCGCTAGACCGGTCAGATAGCGCCAGGTATAGGCGGTGCTCAGCCGGGTTACATAACCCAGTAGGGTGATTAGGGCCATGCCCACTACCCCAGCCGATAGAGTGGCTGTGAGCGCATCTAGCCGGTTTTCCCAAACTGACGGAGCTGTCGTCTTTCGTCCGGGGCCGCCTGAGAGCGTCAGACACAGCGCAGCCGTGCCCACCAGCAATAACCCAGCGGCAGCATTGGGCGAAGGACGGCCCAGAAACGGGTGCTCAACCTGAATAAAAAACTGTTGAACCGGACCTTGATAACCCCCCTGGGAAGGGCTATGGCCCGACGCGTACAGACCACCAGTGATGTAATCATGCATCAACAACTGATCAATGCCAAAGTCAACCCCAAACACATACTGGGCTAGGGTCAACCCGCTGATGAAAATAACCGCACTGCTTAGCCCCAGGGCGATGTATCGCCGTCGCCCCAGCCAAGCCAGCAGCGCCAGCCCCACTAGCACCAGCATCAGAGCCGCATTGTAGCGAATGGGGGGTGAGCCCGGTGGCCACTGAATAATGATAGTGGTGCGGGTGTGCCAAGCCACCATGACCAGCAGCCCCTCCAGTACACTGAGCCCGGCCGCTAATAGAAGCGCCCAGCGATAATCAACGCGCAAGAGCCAACTGAGATACGGAGACTTAACGTGCTGGGGACGCGAGCAGGGCATGGGGATTAACTTGGTAGCTTGAGCTGCTCTAAGATTTCCCTATCCATTCTCGAACGGTGGATTGACACTACAAAGTTAATAGATGAGGCCAACCCTCAAAGCGCCTGAGGCATTAACGTTTACTCCCTTTGAATGAGCTATACCACTGTAGTTATCGTGGGCAGCAGCGCTGTCCTCCCGCTCAGGGAGGTACGGTTCCTGTGATCGCGCTCACGGCTTATGCTGCAGAAATCGACCCAGAAAAAGCGCTCCAAGCAGGCTTTCAAACACATTTGACGAAACCGTTGGAGCCAGGACGATTTGTCAGCGAGATTATAGCCCTGCTCAAGCCAAACGGGAGCACGTCACTCTGGCGATGAGTATTAATGCTCAATAAAAAATGATCTATTGGTCAATGAGGGGGAATCAGTGAGGATAGGATCAGTCTCGCTCTAGGTCACCCCCATGACACCGGAACAACAACAAGCGCTTAACACCCATGTGCAAGCTATCGCCCAGATTCTGTATGAGGACAGTGACCCACAAGCCCTCCAAACACTGGAAGGGATTGAAGTGACCATCCGCAGCCAGCTCCAGAAGCACGTCAGTCCAGAACTCGGGGCTTTTTTATCAAAACCGTTACGGGCAAGACCTCAGGCAAACCCCGACAGTTGAAAAGCACCCTGGGCGATTTGGTGATCACCGCGAAGCAAGCCCAGTGGCTTGAGATTGAACCCTATCGTCAAATCAGTCCTCATTTAGAGAACTGCTGTTTACAGCTCAGTGCCATTGTGTCCTACGCGAAAGCCGAGCGAGAGGTAGCATACCAGACCGGCATCCGAGTCCCTGCCAAGACCCAAGAACGCTTGGTGCATCGTCAGACCTTTGCGGCCCCACCCATTGAGCAGCCGATAGCGGAGGTGTGTGTCGATGGTGGTAAGGTGCGCCTCCGGACACCCTTGGGAGACCCCAGTGAGTGGCGCGATTACAAAGCTGTCTCGACTGAGCAGGGTATGGTCGCCAACTTTCGCAACAACGCCCAGTTGGTGGATTGGGTGAATCAACAGCCCTTAGCTGACCCACTCACCTGTCTAGGCGACGGGCATGATGGGGTCTGGAATATCGTTGCTCAACTCGCCTCAGCCCCCCACCGCCGGGAAATCTTGGACTGGTACCATCTCAAGGAAAATCTCTACAAGGTCGGTGGGTCGCTCAAGCGGTTGAAGCAGGCGGAAGCGTTCCTCTGGACGGGGCAGATTGACGCCACCCTTGCGCTGTTCGATGACAGTCCACGTAAGCAGGCCCAGAACTTCTGTGGGTACTTGCGCAAGCATCGGCACCGGATTGTCCATTACGCTTATTTTCAGGCTGAAGGCCTCTGCTCCATTGGCTCGGGGGCTGTTGAGTCAGCTATCAAGCAGATTGACCAACGGCTTCACCTGACAGGTGCTCAGTGGAAGGCCGAGCGGGTTCCGCAAGTGCTCGCCCACCGCTGTGCCTACCTCAACGATCTCATTGGCCGAAAGGAGGCGATAAAAGATTGAGCATAATTGCTCATCGCTAAGGTGACGTGCTCCCAAGCCAAACCGAGTCTAGAAATTGTGCGTTGCCACAAGCGTTCCCAATGCTTGCCGCACACTCCTCCAATATTCATCTCGTCAATCTGCAGAATATCGGGTTAAGGGCAGGGTGGCCTTGGCTAGTTGCCTGCTCGCGCAACTAGCCTAGCTGTCTACGGTGTAGCTATCCAGACAATACAAAAGAACTAAATTGCCCCAAATCGCAGCTTCGCTACTTTAGGGCCTACCAGGACCGCTATGGCTATAGTGTCGTAGCCGAAATTCTCAGCCACACTCGCCATAAGCAGCTGCGCAACGTCAGGCTGCATCTTTACGACAATGAAGGG
>JANPIO010000395.1:0-10013 GCA_031425055.1 Phormidium sp. VAR_61_metabat_6
TCGCCATTGGCGAGCAGCCTCGGCAGATCCTCAGCGATAACTTAGATGCACTGATCGCCCAGGCTCCCCTGCCCCACCGGCAGACCTTGGGTCGGGCTTCAGAGGTAGAGGGTGATTTTCTATCGCGGCAGAGTGCGGTCAACGACGACCCTCGCGCCCACGGCAGCACCGTGGTGAATTGAGCAGAAAAGCTACCGCCACCCTACATCGTGGGGTCACAGGAGGCAGGGTGGTGTCTATCAATGCAATCCTTTGCTGTCATAGAGCAATGTGCCATAGTCACCCTTAACAGACTTGGCTGCTCAATGCACAACGTCGCTGTCATTGGCGAACGTTAGTGATTCGCGTTCTACACCCCTACCAACGTTCCACCGGTCTGCCCGGCTAAATCGGGAAACACCTCTCGCACGGCAGGATGAACGATCTGCCCTGCCGACACATTTAGCCCCGCAGCCAAACCGCTATCAGTGGTCAACGCATTCATGCCCTGACTGGCCAGTTTGAGCACGTAGGGCAGGGTGGCGTTGTTGAGGGCCTGGGTGGCCGTCCAGGGTACGGCACCGGGCATGTTGGGTACGCCAAAGTGCACCACTCCCTGCTCGACGTAGGTGGGCTGGCTATGGGAGGTAGGTCGCAGGGTTTCGATGCAGCCGCCCTGGTCCACAGCGACGTCGATAATGACTGAGCCGGGGCGCATGGTGGCCACCAGCGCCTTTGAGACCAGGGTGGGGGCCTTGCGGCCGGGCACTAGCACCGCGCCAATCAGCAGATCGGCCTGGGATACGGAGGCAGCGATTTGGGCGGAACTGCTGTAAAGCAGCTCAACGCGGGAACCAAAGAGAGTTTCGAGGTAGGCTAGGCGCTCGACGTTGAGATCGATAATCTGCACCCTGGCCCCCAGCCCTATGGCCATTTTGGCGGCCTCAGTGCCGACTACACCGCCGCCCAAAATCACCACGGTGCCAGGGGCCACGCCGGGCATGCCGCCCAGTAGCACCCCCCGCCCGCCCTGCTGGCGTTCCAGGTACCGAGCCCCAAACTGTACCGAGAGCCGTCCGGCAATCACGCTCATGGGGGTGAGCAGGGGCAGCCTGCCGTCGGCGGCAGTGACGGTTTCGTAGGCAATCGCCTCAATGCCGCTGGCCATCAGCGCGGCGGTGAGCGATCGCTCGGCGGCCAGATGCAGGTAGGTAAATAAAATTAGGTCACGGCGGAAAAAGCCGTACTCCGAGGGCTGAGGCTCTTTGACCTTCACCACCATGTCCTGGCTCCAGGCCATGGCCGCATCGGCCACCAATGTGGCTCCGGCAGCGTGATAGTCGCTGTCCTCAAAGCCCGACCCGGCCCCGGCCCCGGTTTGCACCACCACCGAGTGCCCCTGCTGAGCGAGGCTCTGCACCGCCGCCGGGGTCAACCCCACGCGAAATTCCTGGTCTTTGATTTCCTTGGGTAGCCCGATGCGCATAGTGTTGCTGTCAGTAGATAGGAGGGTACTTCCATCCTACCTAACCCCAGGCGAGGCCACTCCTAGGAGGTGGAAGGATTCCCTCACTCTGCGCTCCTGAGCTGGGGCAAATAAAGTGTGAAGCAGCTGCCCTGGCCCGCTTCAGACGAGAGGGAAATAGTACCGTTGTGGAGCTTCGCAATCCGCTGGGACAGGTGCAGGCCCAAACCATGGCCCGCCCGCGCATGGTTACCCTGGCGAAACCACTCAAAGATGGCAGACTGCTCAGCAGCAGGAACGCCAATGCCGGTATCGGCCACAGACAGCCAGACCCAGGGGCGATTCTCCAGAGGAGAGGCTACGCCATCGCGAGGGTAGCCGGTCGCCTCAACCTCTGGCGGCAGGTGTGGCTTGGTGCCTACCGTAACAGTGACATGGCCAGCATCGGTAAATTTGATGGCGTTGCCGATCAGATTGGTGATCACCCGGCGCAGCTCTAAATGGTCACCCTCTACAGTAAAAGCCTCGTCGTTCAACAGGCTGTTTCCCCGAGTGAACCCATCTGCGGTGGCAGCACCGTTGCGGGTAGCGGCGGAGACAGCGGGCTGCGGGGTGTCTACCCGGTCAGCCCGACACAGCATAGCCCTGAGCGATTTCTCGGCGGCGATGGGGGCCAACTCAGTCACTACGGTTTCAGCCAGGTTGAAGAGATTGACGGGCGACAGGGTCAGCGCCTTGTGCCCGGCCTCATGGCGATACACCTCAAGCAGCGTGTTGACCATGCTGAGCAGGTGGCGGTTGCTGTCGACAATGGTGGCGAGCGCCTCTTTGCCGTCATCGGGCATGGGGCCAAAGGCATCGCCCTGGCACAGCTTGAGCATGCGGTTGGCCGCCACCAGCGGAGTGCGCAGGTCGTGGGTGAGGCGGGCCACAAAGTCGTCCCGCTGGCGAATCATGTTGTCTTGGGCATCCATGCTGCGTTTGAGGCGCAGCAGCGATCGCACCCTAGCCCGCAGCTCATTGACATCCACTGGCTTGCGGATAAAATCATCTGCCCCCGCGTCAAGCCCTTGCACCAGGCTCGACTGATCGTGGGCCGTGATCAGCAAAATGGGAATGTAGGGCAGGCTCGTATCGTCGCGAATCTTTTGAGTTACCGCATAGCCATCCATACCTGGCATCATGACATCGAGCAAAATTAAATCTGGGGGAGGTACCTGTCGTACCACATCCAAAGCAGCCTGACCGCTTTCCACGCAGGTCATGCGGTAGTCAGGATCATCTAGAATCGACTCGATCAGGAACAGGTTGTCTGGAGAATCGTCTACAGCCAGGATAGCGAAGGAATCATCGGGAAAATCCGGAGACATTACGGGTTCAACACTCTTGGCGGGGCACTTATTATAAGGTTGCTGCTAAGGTTGCTGCGGCATTCTGCAAAGCGTTACCAGGACAGTAACAATACCGACATACTCTGTTCTTCAAATTGCCACAGTGTTACGCCAGCAACCTCTATCGGAGGGTATAAGCTCTTGCCGTGGCCGCCGTCCAAGCGAGGCTCCTAAGCGAGGGTAAATAGCTCCAGCTCTTGGGCCCGACCGCGAATGGGGTGCACCCCCACAGACTGCAAAGGCCAGGAGCCAGCCCGCTGTTGAGTGGCAGCGCTCACCAGCACCCCATGCCCCAAGGTTTTCGTCAAGGCTTCGAGCCGGGCGGCCACATTGACCGTATCGCCAATCACCGTAAACTCAAGGCGACCGCTGGTGCCCAAGCAGCCCGCGACTACCGGACCAGAGTGCACCCCGACGCCCATGGCCAAGGGCGAAATTTGCGCCACCTCCCGCACCATGGCGGCGGCGGCGGTGAGGGCGCTACGGGCGTGGTTTTCCAGCGGGTCGGGCACACCAAAAACCGCCAGCATGCCGTCGCCCATAAACTTATCTACCCAGCCCCCGTGGTGCTCCACAATAGTGGCCAGCAACCCCTGATAGCGATTGAGAAAATCGAGAGCCGTCTGGGGTTCTAGGGCTTCAGCAAAATGGGTAAACTCGCGCAGATCGGTCACTACCACCGTAACGTCGCGCTTTTGGGACTGTTGCAGCAGCTCCAATGGCGACTCAAAGGCGGCTTCGACAATGGTTTTAGGCAAAAACTGCGCCATCAGCAGGCGGCCCGACTCGTTTTTGACATGGCGGCGCACAATGACCGCCATGCGCATGCCCAAATAGCCAGTACCGAACACCGTAATGCCGGCAAACAGGGCCAGAGCCAGGTTGAGCTTAAACAGCACCGCCGCATAGCCAAAGTTAGTCAGCGCCAGCAAGGAGGTGAGCAGCGCAGCACGGCGACTCAGACGCAGCCCCCCCGACACGGCCACCAGGCTGCAAAAGGCCACCACGTTGGTCAAAATCAGCGGTTGAGTGGCCCCTAGCACCCGCCAAATGTTGGTAATGAAGGCCCACAGCAGCAGATTGTCGAAGATGGGAATGATCACCTGCCAGCGGCGCAGGGCCTCCATCGACAAGCCCTGGCGCAAAATGACCACCAGTCCCAGGGCAAACAGGTTGGCGCAGAGACTAATGATCACCACCGTGGGCGGTACGTGGTCTTTGCCCAACAGCGCCTGGGGAAACAAAAATACGGTCACATCGAGCAGCAGGGAGATCAGCAGCACCCCCATGCGTACGTAGGACAGCTGGAGTTCGTTGCGGTGGGCCTCTCGGGATACTACCTGGTCGAGGGTGGCCTGGATGCTGAGGCGACGGGAGAGAGCGGTTGCGCCCAAAGGGGTTTGAAAGGTCATCTCCGCTGACGGTTGAGGGGGAGCACAGAAGCGATGTCCCTGATGAGGCGAAGGGCGGCGATCGCACCGCAACCTAACAGCCTAGTCCATTAAAGCACGGCCCTTTCCATGCTTCTGGGCTTGAATTGAAGGTTAACGCTGGGCAGGTTACCCTGACGCCAGAACGACCTCAAGTTGCCCCACCATGCCCGCTTCGGCATGGCCGGCGATCGCACAGTGTAGCTCGTAGGTGCCAGGGCGCTCGGGCACAAACACCCACTCGGCGATCGCCCCCGGCTTCAGTTCCAGCTCGTGGATCGCCCCCTTCACCTCCACATCGCCCGCCTGCACCTTCTGAGTCCACAGGCCGTCGGCAAAATCTTTGGCGGTGAAATAGTGCTTTTCGGGGCTGGGGTTGTCGAGCACCAGTCGATAGTGCTGGCCCGCCGTGAAGGTGAGTTGATCGGGCTCAAACCGCAGGTTGCCTGCCGGGGTGCCCAGGTGGATGGCAACGGTTGCAGGCGGGGCGGGGGAGGCGATCGCGCCGCTGACTCCCACGGTTAGCCCCAGCGCTAGCAGCAGCCCCAGGGCCAACGCCAATGCCCACCGCCGTCGCCCTACCTGTCGCTGGTTCATCGCACCGATTCCTATAAATATCCCAGGGGAAGACCGTCGGGGTATGCCGCCTTTAGGGATTCTATCGCGCGCTGGGTGGTAGGCCCCATGACGCCGTCGATCGCACCGCTGTAGACCCCCACCCGCTTGAGGTAAGCCTGAAGGGCTTTGGTCCGGTGCTGCAAATCGTTCCATAGTGTGTCGACCCAGGTTTGCCCTAAGATGCGCTGGAGCCGGTGCTGCTGCTGTCGCAGCATATCGGCCGGCATGAGGTTGAGGTGTTCGCCCACCCAGCCATCGGCCTCATCGAGCCAAAAGCTGAGCAGAGGGTCATCGACAGCCTGATCTAAAATAGCGCTCAAGCGAGCCTCGTCAGCGGCAGACAGCCGAGGCTGAAGGGCCAGGGTAAAGTAGTCAACCAGCGTCTGGCGGTGCTGCTCTAGCCCCCGCCAGAGCGCGTCAATCGGGGCATCTCGGGCGGTGAGTAGATCGACTACGGCAGAGCCGGGAGCGCCTGCCATAGAAGGATCGTCTAGGGGTGCCGTCGCGTGTTCCGTGTTCATGACTCCTCGCGTGCCTCCGGAGGGAAAGCAATATAGAAAACCGAGATTGGCTAGCCGTCTGCTGCTGTGATGCCGCTGCGATGGCCCTAAGGGGGTCGGTCTAGCCCCCCTTAGGGCGGCTATGCCAACGACCATCGCAGAGCAGAACGCCACAGGCTTACGCCAGCCAGCCGCCAAGCAGTCAAAACCTAGGCAAGCCCCAAACTAGACCCAGGCCAGCCAAGGCCAACGGGGTTTGGAGATTGCCGCACTAGTGTATTAGTGACCTCAGACCGCCGTTTGTGACAGGCCAATCCAGAATTTTTGCCAGAGTTCTCTAAAAGTTTTTGAGCATTGTTTCCGCAATTTGAAATGTCACAGTGGAGCCATCTATATCACTTAAAAAGTGAGTGATGCTACACCTAAGGCCCTAGGGAATATGAGCCAACCTGACGACACCAGTGGTTTTAATGAGTTCCGCCCACCCGCCGATGCTCCAGCCCAAGATGTGTTCGATCAAGCGCTGCGTGAAATTCTCAGCAAAGACAACGCCCATGCTTACACTCTGCTCAGCGCCATTCAAAGAACTCTCAAGCAGTACCATCTAGACGCCCAGTTCGAGGCCCACGAAATTCTCCATGAGGCCTATCTGCGGGGCAAAAAGAAACTCCAGACTAGAGAAGTGATTCGCAACCCCTACGCCTGGCTCAAGGCTACGGCCATCCACGTGATCTACGAACGTCAGCGCCAGCATCGCACTAGCGCCACCGACCCCCAGGTACTGGAGGCGATTTTGCCTGACTATCGCCTCAACCTGATGCAGCAGCAGATGCTGCTCGAAGAGCTAGACCTGCTCTACCAGGCGTTGCACCTGCTCTACCAAGAAGACCCCACCGCTACCTGTCTGCTCTATCTGCGCGCCGTACGCGGCTGGTCATGGGATCAAATTAGTCAGTGGTTGGCCGCTGAGGGGCAGCCGCTAGCCAGCGAAGTCGCCCTGCGCCAGCGCGCTTCTCGAGCCAAACGCCGCCTGCAAAACATTGTATGGCGACGCATTGATCAGGGCACTCCACCCGCTGGGCCGCTGCCCTGCCGGTAGGCAACTCCTGAGAAAAAGCTGGCTAGGGTCGCCCCAGAGGGGCATGATGGGGATAGCCCTAGCCCCGAAAAGGAAGCCCATGGATAAGGTCTTGGCGCGGCTGCGCGAATCCAAACTGCTGCTGTGGGGTATTGTTGTCGCTCTGCTAGTGGGAGGGGCGATTCCGCTGCTGATTTTCTTGCCTCGGCGCAACCAGGCCAGCCCCTCCCCTAACCCCGAGGCCCGCCAGGCGATCGTCACCGAGGTGATCACCTCGATCGATCGCGCCAGCTTAATTGGTTCCTCGCCCACCAAGGGCAACCCCAGTGCACCGATTGTGCTGTTTAAGTTCTCTGACTTTCAGTGCCCCTACTGTGCGGTGGCGGCGGGCAATATGAAAGAGTTTGTGGGCAACCACGAAGACGAAATACTCTACGTCTACAAGCATTTTCCCCTCGCCCAGATTCACCCCGAGGCGATGCCGTCGGCCAAGGCGGCCTGGGCGGCGGGGCAGCAGGGACAGTTTTAGCTGTATCACGACGGCCTGTTTGTCAACCAAAATCGCCTGGGCGAAGACCTCTATATTGAGCTGGCCGAGGCCATGCAGCTCGATATGGCGCAGTTTAACCGCGATCGCGCCAGTGCCGAGGCCGCAGCCGCCATTCAGCAAGACTTGGCCCTGGCCGAGCAGCTTCAGCTCCAGGGCACGCCCTCCTTCATCATGAATGACCTGCTGATTCCTGCTGGCGCGCCCCCTGAGCTGTTTGAGGAAATCTTTAATCAGATCAATACGGCGATCAAGAGCCAGGGCCAGTCCTAGACCGACTCGGACTGGGTGCTGTCCCTGGCCCTCAAAGGCCCAGCCAAGATGACCCGGCTGTTGAGGTTGAATATCTGGGTCGCCGCTCGGCTAATCTATGACGTCGCTGTTTAGAGCAGTTCGCTGTTTGTCGCCATGGGAACCTGCCCGTTGGCCGGTGAGCAACTATGCCAGTTGAATGTGCCAGTTGCCGGTCTGCCTGCCGAAACGCGGCAAAGGTGGGATTTTAGAGAGGCTGCGATCGCCCGTCAGCACTTCTACCAACGCCTTAATCCTTTACCTGACGAGGCCTTGAGAAACTTGCAGCGGTTTGTAGACTGTTAGACCAGTATCACCCACTACACAAAGTGTCATGGCCTCGCTAGGGGGTGCCTAGGCCCCAGCGCTACAACAGTGTCATGGCGAAAGCGAAGACAACCGCTTCTCTGCCAGACCCATCCCGACCTAATGGCATTGAATCTTAAATCGCATTGGCCGTTTTGGGTGGGCTTCTCAACAAAAGACAGTCAACAACACACAGTTTGCATTTGGAGAATGACCATGAAAACCCGTTCTATCGCTGCGATCGCCTTGGGTCTTACCGCTGCTTCCCTCGCTGCTATGCCCATGGCCGCTAACGCCCAAGACGCCAGCACTGACTACAACTACGTCGGCGCAGGTGTCGGCATCAGTGACGACATTGGCCTCTCGATCAACAGCAAGGTAACTGTCGCCGACAACATCTCGGTGCGCCCCGGCGTCATCAGCGACCTCGACTTTAATGGCGACGATGGTGAAACCGTCTTCCTGCTGCCCGTGACCTACGACTTCAATGCTGTTACCGACAACGGTCGTCTGCTGCCCTACCTGGGCGGTGGTCTGGCGGTCTCGACAGAAGGCTCTACTTCGGTTGGGCCTATGCTCACCGGTGGGGTTGACTACCGCATCACCGATCGCATCGTAGCCAACGGTGGTGTCAACGTGTCGTTCTATGACACCACCAAAGTCAATGGCTCTGTCGGTCTAGGCTACACCTTCTAAGCCCTAGACCTCCTATTTTGAACCAGCAACAGAGGGATCGGTGGAACGTCCGCCGATCCCTTTTCTTTGGATTGCTCTGCGGTAGTAATGTTCTGGTCTTAGTTTTTGGTATCAGCAGCCGTGAAGAGTGCTGCCGCCGTGATCTCCAGCGCGCCCAATGGGAGGGATGGCCGCCGCTCAACGTCACATATTTTTTGTAGATCTATGGAGCTAAGCGGATTCGAACCGCTGACCCCTTGCATGCCATGCAAGTGCTCTACCAACTGAGCTATAGCCCCTCGTGCGTCAACTTTTTCGCTGAGCGCATCAACAATAGTGACCTAAGGGGGGTACCGTCGTCAACCCCAAATTTTCCCTGAGTTTTATGCGACGGTAGCGGTGAAGGGCAGCCATCCGCGATAGAGTCAGGAAGACTGTAGTGTTCACGTGGCAATGGCAATGGTTTATCCTGGTTCTTCGTCCCCCCCCGATGCCGATGCAGTGCAGGATGTGCTGCTCCGGCTGCGGCGTAAAGAAGGCACCTGGGTGACCTGGGCCCAGGGCTGCCAGGCGCTGCAAAAGGCGCGGTTCACCCCCCAGCAAATTTTTGAAGAGACCGGCTTTGAGCCTATTCACCAAAACCAGATTATGGTGGCGGAGCAGGTTTACCAATCCATTCTCAAGGTGGGGGTGACCGAGGCGACCGTGGCCCACTTTACGGAGCGGGGCAGCGACGCGCTCTATGAGCTGCGGGTGCTCTCCCAAGGCGATCGCGCCGCCACTGCCGACTTTATTCGTCAGCACGGCATTGACTCTGAGGAGGTGCGCGATCTGGTGAAGCCGATCAAAGAATATGCCTACCGCAAAGACAAGCCCCAGGGCTTTGACGATGGGCCAGGGGATGCGATCGCCTACCACTTTTGGAAGCTGGCCCGCCAAAAAGATGACCTGCAAGATCGATCGCGCCTGATTGCTCAGGGCCTGCGCTTTGCCCAAAGCCCCACCGCTCGCCAGCACATCGAAAAGCTGCTGATCGACTTTACCGTCGTCAAAGACCGCCCCGCCCCCCGACTACCCCTCTACCGGCTCGAAACCGAAACCGAGCTGCCGCGCATGATCCCCGTGGTGGGGCAGATGCCGCTGACGGTGGATGACCTCAAAGCAGTGCCCGTGGTGGTGGCGGAAGAACCCTTCAGCATGGTCAGCGCCAACGGAGCCAGCGCCTGGATTGCGGTCCCCGGCTGGCAGGTAATTTTTCGGGCCGAAGACCCGGTGGGGATTCTCACCCAGGCCCGGCTGTTGCCTAATTACCCCGCCGATGCCGCCGATGACACGGTGCTGGTAGTGGTCGATCGCAGCGATCGCACCTGGGACGACGACGGCTACTTTCTCACCGCCGAAGGTGACCATCTGACCCTATCTTGGTCATCCAGCCCGATTGAAACCCCCATCTTGGGCAAAATGATTCTCATCCTGCGGCCCAAGCGCATTTTGGATGAAAACTACAACCGCGAACTCTGGCAGCTAGACGAATAGGAGATAGCTATGGGCCTCGAACGACGCTTATCGCGCACTATGTTCTTAAACAGTGAGATCGTGGAGCTGCGGCAGATGTGCTTCACCCCCGGTCGCGTATTTGAACCGGGCAAATATATTGCGGGCGATCTACCCGATACCGCCTTTGAGATGGGGCTGGTAGATAAGCTACCGCCGGTACGGGGCAAGAGTGAGGA
>JANPIO010000396.1:0-3549 GCA_031425055.1 Phormidium sp. VAR_61_metabat_6
CGCGCCCGATCATCACCCCATCCACCTGGGTAAGCTGCTCCGTCACCTCTGCAAGCCTGGTCAAACCGCCGTTGATCTCAATCCACAGGTGGGGAAAGTCTTGCTTAAGGCGGTGCACATCGCCGTAGCGCAGGGGCGGCACGGTGCGGTTGTCTTTGGGGCTGAGCCCCTGAAGCCAGGCCTTGCGGGCATGGACGGTGAAGTGGCGGCAGCCGGTCTGGGCCACGGTGCCGACGAAGGTCGCCATGTCTTCGTAGCGATCGCAATCGTCGATCCCAATCCGGTGTTTGACGCTGACCGGTAGAGGGCTGGCCGCCATCATGGCCGCCACACCCTCGGCGACCCGCTCGGGCTGGGCCATCAGACAGGCCCCAAAGTTGCCGCTGCGGACGCGATCGCTCGGGCAGCCTACATTCAAATTGATGGCATCGTAGCCAAAGTCAGCGGCAGCGCGGGCCGCGATCGCCAGCAGCTGCGGATCGTCGCCCCCCACTTGCAGCACCAGCGGCGACTCACTGGGGGTAAAGCCCAGCAGATGGTCGCGATCGCCGTGCAAAATGGCCTGGGCCGTCACCATCTCGGTGTAGAGCAGGGTGTGCCGAGTGATCTGCCGCATAAAGTAGCGATAGTGGCGATCGGTGCGATCCATCATCGGAGCGATGCTGAGGGGCACCTCAATGGCCGCTATTCCGGCTGGGTTCATCGGTCTCGCCTGTACGGTCATAGAGCCGTGCATTTCTGTCATTGTTGCTCCCGTAGTCTAGCACTCAGACTCCAGGTACCCAGAGTTGGTATTAGCTAGAGCCAAGGATTTTTGAGGGACGGTTCTCCGCCGGTTTAGATCAGTTTTCTACACTAGGGCATCACCTGTTTTTTTGACATCATTTAAACATCACGTTCAGGCGAATAGCTCAATGAACAATGCGATCGGCTCCTTTTACAACTGGTATAAAGCAACTCTGCGCAATACCAAATATCGCTGGCTCTTGGTTTTGGGAACCATAATTTACTTGGTTTCTCCCATTGATATTGCCCCCGACTTTCTGCCAATCATTGGCTGGGTTGACGATGGTTTGTTGGCCACTCTGCTCGTTACCGAATTGTCTCAAATTGCGTTAGAGCACCTCAACAAGCGCAAGCAGACCGGCACTAGCGCAGCCGATGAACCCATGACCACTATCGATGCCTAGGCCTAGCCAGGTCAGCCCCTGCCAGATTCTTTACCCTCAACCTATCTCCCCGAGATGCCGTTAGCGGCATCTCTTTTTTTGAGCTTTGCCAAGGCGGGTTTTGGGGTGTTGCGGTAAATTAAAAGCGAATGGCGACCTGCCTACCAGCCCTTTAGGTTTAAAACTTCTATGACCACCGCCACCAACGTTTTGGGGACTCCCCTTGCCCCCTGCTGCACTTCACCCATGACCGGCTTTTATCGGGATGGCTGCTGCAATACCGGCGCAGGCGATATAGGAGTTCACGTGGTGTGCGCCCAGATGACTCCTGAGTTTTTGGCTTTTACCAAAGCCCAGGGCAACGATCTCTCGACACCGATGCCCGCTTTTCAATTTCCAGGACTCAAGCCGGGCGATCGCTGGTGCCTATGCGCCCCTCGCTGGCAAGAAGCCCTAGACGCTGGGGTTGCGCCCCCAGTGATCCTAGAGGCCACGCACGCAAGTGCCGTTGAGCATGTTTCTCTGTCTGACTTAAAAAATTACGCCCTCCCCTGAACTCATCCCAGGCGCACCGCTGTACCGCTGGCCGCTACCATCAGCATGTTGCCGCCGTTGTTAATCTCCAGCGATTCGTAGTCGATATCTACGGCGATAATGGCGTCGGCTCCTAGCTCTTGGGCCGCCTGCATCATTTCTTTAATGGCGGTATTGCGGGCCTGGCGCAGGGAATGTTCGTAGGCACCCGATCGCCCGCCGACCACATCGCGAATGCCCGCAAAAAAGTCCTTAAAAATATTCGCGCCCAAAATAGCCTCGCCATTGACCAGCCCGCAGTATTCAACTACGGGGCGACCGTCAACGTTGGGGCCGGTAGTTAGGATCATGGGTTGCCTCAGGTTAAACCGCTTTAGAACTCGTCACTTGCATACTAATATCTAGCCACGGGGCCCGGGTAACGGGAGCACTGCTGGAAATAAAATCTACCCCTGTCGCTGCGATCGCCCCTAACGTCTCTAGTGTCACATTGCCAGACGCCTCAATCTTGACCATCGGCTTTTGCTCACGAATGTGCTCAACAGCTATTTTCATCAGCTCTGGAGACATATTGTCGAGCATGATGATGTCTACGGGGCAGGCGATCGCTTCATCAACCTGCTCTAGATTGCTCGTTTCCACCTCCACCGTCATGGGGTAAGGAATCGCCGCTCGAATCTGCGCTACGGCTGCCCGAATGCCCCCGGCAGCGGCGATGTGGTTGTCTTTAATCATCACCGCATCATCCAGCCCCATGCGGTGGTTGATGGCCCCACCAACTCGGCTGGCGTACTTTTCAAACTGGCGTAGACCAGGGGTGGTCTTGCGGGTATCGACAAACTGGGTAGGGCTATCGGCCAACTGCTCCACATACTGATGGGTATCGGTGGCAATGCCGCTCAGGCGCATCACCAGGTTGAGCGCCACTCGTTCGCCCGTGAGCAGAGCCGCCAGAGAGCCGCTGATTTTGGCAACGGCGGTGTCTTTAGTACAGGAGTCACCATCATTCACCAAAGGCTCAAAGCTGACGTCACCGTCTAGCTGCTGAAAGAGGCGGCGAGCAAAGGGAAGTCCGGCCAGCACACCGGGAGCACGGGTGACCCAAACGGCCTGCCCGGGCCGCTGGGCGAAAGACCCGAGCCCAGCGGTAGTCCAGTCACCGCGGCCAACATCTTCTTGTAACCAGCCTTGTAGATATTGATCTACGGCAATATCAGGAATCGGAAGCGAATTTAGGGACATAGGTTATGGCTCTGGAAGATCGTTGAGGGCCAGCGCTATTAGCTTAGACCTCGACAAAGCTCGCAATTTCTGCCACAGCCAGAAATTATTGTGCTAACTTACGAGTAATGCCGCTGTTACGGCAGCTAACTCTACAGATTTTATCGTTTAGATTCCAGGAGGTGATGCTCATGCAAGAGAGTAGTAAACGCATGGGTCTTCAGGTTGAAATCAGCCGGCTGCGCGCCGGGGCTGTGCTCTAGCTTCAGTGCTCGTTGCTTTGGCAACTAGCTAAGCTCTCGAAGCTGGCTGAATAGGGTTCCTCCCGGCAGTCAGGTTCAACCTAAGATCCAACTAGACCGCCCCTGCTCAGGAAGATTTTCTTCCCCTGGCAGGGGCGGATAGCTTTTAAAGGGGCAATGCTCGATTCATCCTTTCAAGAATCACGGCACCCGAGGCCATTCCCGCAGGGATGCTCGTTCCGAGTCGGTTCCCGTTTCTAGGATGCCGTAGGCTTTACGCTTTGCGAATCGCACCCTTAGGATAAAGGGATAATTTATCTGACCCGCCGCCATGGCTACAGTTCTCAGCGATCGCGACATTCAAACCAAGCTCAGCGATCTTC
>JANPIO010000397.1:0-49372 GCA_031425055.1 Phormidium sp. VAR_61_metabat_6
GCACCTATAGCCCCCGCCACGGCCTCAAAGAGCTGGTCAGAGAGCTAGAGGGCATTGAACTCGACAAAACCGCCCAAAGCTCCGACTGGGGCAACGCCATGAATCTCTCCGACGAGCAGCTCCGCTACGCCGCCAACGACGTGCGCTACCTGCACAGCATTCATAGCACCCTGACCGCCATGCTCAAGCGTGAGGGCCGGTGGGAGTTAGCGCAGGATTGTTTTAACTGTTTGCCCACATTTGTTGCCCTCGACCTGCTTCAGTACACAGGGGTGTTTGAACATTGATCGCGGCAGGGGTTTCTCAGCCCGGTACGATGGGGTTGTCTGTCTCTACGACTTACTTATTCGAGGAGAGCAACCATGAGCGTGGATAGCAAAGACTTTCAAGACGAGCTGCAAAAAGCGATCGACTATGCCCACCAAATCACCGCCGAAAAGGGCGAAACCTCTGCCGCCGCCGCTGCCGCCTGGGACGTAGTGGAAGAGATGCGGGCCGAGGTTTCGCACCAGCACCAGATCCCCAAAAAAACCGGCTTTGATCAGTACCTAGAAGACAATCCCGAAGCGCCCGAAGGCTTGATGTACGACACTTAGAGGCAACTCCTGGGTGCTGACTCAGCCCCTCCCATGGGTAGATTTGGAGTGTTAAAATTGCCTTAGTTAGTTTTCGGTAGATTTCGCTTGTTTCATTTCATTTTGATTTCCGATACAGCTTTGTCTCCGTTTACTCACTGCACTTTGTACAGTACGGAGACAATCCTATGTCACTCTACGTTGGTAACTTGTCCTACGATGTCACTCGCGAAGACCTAGAGCGAGTGTTTGCAGAATACGGCGACGTGAAGCGGGTTAGCCTGCCTACCGATCGCGAAACCGGTCGCCCCCGAGGCTTTGCCTTTGTCGATATGGCCGCTGAAGCCCAAGAAGACACCATCATCGAATCCCTCGATGGAGCCGAGTGGATGGGCCGTGAACTGCGGGTCAACAAAGCTCGCCCCCGCGATGATGCTCGCAGTAGCAGTGGCGCTGGCGGCGACGGTGGTAACTACCGTCGCACCGGCTTCTAAACTTGTTTAGCCAGCTCGGTAAGCGCTAAATGTTTGAAGGGTAGGCCATTGCGGCCTACCCTTTTCTGCGGGAAAGCTAGGGCGCTAGAACTCATATCAAGTCCTACTTGGCTACCCCCGATTCAGCAGGGCGAATGCCATAGAGCCTTTGGCCCGGCTACGCCTACGCCCCTACAGTTTGGCCTTTTGTGAATCGGGGTTATGCGATTCCAAACAGGTGGCTGGCGTAGGGGCAAACGGCGTTTGCCCAGCCCAACCGGGGGTAGCTAAGGCAGATTCAGTATTAGAACCCCAAAGCTGCTACTGAAAACTTGCCCGCTCGGCCTCCACCGGAGAGCGATCGACGGTGGGCTGGGGTCTGCCGCTGGCATCCAAATAGCCCAGCTCTTGCAAAAAGGCGTAGAGGGCAGTGGGAAAGTCGGGATAGATTTGGGTGGCCTCACCGTCGTCGGTGTAGGTTTCGAGCCCCCAATCGTCGGTGCGATCGTAGTGGGCCAGCATGAAAAGCCAGGCCTCGCGATAGTGCCCTAGGCGAATATTTTGGGCTACGTAGCCCGCCAGCACGCCGTTTTTGTCGCTGCGATCGGCAAACTCAGGGTCTTCTACCGTGAAGCGCATTCCGGCAGCTGTGTCATCGAGATAGTTGGTGAACTGGGGGGTGGTGTCGCGGTACTCGCCGTTTTCGTAGGTGAGAATCACGCTGGGTGGATACGACCCGGCGTAGGAGCTAAAGCTGTAGAAAAAGGCGTTGTCGAGGGTGACAAACTCCATCAGCCCGTCACCGTTGAGGTCTTTGAACTCGCCACCGCCGCCGTCGAGGTAGCCAAAGTAAACGGGGTTAAACTGCTCGTCTTGCCAGGAGTAGGTGGTGTAGGCCAGGCAGCAGTGGGCACCGCCGCTGAAGGTTTGCACCACCACCTCGGCGGTGCCGTCGCTGTCGAGATCGATCAGTTCAATGCCCGCAAACATGGCGGCGGTGTCGGTCGTTGTGAGCTTTAGCTCGTTGTTATAGAACAGCTGAATGGTCAGGTTGTTGCCGATTTCGTCAGCCTCATAATCGAGCGGGGTGTAGCTGGCGACAACGCGAATGGGGCCTTGGGCGATCGCGCGATCGCTGAGCACTTCGGTGTCGTAATCAATCTCGATGCGAGGGTTTTCCGCTAAAGCGGGCAGGCCTAGGGTCACCAAGCTACCAACGAGCAGGCTTTTGAGGATGGCTTTCATCAACGGTTCCGGGTCTCAATAACATTACTTTCATGGTGCGCTCAGCTTGCCCCGGTTGATTCTGCGGCTACCAGCGTCGCCAGTGACGTTTGCCCACCACAAAGATACCCAGCAGCACCCCCACAATGAGGGGGTAAGACATGGCAGCCAGCGCCGTAGGAATGGGCAAAAACCCCTTGAGAAACAGTACCAAGGCAATGCAGGGCACCAGCGCCCACAGCACACCGGTATCGATATACACCTGACTAAACCATCGTTCTAGAATGGTGAGGCCCAGGGCACCAATGCCAAAGCCAGCGGCAATGGGCAGCACCATAAATAGCAGTTGCATTAGAGGCAGTAGACCGCTGCCGATGTTGTCCAGCAGTAGGGCTAACCCCTGAGCTAAAAGCAGGTCGGCAATGGTGGCGATCGCCACCGCCGCCAGAGCCACCTGAAGCAAAATTGCCCAGGGCAAAGACTTGAGCCGCCAAAAGGGATTACGCATAGCCGCAGCAATAGGAAGTCACGATTATTATTGCGCCGAATTTTCAATCTGGTTGCTGGGATGGCATCTAGATTGGGGGTCAGGGCGGCTCATTTGACCCTTGAGAAGTAGAGATGATTGCTGTGATAAGTAAATCTTTGCGGTGCTAGGACCTTGGATATGGGATAACAATAGATGCGGGTTCAGGCGATCGCCGGGCTTGGCTGGTTCTAAATTCTCTGTGACCTATGGAAAAGCTGCTGCGTGGCCTGCGTGATTTCCAGGAAAACTACATTCCCGACCACCAAGAGCTGATTCAGCAGTTGGCTAAAGGCCAACACCCGAGGGTGTTGTTTATTGGTTGCTCTGACTCACGGGTAGACCCCACCATCATTACCCAAGCGGATATTGGCGACCTGTTCATTATTCGCAATGCGGGCAATATTATTCCCCCCTACGAGGCCACCAACGGCGGCGAAGGGGCCACCATTGAGTACGCCATGGAGGCCCTCGATATTCGCCAAGTAATTGTCTGCGGCCATACCCAGTGCGGGGCGATGAAGGGGCTATTGCAAATTGGCGAACTCGAAGAAAAAATGCCCCTGGTCTACCATTGGCTGCGCCACACCGAAGCCACCCGCAAACTGGTCGAAGACCACTACAGCGACTTACCTAAGCAAGAAAAACTCGATTTGCTGGTGGCCCAGAACGTCCTCACCCAGATCGATAACCTGCAAACCTACCCCTCGGTGCGCTCAAAGCTGCACGCGGGCACCCTGGCTATCCACGGCTGGATCTACAAGCTCGACACCGCCGAACTCCTTGCCTACGATGAAGAGGCTAAAGCCTTCATCCCGCCCCACAGCAAAATCTACGCCGATCTAGAACATGCTAAGTCGGTTAAGCCCGGCGGTCTTTCCCTGGAGTTTAACGACACCGTGAGGCCAGGGGCCGGTGCTCCCTCTGTAGCCCTCCCCGATTTTTCGGAACCGGTGCAGCCCTACTGGCCCGGTGCTAACCGCCTCAGCCCCGAGCAGGCCGCTCGCATCTACCGGGGCGCTGGGGTGTAGGGCTATCGATCAAAATTCGCCATCCGCCGTGCCGCGCCAATGCTCTGCTCGCCGGGGCCAAAGGTCACCTCTAGCGCCTGCTGGTCAGCAAATGCGCCAGAGGCCTCGCGGTAGACGGTTCGGGTCGTGGGCAGAGTGCGCCGCTGGCCGTTGTAGTCAAAGGTGATGGCGTACTCGACATCCTGGAGCAGCATCGGGTCGGTGCGCTGCTCGATGGCTTCGCGCTTGCGGGCCTCGAGCTCATCGGCGGTGGGGCGAGGGGGCAGGGAGGGCCAGTAGAGACCGTTGTCGTCGGGGCCGGTGGCAGCGCCCTCGGGGCGCACGCCATTGCGGTTAACGAGGGAATTGGACTCAAAGGTCTCTTGGTGGATAGTCTGGCGGCGATCGAAGCTGCGGGCGTAGTCAACCTGCCAGGTTTGGGTAACGGTGGCGGTAGCCTCGTAGGTGCCGGTGGTGACGGTGTTGCCAGTAGCAGGGTAGTTTTCGCAGCCCGCTAGGCCCAAAGTTAGCCCTAGCGCACTGGCCTGGAGCCAGCGAGATACAGAAAACATGGAGGACAGCGTAGGCATAGCAACGGTCGGTGGTTTATGGATGGATTGTCCGTATGTGTACGCTACCAGCGCTTTGTATAGAGCGCATACGTAAAGCAGCAGAGGATGAAAGTGGCACAGGGAGTGGTCAACTGGGTGAGTTGTTCCTTGCTGTAGCAATTTTCTCAGGGTACTGGCTTTATGACTTGGGGCTAGAAGGTAAAAAGTTGGTTACTTTAACCCGACGTTATTTTGTTGAGACTACCCCACCGCTTACGATGGGGCAGGCTGCAAAAGGTTGTTAACCGTCACTGCACTTAGACTGCACTTAGAATTACGCTGTGTATTAATAAATTACGAAATTACGCTGTGTATTAATTTGGTGCATCTGCCTAGCGTTCACTGAGCGTATTGCTCAAACCTGGTGAATACTACGCTCCTGCACTGGCACATTGAGATTTTCATGGATTTGCCCGGCTGTCCCCACTGCGTGTCCATACCCCCTGGCTATGACCCAAACCTCGCTCTCGATTCAGCAAACCTTTCAGTCCCTAGAGCCTTTTGACCGGCTGCCTGCCGAGGCTTTACAGCAGCTCTTGCAAACTGCTCAGCCCCTCAAGTACCGCGTCGGTCAGCCGTTGCTGCGACGGGAAGTACTCACCCAGCAGGTAATTGTGCTGCTAGAGGGGCAAGCCCGGCTGTTGGGCTATGACCCGCGCACGCAGCAGCCGGTGACCCTAGGGCGCTTTGTCCGCGGTGAAATGCTGGGGGTGATCAGCTTAATTCGTGGGGTGTCCTGTGAAACGGTAATCGCCTCAAGCGAGGTGCTGGCCCTCACTCTGCCGTCGTACACGTTTTTGAGTTTGCTCAACGAGTACCCAGAGTTTGGGGGGGAGGTGCGCGATCGCGTCTATGCGATCGAGGCCTTTGACCTAGTAGCCGAGCATGCTAAAACCCATGCCCTCGACGTGGGCGATCTCAGGGCCAAGGCCCAGATCGTCTGTGACGAATCCGCGATCGTCACCCTGCCCACCGGTGCCAATAATCTGGTTCAGCTCGATCGCGCCCTCACTTGGGTGCTCAGCGGCGGCACGGTGCTCAACCTGCCCGTCGGCTCAACCCTGGCGCTCGATCGCCCCATAGAGATACTCAGCCCCCAGGGGGCGCGGGTGCTGGGCATGACCCCGGCGGTGCTGGCCGAAACCCTGCCCGAACCCTCTGATCTAGAGCCAGAGGCCGTTGCTCGATCCGTAGAGGTGCTGGATGTCAACAATATTCCCTACGCCACCGAGGCCGATCTGGTACCCCGCGCCCAGGCGTCCTCAACTGTAGGGAAGTCACCCAGCCCCAGCTACCCCTTCGCGCGGGGCCGGGGCGAGGTCGATGGGGCACTGGCCTGCTTCGACATGCTCAGCCAGCAGTTCTCCATGCCCTTTCGCAAGGATGTCATTCGCCGCATTTTGGCCAGCCAGCACGAGCGCATGGGCCAACTATCGCTGCCGATCTGCGGCTCCGTGAGCGAGATGATGGGTCTCAAAACTCAGCTGGTGCGCGTGCCCGTAGGAGCCTTTGGCCGCCTCAACACCCCCTGTCTGATCCGCTGGCAAGAGAGCTTTGCGGTGCTCTACGAAACTAGCGAAAAGGCCTACATTTTGGGCGACCCTGAGGTGGGCGTGATTCGCCGTACCCCCGAAAGTTTTGCTGAGGCCTGGGGGGAGAGTGGAGAAGTGCTGCTACTGGAGCCCACCCGCGAAACCCCCCAGCAAAAGTTTGGCCTTAGCTGGTTTTGGCCCTCCATTCAAAAGTACCGCTGGGTGCTGATCGAGGTGTTTGTGGCCTCGTTCTTTGTGCAGCTGTTTGGCCTGGCCAACCCGCTGATGGTGCAGATCATCATCGACCGGGTAATTGTGCAAAACAGCGTCGATACCCTGCAAGTACTGGGCGTTTTTTTAGTGGTAGTGGCCATTTTTGAGGCCCTGCTCACCAGTTTGCGTACCTACTTGTTCGTCGATACCACCAACCGCATCGACATGGCTCTGGGGTCGGAGATCATCGACCACCTGTTTCGCCTGCCCCTGCGCTATTTTGACAAACGCCCTGTGGGCGAGCTTTCCAGCCGCATCAACGAGCTAGAGAACATTCGCCAGTTCCTCACTGGCACCGCCCTGACGGTAGTGCTCGACGCGGTGTTCTCGGTTTTGTACATTGTGGTGATGTTCATCTACAGCTGGGTGCTGACCCTAGTCGCCCTCGCAACGATTCCGCTGTTTGTGCTGGTGACGGCGCTAACGGCCCCCATTGTGCGCAAGCAGCTGCGCATCAAGGCCGAGCGCAATGCCTCAACTCAGTCACTGCTAGTGGAGTCGCTGTCGGGCATTCAGACCGTCAAGGCGCAAAATATTGAGCTGCGCACCCGCTGGAAATGGCAGGAGCGCTACGCCGAATACGTCAGCGCCGGGTTTAACACAGTGCTGACCTCTACCACCGCCAACTCAGCCAGCAACTTTCTCAACAAGCTCTCGGCCCTGTTGGTGCTGTGGGTGGGGGCCTACCTGGTGCTGGAGGGACAACTTACCCTGGGTCAGCTGATCGCTTTTCGCATTATCTCGGGCTACGTGACTGCGCCGATTTTGCGTCTGGCTCAGCTGTGGCAAAACTTCCAGGAAACGGCGCTGTCGCTGGAGCGGCTGTCTGACATCATCGACCACCCTCAGGAGACCGAAGCCGACGAGGCCAACCAGATTCCGATGCCCGAGATTACCGGACAGGTCACCTTTGAGAACGTGGCCTTTCGCTTTTCGCCATCGGGGCCGCTGCAATTGGCCAGTGTCAGCCTGGAGTTTCCGGCGGGAATGTTCATTGGTGTGGTGGGCCAGAGCGGCTCGGGTAAGAGCACCCTGATGAAGCTGCTGCCGCGCCTCTATGAGCTAGAGTCGGGCCGCATTTTGATCGACCACTACGACATTAGCAAGGTGGATCTGCATTCGCTGCGGCGGCAGATTGGCATTGTGCCGCAGGATAGTCTGCTGTTCGAGGGCACCATTCAAGAGAATATTGCGCTCACCAACCCCGATGCCGAACCCAGCGTGATTATTGCGGCGGCCAAAACCGCCTGCTGCCACGACTTCATTATGGATTTGCCCCTGGGCTACAACACTCGCGTCGGCGAGCGGGGCTCGACCCTGTCGGGAGGGCAACGACAAAGAATTGCGATCGCCCGCACCATTCTGCAAAATCCCCGCCTGCTGATTTTAGATGAAGCCACCAGCGCCCTCGACTACGACACCGAGCACCAGGTCTCAATGAACCTCAAAGGCTGGGCCGAAGGCCGCACGGTGTTCTTTATTACCCACCGGCTCAACACCATTCAGCAGGCCGACCAAATCTTGGTGATGGAGCAGGGCTCAGCGGTCGAGCTGGGCACCCACGCCGAGCTGATGGAACTTCAGGGGCGCTATTCTACCCTCTACCAGCAGCAGCTCAGTGGCGTTTAGAGAGCCTCTTAAGAGAACACACCCGATCTCCCGTAGGGTGCATTAGCGCAGCAATGCACCATTGAATGCAGAGCAGGAGGCAAAGAATAATGCTCGAAAATTGCCAGCTTTCTCCCACCTAAATGCTCTAGCGGTGGGTTACGGCCAGCCAAATCCAGCCTGTCTATCCCTTCATCTACCTGTGGCCTAACCCACCCTACCTAACCCACCCTACCTATCCACTCATCCACCCACTCACTCCCCCACTCTTCCGAAACCATGGTTCGCATCAACAGCCTTCCCCCCACCCCACCCTCTACCCCCGACCCAAACGGCGACGCCGTGCTCGCCAACCTGCCCTCGCGGCAAAAGGTGCAGTTCGACAAGCCGGTGATTTTGCGTCAGTCGCCCCGGTGGTCGCGGGCGGTAGTGTGGAGCCTGGTGGGGGTGACAGCGTTTACCCTGGCCTGGGCCTGTCTAGCCAAGTTTGAGGAGGCCATACCGGCCCAGGGCAAGCTCGAGCCCAAGGGCATGGTGCAGCCGGTGCAGGCTCCGGTGGGCGGCGTGGTGCAGGAGGTGTTGGTTACCGAAGGGCAGGCTGTGGAGGCGGGTGACCCGCTGCTGCGGTTTGATCCCGAGACCACCCAGGCTCAGCTCACCTCGCTGGAGACGATTCGCACTAAGGTGCGAGAAGAAAATGCTTACTACAAATCGCAGCTAGCCGACGTCCTCGACGCCAGCGCCCCGGTCAATATTGCCCCTGGCCTGGTGCAGTTGACCAGCAACCGCGCCGCCCTGGTGGCCGAAAACGCCCTCTACCGCGCCCAGCTAGCGGGGGATGTGACGGGGGAAAGCCTGCCGATTGCCCAGCGCGATCGCCTGCGGGCCTCCAATGCCGAACTCAACTCGCGTCTCAGCATCGCCAACCTGGAGGTGGATCAGCTGCGCCGCCAGCTCACCCAAACTGAGGCCCAGCTGGCCAACGCCCGCGATGCCCTGCGGGTTAACCAAAATATTCTTGATCGCATTCGGCCACTGTATGAGGCGGGGGGCATTGGCGAAATTCAATACCTCCAGCAGGAGCAGGAGGTGAACAACCGCCAGACCGAGGTCAATCGCTTGGTGGAAGAGGCGCAGCGGCTGGAGCTGGCGAACGAGCAGGCCCAGGAGCAGTTTCGCAACACCTCCATCACTTCCCAAGACGAATTGCAGCAGCGGATCGCCGCCAACGACAACCAAATTGCTACCATCGATAGCCAGCTGACCAAAACCATTCTCGAAAACGACAACCGCCTGCAAGAGCTTGACAGCCAGATTGCCCAGCTCCAGCAAACCCTCACCTACCAAGAGCTGCGCGCCCCGGTGAGCGGCACGGTGTTTAACCTCAAGGCCAACCAGGCGGGCTATGTGGCCAACTCCACCGAGCCGATTCTCGAAATTGTGCCCAGCGATGCTTTAGTGGCGCGGGTGTTTATCACCAACCGCGACATTGGCTTTGTGCGCGAGGGCATGGAGGTCGATGTGCGCATTGACTCATTTCCCTACAGCGAGTTTGGCGATGTGAAGGGCACTCTGACCCAGATTGGCTCTGACGCGCTGCCCCCCGACCAGATCAACCCCAACTTTCGCTTTCCGGCAGAGATTACCCTGGGCGATCAGGTAATTGCGATCGATGGGCAACCCGTGAAGCTGCAATCGGGCATGTCGCTGAGCGCCAATATCAAGACCCGGCCCCGGCGGGTGATCACCATCTTCTCTGACCTGTTTGTGCGCAAAATCGACACGATGAAGACGGGCGGCTAGCCCCTGGGACAGAGCTCAAAGCTTTAGCGAATGCGGTTTAAGGTGTGAGGTGCAGGGTTTAAGGCCGCCCCTTATGCCCTAAACCCTGCACCCTAACCCCTTTTTCTAGCCTGTCTCTCCCCAGGTCAATTCTTTCTGTGGCGATGCATTCATAGAAAAAGCAGACTAAGTCATCCCGATTTGATAGAATAGCGTCTATGTAAAAGCGCCGTTGCTTGATTGGGGAGGTTGTTCGTTGATTCATGCCACGCTGCACCAGCTTAAGGTTTTTGAAGCAACTGCCCGCCACGGTAGCTTTACCCGGGCCGCCGAAGAACTCTACCTGACCCAGCCCACGGTGTCGATTCAGGTGAAGCAGCTAACTAAGGCGGTGGGACTACCTCTGTTTGAACAGATCGGCAAGCGCCTCTACCTCACCCAGGCAGGGCAAAAGTTATTAGACACCTGCCAGGAAATTTTTGGTGGCCTCGACCAGTTTGAGATGGCGGTGTCTGACCTAAAGGGTCTTAAGCAGGGCCAGCTGCGCCTGGCGGTGATCACCACGGCCAAATATTTTGTGCCCCGGCTACTGGGGCCATTTTGCCAGCGCTTCCCCGGCATTGATATTTCGCTGAAGGTGACGAACCATCAGCAGCTTCAAGAGCGCATGGCCACTAACGACGACGATCTCTATATCATCAGCACGCCGCCCGAGCAGCCCGACCTCAAGATCTACCCCTTTCTCGAAAACCCCCTAGTGGTGCTGGGGCCGCAGGATCACCCGCTAGTGGGCAAAGCGCGATCGCCCATTAGCGTCCTCAATGGTGAGCAGTTTATTATGCGCGAGCCGGGGTCGGGCACCCGCCATGCGGTGCAAAAGCTATTTGCCGAGCACGATGTGAATGTGAAGGTGCGGCTAGAGCTGGGCAGCAATGAGGCAATCAAGCAGGCGATCGCAGGTGGTCTGGGCATCTCAGTGCTGTCGCTGCACACCATTATTTCTGAGGGCACCAGGGGCGAGTTTGCCATCCTCGATGTCGATCACTTCCCCATCGATCGCCAGTGGTATGTCGCTCACCTAGCGGGTAAGCAGCTCTCGGTGGTCTCGAAGGCGTTTTTGAACTACCTGCTCGAAGAAAGCCACGCCATGGTGGATAATTTGCTGCCGGGGATCAATCGCGTTCCGACGGCGATCGCCGCTGGTGCTAAGACCAAGGGCGACGAGGTGCTGACCAAGGTCTAGCTCCATGCCTTAATTCAGCAACGCTGCCTAGTTTTGTTCCTATGCTGAGCGTACAGCTACGGTATAAGACGGGCGCTGAGACTTTTCTCGCTGGGTTTTGACGAGGCGAAAGTCTTGGTCAATATACAGATTATCCAGCTGAGGTCTAGCTTTTGCAATCTGCTGATACTGCTTGGCGCTAACGCGGCTGGTGCGTTGGTTTGATGTTGAAGTTTGGCGCTGAGATTGAGGCTGCTTTTGATAGTTGTCTACCGCTCGCTCAAACCAGGCTTGAGCTGCTTCAGCGTTAAAAGAGCGAGAGCCAATTCGCAAATTTTGCTGAATGCAGACATTTTGAATTTCCCAGTAGTGATCACCTAATTGCCCTGGGGCTAAGGGCTGATCGAGTTCGGCTGGAGTTTGAGATTGAACAGCATAGCTCTGCATAATCATCAAATCGTAGCTGAGTAACCAGCGCGAAACCCAGTTCAAAACTGGGGCTTTGCGGCCCGGTTTGTAGCGGGCTAGATTGGCATAAAAGCCGTTGTCACTAAAGATTTGATAAGACTCGTGGTGCACTCGCCCCGGCAAAATATCTTGAAAGGGATTAGTAGACCAAACCGAATGCCAAACTCCCTTTAGCAGCGGAATTTGTTGCTGCAAATCAGGGGTAGGATTCCGCTGTTCTAACTCGTTGAAGAGGGGCATGAGAGTTTGGTTCGCAAGCCGGACTTTTTTAGCCATCGGCTCGGCCTCACGCTCTTCTACGTGTTTGATCAAGCTGGTTTTTAGGGTGGCGGTGCTGGCCTCGGCCAGGGCAGCGGGCTCGAATGGGGCATCTAATACAACAGAGTTCATATCTAACCCGGTTTCTAAACAGTGAGCGTTAGGTATAGCGATCGCCTCCAAAGGCCGGTTCTTGACCATTCCCCTGCTAAGCAAAAGCCGAATCGCCGAGAGAAGGGGGCACATCTTGCCAGCGCCCGTTGCCCACCGCCCGCACGGCTTCTTTGAGGCTGACATCCCCCGTGTAGAGGGCTCGGCCCACAATGACGCCAGTGACTCCCTGGCCCTCTAGAGCCAGCAGACTGAGCAGATCGCGCAGGGCACCAACGCCGCCAGAGGCGATTACCGGCATCGACACGGCCTCGGCCATGGCTCGCATGGCTGGAATGTTAGGGCCTTGCAGGGTGCCGTCGCGCTGAATATCGGTATAGATCACTGCCGCTGCGCCGCGCTGCTCCATTTGCTGGGCGAGGGCGATCGCATCTACCTCAGACGTTTCAAGCCAGCCCCGCGTCGCCACCTTGCCGTCGCGGGCGTCGATGCCAACGATGATCTGGCCAGGAAACTCACCGGATAGATCGCTGACCAGCTCGGGGTTCTCGATCGCAGCCGTCCCGAGAATGGCGTAGCGCACACCCAAAGAGAATAGATCGGTGACGCGGGCGCGATCGCGCAGCCCACCCCCCACTTCGATGGGAATATCGACCGCTTTTGCAATGGCCGCGATCGCCTGCCAGTTTTCGGGCTTACCCGACTTGGCCCCGTCGAGATCGACCAGGTGCAGCCGGGTTGCCCCCTGGTCTACCCACTGCCGCGCCACCTCCACCGGGTTGTCGTTAAACACCTCGGTCTGGGCGTAGTCGCCCTGGTACAGCCGCACGCAGCGACCGTCAATCAAATCAATAGCGGGGATGACTTCCATGGGTAGTGGAGATATAAATGTCAGGCAGAATTTTATGGGCCAAGCCTACCTATTCTATCGGGCTATACCCTATTCACCGGTCCCAAATTCCCGTAGACTCCTAAATGCGAATCACCACCGCCCAAACCTAACGACACCATGCTAGACCTGACTGGTAAAAACGCCCTGGTAACGGGCATTGCCAACAATAAGTCCATTGCCTGGGGCATTGCCCAGCAGCTGCACAAAGCTGGGGCCAACCTAGGCATCACCTACCTGCCCGACGAAAGAGGCCGGATGGAAGGCAAGGTCAAAGACTTGGTTGACCCCCTCAACCCCAGTCTGTTTTTGCCCTGCAACGTGCAGGACGAAGCTCAGGTCGAGCAGGTCTTCAGCAGCATTGGCGAGACGTGGGGCAAGCTCGATATTCTGATTCACTGCCTGGCCTTTGCCAACCGCGATGACCTGACGGGCGACTTTAGCAACACGTCTAAGGCAGGCTTTCAGCTGGCGCTGGATGTCAGTGCCTACTCGCTGATTACCCTGGCGCGCGGGGCTAAAGCGCTCATGACCGATGGCGGCAGCATCGTCACTCTCACCTACTTAGGCGGTGCGCGGGTGGTGCCTAACTACAACGTTATGGGTATTGCTAAGGCGGCGCTAGAAATGAACGTGCGCTACCTGGCCTCTGAACTCGGCCCCAACAATATTCGCGTCAACGGCATTTCTGCTGGCCCCATCCGCACCCTGGCTTCGTCAGCCGTGGGCGGTATTCTCGATATGATCCATCACGTCGAAGAAGTTGCCCCCCTGCGTCGCACCGTAACGCAGACTGAAGTGGGTAATACGGCGGCATTTCTGTGCAGCGACCTGTCAACGGGGATGACCGGGCAAATTCTCTACGTCGATTCCGGCTACTGCATCATGGGCATGTAGGGCATCGACGAATCGCTAGAATGGGGCAAAGCATAGATGCTCTGGCGTTCTCATGACCTCAACCTCTGTTTTGATGACCTTTGAGGATTACCTGGCTCAGACGGACGGGCTAGAGGGGTGTTATGAGCTGGTTAACGGAGTGCTAGTTGCAATGCCCCCCGAATCGCCAGAAAATCTCGATATTGCCAAGGGGCTAATGTTTGCCCTGGCGCGCTACGTTCCGATATCCCTAATTGCTTATAACACCGAGATTGAGGTCTCTGGGGGACGGGCTACCTGTCGCCTGCCCGATCTGGTTGTCCATACCGAAGACTCGAAAGCGGCAATTCAGGGCACTACCCGCGCGACGGTTACCCGCGACATGCCGCCCCCGGCCCTGGTGGTGGAAGTTGTATCGCTAGGCGAGCAGAATCGCATCCGCGACTACCGCTACAAACACACTGAGTATGCGGCTCGATGTATTGCCGAATATTGGATTGTGGACCCTCAACAACAGCAGATTACGGTCTGCCAGTGGGTTGAGGGTCAGTATGAAAATGCAGTGTTTGCTGGAACACAGCCAGTCGTCTCCCACGTGCTCCCGACCTTTAGCCTAACCGCCCAACAAGTGCTTACCCTAGAACAGCAGGGATAACTCAGCGGCACGATGACGAGAGCATTCCTTCGGCCTAGGCTGTGGACAGTGGTGGGGCTGGTGGCGGTGAGTGGGCTGCTGCGGGTTTCGGTTGATTGGCGGTTACTGGGGCGATCGCTTACCTACCCCGACACCCCCATCACCTCAGCAGACTGGTATCAGCCTCGGCAGAAGGTTGCAGGCGTTGGCCCCCAAGCTCCGCCGCTGGTGAAGGCTGAGATGACCGAGATTCCCCACGAAGCGCTGCAAAAGGCACAAGACTTTGCCGAGGAGCAGAATTCGGTGGCGCTGCTGGTGATGCACCGCGATCGCCTGGTACTGGAGCAATACTGGCAGGGGCACCAGGCTAGCGACCCCGTCAACTCAATGTCGATGGTCAAAACCCTGCTGGCGCTGCTGATCGGTGTGGCGATCGACGAAGGGCACATCGGTTCTATCCAAGACCCCATCGGCACCTACCTGCCCGAATGGGCCGACGACCCTAGGGGCGACATTACCCTGGCTGACCTGCTCTACATGCAGTCGGGCCTGCGCAACGACAACCGCACCGATACCCTACGCTCTGACCTGGTGCAGCTCTACGGGGGGTCAGATACCCAGAAACTCGTTCTGAAGATTCCCTTAGAAGGCAATCCTGGGGAGGCGTTTGACTACAGCAACTTCAACTCGCAACTGCTCAGCCTGGTGTTAGAGCGGGCCACAGGAGAATCCTTTGGCGATTACCTGAGTAGCCGCCTCTGGCAGCCGCTGGGCGCGGGGGATGGCTTTCTCTGGCTAGACCGTCCGAGGGGGAGCGCAAAACCCTTTTGCTGCTTTTTTGCCACTGCCCCCGACTGGGTGCGGCTGGGGCAAATGCTGCTGCACGGGGGTAAAGTGGGCGATCGCCAGATCATCCCCAAAAGCTGGCTGGAGCAAATGCTAGAGGAGTCGCCCCTAGAGCCGACCTTTGGCCTGCACATTTGGCTCAAAGCCCGCACCGCCGACTACCCCCAGGTCAACCGAGCCTCGTCGGCCCCCTTTGCTGCTGCCGACACGTTTTATCTCGACGGTCGCCACCATCAGCGGGTGTACGTGATTCCGTCAGAGGAGCTGGTGATTGTGCGACTGGGCGAAGAGCCTCCCGCCTGGAACGATGCGGTGATCGTGAATGCGATCGTGGAGGGGCTGCGATCGCGGCCAGCAAGCGATCGCGCTGAGTCAGTACCGTAGACTGGATAGTTCCACTTCGGTAGTGATGGGCCGGCGGGGGGTAAGGCTGGGGGAATCGGCAGGAATGACAATGCGATCGCCCAAACTCCACCTAGGCACTCTTAGATTCCTGTGGCACAATACCCAGCGGAGCATTGCAGACCAATGGGTGGCTCAACGCTGCCCGCGACAGCTGCCTGTCGCTGATGTTTATCTAAAGGAAAGCAAAGGTGTCCCCTATGTCATCTACTGATTTGTCGCCCAACCAAGATTTTTTCAACGAAGAAGAAGCTGTCGTTGAATTTACCCCCAACGAATCCTTCTTCAGCAGCAACAGTGTGCTGACCCTGCTGGCCGCTTTCGACCCCGGCTTTGCCGACTTTGCCAGCGCTCTACCCGATGCTACCGGCCAAATTTCTGTGGAGGATGGTCTGTTTGATGCCAACCTATTGCTGGCCGATGGCACGACCCTAACGGGTACCTTTGATGCCCCTAAAACTCTGCGGAGCTTTGCCGATCTGGCCGCCGTCTCGAATGGCACCGTCACCCTAAATGGGGGAATTTTAGAGGCGGCGATCGCCACCGATAGTCAAACGGCCACCCTGTCAGCGTTTGACCTATCTGCCGCTGCTGGCACCTTTGTACTAGATGCCATCAACGCCATTGATGCCACCATACCGTTTGCCAACGGCGCGTTTACCCTCGACCTGGCTACGGCTCTAGGCCCGATTAGCGGCACCGTGGATGTGGCCGGGGGCGATCTCAACCTCGATCTGGCCACGCCCTTTGGCCAACTGGTGGCCGACATTGAGTTTGAGGAGGATGCGGTCTTCCCCTTCTCGATGTCGCTGCCTCTGGTGGGCGACATCGACGGTGTCGTTGACTTTTACAGCGGCAATATCGTGGCCCCCCTGGGCGTCTTTGGCGATCTGTCGGTGCCCCTCTCGGCGGTGACTGGGTCGCTGAATTTAGCGGACGGACTGGCTAGTCTCGATGCCTCGATACCGATTGGGGCTGGCCTGAGCCTGCCGGTAGCGACTGAACTAGCCATTGGGCCATTGGCCAGTGAATATGTGGCCGGGTTCGTGCAAGACCTCAATGGTACGGGCACCCTCACCGACGGCGTGCTCGATGCTGCGATCGAAAGCCCCCTGGGGCTGTTTGAGACCATCTTTGACGTGGTGGCCTTTACCAACCAGGGAGCCGACTTCTTTGCCGGTATCGATGGCGTGATTGATGTCAGCGGTGGCATTGCTACGGCTTCGTTGACCACTCCCCTGGGCGCTATCGACGACAGCTTTGACCTGGCGAGCGTAGCACCAGCGCTGGAAGCTGCTGCTGCTGCGCCGATCTAGGCGATCGCAAATTCTCTCAGACAAAACTATAGGAGGGTGCATGATCCTTTAGGGGGCAGACCGCTGCACCCTCCTTTTTTTGGTCTTTTAGAATAGCCCAGCCTATCCCTCGGCTAACCATTACTGCGTCATGCGCCTACATCGCCCTGAAAGCCCAACACAACCCTAGGCTCCCTGGGGCGTTTCTTGCCAGAGCTGGGTGGTTTGGCGCAGGCTGCGGAAGTCGCCGTTGCCAATAATTAAATGATCGAGCACTGGCACGGCGAGAATCTGCGCCCCCTGAAGTAGCTGACGGGTGAGCGAGAGGTCGTCGGGGGAAGGCTCAAGATTTCCTGAAGGATGATTGTGCGCCACAATGCAGCGCACCGCACCGTGGCGAATCACGGTTTTGAAAATTTCTCTCGGGTGAGCCAGGGTTTCGGTGGCGGTGCCGATGGTAATTACCCTAGTGCCCATCAGCCGGTGGCGCACGTCGAGCAGCACCACGGCAAAGCGCTCCTGGGCCTGCCACATCAATTCGTGACTGAGGGCGGCGGCGGCAATGGCGGGGTCGTCTACGACGGTTTTTTCGGGCGGAATCGCTTGCAGCACCCGTTTCCCCAGCTCAATGGCGGCTAATATGGTGGTGGCTTTAGCCGGGCCAACGCCTGAAATTTCCTCCAGATCGTGGGCCGATACATCCCTTAGCGAGGTGAGCGGGTCACGCTGGTTTTGCCCCATTTCTTGCAGAATGAGCTGACCTAGCCCCACCGCCGACAGCTTACCTGGCCCCTGGCCGGTGCCTAGCAAAATGGCCAGTAGCTCGGCGGTCGAGAGGCTTTTAGCCCCGTAAGATAGCAGCCGTTCGCGCGGGCGATCGCTCGACGGCATGTCTAACATGCGGACATGGTAGGTCATGGTGGCACCTCTGATAGCTGGGCCAGAGGCCCACTGCTAGTAAGCCCAAACCGCTTTGGGATAATTCACCCCCCAAAAACAGATAACAGAGAACTCCCTATGACTACCTCGTCCTCTCCCACCGCCGCTGCGATCGCCGCCATTCGCCAGCGGCTGGGCCAGTTTAGCTGCCTGACCACGCCACCCACCCTCAGCGATGCCGAAGCCGCCCAGGTGCGGGCTGACCTGAGCAACTTTAACGACTGGTCTGATTATCAAACCCTGGGCATTTGTGCCGATAGCTTGGCTGAGGGGCAGCAAGCCCTAGCGTCGTTTTTGAAGGCCCTCGGGGTTACCGTTAGCCTGGATCTGCCAACCCGTGAGGGAGCGATTTATCTCAAGTTCAACACCCTCAAAGGCGCGTGGTATTTAGACGACTACAGCGGCTCATCGCGTGGGGTGCTAATTACCTTTCACACCTCTGAACCCGAGGTGACTGAATTGTCGGGCACCTATGGGCCGTTTCCGTTTGACCTGTTCTCAGCCCAGCCCTAGTTTGCCAAGCTAGTGATGACCTACCAGCCGCCGCTGCCCCACTCATGGCTAGTTTCTGGGGCGGCGGCAATGGGGATGGCGCGGGGAATATCCTGCATTACCTGCACCTGAATGACCTGGTTTGGCTCAATGACAACGTACTGGGGAGAAGTGCCCACCACGGTTGTGGCCCCGACCAGCGCGCCGCCGATTAGCCCAATGCCGCTAAATCCGGTCAACAGCAGCAGCGCTAAGGCCCCTAACCCCGCCCCAGCGGCCAGACGGGGACTGCTGACCTCGGTGTTACCCACCATGTATTCGGTGGTGCTGGCAAAATCGACCTGCTGCCCGGTGGGGGCAATTAGCATTTTGCTTACCCAGCGCTGACCCTGGGGGGTGGGTTCAAATTGACCAATTAGCTGACTGCCCGCCGGGGCGACGATGCCGTTGGTGATCGGGTCGCGAATGTCGTGGGCCAGCAGCAGCACCTGGTTTTGGCTGGAGCTGGTGTTGAGATCGAGGGGCTGAGCGCCGACGTAGCGCAGCTCTAGCACCGTGCCCGCTGCTACCAGCGTGTCGGGGGAAAGGGGGCGATCGCTAGGAGTGGAGTTAATAGCGCTAGGTAGAGCTGCCTGGTCGCCGTTGCCGGGCAATGGACTGCCAAATAGAATCGTTTCTCCGGCTGCGGCCAACATCACCGGGCTAGACGGGGGAACTACATTGCCCTGGCTGGTGGTGGTAGGGGCCGTGGGCACGGTCAGAAGATTTGGGTCGGTGCTGGCTAACTCAACGGGAAGCGTGGCCACTGGAGGGGGCTCTTGGCTAATGGCGTTGGGCTGAACGGCGATCGCCCCAGCGGGCTGGTCTGCGACCACTGCCGTCTCCGTAGGCAGTTCTGGTAAGGCTGGTGGGTCGGCAGCAATGACTTGAGCTGGGTTGCTGGCTTCGACCGGAGGGGCCGTGGTTGGAGCCGCTGCGATCGCCTCAGCCTCAGCCGCTGGTTGCCCAGGAGCCGGTAGCTCAGGTGGGGTGACTGCGATCGGCACACCGCTGGTCTCGGTATCGATCGCAGGTGCAGCAGGCGATGCCGGGGAACTGGCTGGCTGGGTTGCCACTGCTTCGGGGCCAGGCGGGGGAGCTGTGGCAACCGCTGGCTGGGCAGTGGGGACAGCACCCTCGGCCAGCGGCGGTGGCTCAAAGGTCAGCACCGAGCCAGTACTGGCGGGAGGCTGTACGGCAGGCTGGGGCGCGATCGCCTCAGGCTGTGCTGCCCCAGCGATCGGCGGTTCGGACGAGGCTGGGCTTATACCCTGGGGTGCTGTGGCTACAGGGCCAATCACCGCGTCGAGTTCTGCTAGGCTGGGCACCGATATCTGCTCTCCGGGTTGCCCGAGGTTGAAGGGGTCTACGGGCAGAGTTTCAGGCAGGTTCGTCAGGCTGGCAATATCGCTGGGCAGCATCAGGTTGGCGGCTGAGGTGCTCAGCCGTCCGGTGCCCGCTTCCGGAAAGCCTAGCCGGGGGTCGTTTCCTGGAATCACCGGCAGTTCCACAATCATGGCGCTATTGCCCGGTGCGGGGGGGCTACTGGGCGCAGACACCGTAGGAGCAGCGCTAGGAGCAGTGGCTGAGGCAGTGAGCACCCAGCGGGTTTGATCACCCGCAGCGATGGAGATCAGGCTGACTCCCTCTGCGGCCAGCACGGTATCGGCGACCAGGTCGAGCACCACCACGGTGGCATCGTTCACCTGGCTGAGGCTCACCTGACTGACGGCACCACTGTAGGTTTGCTGGGTGGCTACCGTTCCTAACTGGGTCTGAGGCAAGGTCACCACAATCTGGGAGGTGTCCGCCGCAACGGTGTACTGCGGCGTGATGCCGCTGGGCAGGGTAAAGGTCAGCTGCTGAGTTGCTGGGTCAAACTGCCAGGCGGCAAGGGTTTCGGCCTGGGCGGCGGGGCTGATGATCAGCAGGGTAGACACGATTAAACCAGCACCCGCCCAGCCACCCAGACGGTAGCCGGTACGCGATGCAGCAGAATGGTGGGTTGGGTATGCCATGGGTTATGTCTCCCTCTGGGGCGGTGTGATTGTGGAGTGAACGCAGATACCAATAATCTTCTCGGCAAACGCTAGATGTAGCGTCAAACCTAGGTTTGCCTAGCCTAAATACAGCGTGAGCCCAAAGCCTAACTAAGGATACGCACAATCTTGAGAATTGCAAGGGGTAGAGGAAAGTTTAAGCAGGTTAAAGATCAATAGAGATGAGGCGATAGGAATTGGGGGAACTTGTGAGGGAGCGATCGCGTCGCGAACTCTGGGGAATTGCTTTTGGGGTTAAGCAACCTTGCGGGCTGGTCTGTAGTTCAGCCTCCGGGGCACCCTGAGCAAAGATGTACTCACACGCTAAATTGACTTCTGGAGGCAGCACACCATGGTTTGTTCTACGACTGGCCAGTTCGCTAAAGTACTCATGGGTGGGCTAGCCACTGCCCTACTAACCGGGCCGTTTGGGGCCGTCGGCCAAGCCCAAACTCCTGAAAGCACCCCTGAAAGCACCCCTGAAGGGACTCCTGAAACGACTCCGGCAGAGTCTACTGAGGCTGACACCGCACCGCGATTCACCTGTCAGATGCAGGCCGGACAATACACCGTAATGTATTCCCCGACTAGCCAACCGGGGCAAGCCTACCCCTGGGCGGTACCCCAAGACATGGGCAGTGCTTGGCCTGCCGAACGGCGCTGTGCCACCATCAGTGATCGGCTAGAAGAGTACCGTCCTGACGGTCTGATGGCTCTTGAAACCTCGGTAGAAAACGGCTACAACACCGTGTGCGTGACCACCGAGTCAACACCCACCTGCCGCATCGTATTCACCGTGCCCCCGGGGCAAGATGCCATGGCAACCCGCGATCTCGTGTTTGACAACCTGGCGATCGCCGACCGAGGCGACCAAACCCAGGGCGTCACCACTTTTGCGGGCGGCAGCAGCGACGTGCTGGGGCAAATTGGCAATATTTTGGGTCTGCCCACGACTGGCAGTTCGCGCAGCAGCGGCATTAACCTCAAGCCTTTTCTTGACCCCACCGACGGTGGCACTGGGGCGCGTCTGAGCGGCGGCAGCCCCACCGGACGATCCCTCGATCCCGATGCGTTTCGCTAGACGGGCTAATTCGGTTCGAGTGGGATGACTCAGTTTCGATGACTCAATAGCCCCACCCTACAGATCGCAGGGTGCTAGAAATTGCCATCAACCCTGCAACAACAGCGCTGGCTCAGGTACATGAGCCAGCGCTGCTGTCTATAGCCACAACCAGCATCATGCCGTCAAAGAATCCTCAGCAGGATTCAGGATGACACCATCGCCCCTAAGGCCAGTGGGCAAGGGGCAAGGCTTCGTGGTAATCAAAAGGCAGTAACGGCGTGGTTCTATGTTTATCCCTCCCGGTTTTATCCAGCGATCGGTGGCCCTGAGTCTGGGCACCGTAGCCTACATCGAAGCCGATCTCGACTTCTGGCCTGCCCTCCCAGCCTCGTCTGTGCCTCTACTGTTTATCCACGGCTTCGGTGGTGGGTCGTCGAGCTACGAGTGGTCTAAGGTGTACCCGGCCTTTGCGGCAGAACACCCGGTGCTGGCCCCCGATCTGATCGGCTGGGGTAGCTCCGACCACCCCGATCGCCCCTTGACCACCGCCGACTACCTGAGTCTGCTGAGCGAATTGATTGAAGCGCTCTGCCCGGCTCCGCCCGTGGTGGTGTCCTCATCCCTCAGCGGGGCCATGCTGGTGCGGGTCGCCATCGACCACCCCGATCGCCTGCGAGGACTATTTCTGGTGGCCCCAGCGGGGCTGGCCGACTTTGGCCAAGACCCCAGCCGCTCACCGATCAACCAGATCGTCAAGCTGCCGGTGATTGGCCAAGTGCTCTATCGGGGGGCGATCGCCACTGCTGAGGGCATCAAGCTGTTCTTGGCCCAGCGACAGTTTGCCGACGCCAGCAAAATTTCTGACGAGATGGTGGCGGCCTACCTCCAGTCGGCCCAGCAGCCCAATGCCGATGTCGCCGCCCTGGCTTTTGTCAGGGGCGACCTGAGCTTTGATCTAGCTACCTACCTGCCCATGCTCACTACCCCTACCACCCTGCTCTGGGGTGAAGTAGCCCAACTCACTGACGTCTCAATAGGTCGCCGGTTCGCGGCCCTTAACTCCGCTGCTATCCGTCGTTTTGAGGTGCTGCCGGGGGTGGGGCTAACCCCCCAGTTGGAGCAGCCTGGAGTCACTATTGGGTTAATTGAGCAATTTTTGGCCAATTTGAACCCATAGGACTACTCCACACCTTTGAAGCCGACCCCAGTGAGCAGCTTGCCCTCGGTGTCGATAAAGCCCCAACGGTTGTCGATTTGCACCCGCGCTCGCCCTGCTGAAAATCGCCCAGCGTTCTGGTACTGAGGCCCTACGACCCAGGCTCCCTCGGGGTCGATGTAACCATAGAGCCCATCCTTCTGTACGGCAGCCAATCCTTCGGAAAAGTCGGCGGCATAGGCGAAGTTGGGAGTGATGGCAACCTGGCCAGTGCGGTCGATGTAGCCCCACTGGCTCTCAATCAACACGGCGGCCAGCCCCTCCGAAAAGTCTGAGGCAAAGGGCAGGGTTGCCTCGACCACCACGGCCCCGGTGGCATCAATAAAGCCAAAGTTGCGGCCCTGACGTACCCGGGCTAATCCCTCAGAGAAACTAAAGGCTCCGTCGTAGCTTGGGGCGATCGCCATCGTGCCGCTGGGGTCAATGTAGCCGTAGAGCTGATCGACCCGCGCCACCGCTAGCGCTTCAGAAAAGCTCCAGGCATCCCTCAGCTCAAGGGGAATGGCGGTGCGGCCTTCAGAGTCAACATAGCCGTAGGTTTCCCCAAGCTTGACCAGGGCGCGATCGCCCACAAACCGTTCCGCCAGGTCAAACTGGGGCTCAATCACCCACTCACCCTGGAGATTGATGTAGCCATATTTAGTGCCCCCCTGCACCGCCGCCAGCCCCTCAGAAAACGACTTGGCCTTGCGAAACTGCACCGGTATGGCCCACTGGCCTTGGCGATCGAGGTAGCCAAAGTAGGCTCCGGCTTGGGCGACCGCCAACCCCTCGGCGTAGTCACCAGCCATAGTGATGTTGTCATCGTCGACTCTGATGGTCAGGTTGCCGTCGCGATCGATGTAGCCCAGGCTGGTTTTGAGGCGCACCAGGGCGACCCCTTCGGCAAAGTCTGAGACGGTATCGAACAGCAGGGGACTAGTCATCGCGCTGGCCAGAGCAATGGGTTGAGGGTTTATGAACTCTAGCATTGTGGTGGTTTGCTGTGCTGTGCCGCCAAAGGCAGCCGGGGGCGGCCCACAGGCCACCAGGGTCGGCAGTGCCAGAGCTACTCCGCCCCAGCCCCAGGTCTGCCGTTGTCGGTGCGATCGCGCCATAAAATCTCCCTGGCCCAGTCCTAGGCCTGCAATAGCCCCTTCTCTAACACCCCACCCCTGTAACCATGACGAATTTTTCTCCGGCTGTGGGGAAAAATTCAAAAAAAACCAGGCTTAGGCCCCAGTGGAGAGTCGGTGCAGGTGACGCCCTTTACCCCCCCGCCTCGCCCAGGTTGAGTGGCAGATGCTCTGGGTAGAGCTCGCGGTAAAGGGCTTCTAGGTCGCCCCGGCGATACATGTGGCGATTGCCGCGCCGTGAGGTACGGCGTTCACAGCCTCGGGCGTCAAGCTGCCGCTGCAGGTCGACCCGGGAGCAGTCAAACACCTTGACGGCATCTCGCAATGGCACCCACTGCTCGGCAAACTGCTGCCGCAGGGCATCGTCGGAAGTGTTGGCCAAGCGCTCTAGCAGGAGGTTGGCCAGTAGCCAGCAGGCCTTGGTATCGGCCAGGGCGCGGTGCGATCGCCCCACGTCAAAACCAAAGTGTCGCACCAGCTGCGGCAAACTGCGGGAAGGCAGATCGGCCAGCAGCAGCCGCGACAAAATAACGGTGCAAAACTGCTGCGCCTGAGGGCGCTTAAAGCCCTGGCCCAGCCGCTGGTACTCCGCCTGAATAAAGCTGTAGTCAAAGGCCAGGTTGTGGCCGGTGAGCACCCCCTGGTCGAGGGGCGATCGCAGCGCTTGCCACACCACATCGGCGGCGGTGCCCTGCTCGACCATGGCGGTGGTGATGCCCGTCAGTCGAGTGATGGTATGGGGTACGCGCACCTTGGCATTGACCACAAAGGATGCCTCGTGGGTGATCCCTTGGTCTAGCGAACCCTGCACCACCGCAATTTCAATCACCCTGGCCTCGTCTGGGCGAGACCCTGTTGTTTCCACATCGACCACCGTCAGCAGCCCCTCAGACAGCTGGCGGTAGTAGGCCAACAACTGGTCTGTCAAGAGCGCAGATTGAGCAATGCCACCCACCGACACAGGAACCATAGGGCAATGACCACGGGGAACCCTCCTAAGGTGCCATATTTTGTCCGATGCCACCGCTCAGACCCTCAAAACTTACCCAGGCAACCTAATAGCTACCTGGGCTAAATAATGAATTGAGTCTATTCACAGTAAGGCTATCCAACCTTACGAGATGCGGTCCCATCCACGGCGGGCTTGCGCCAGAGCCGGGCAAAGCGCTCCTTGATCACCAGCCACAGGAAAGGAAAATCGTCGACTAGGTAACGCTTCCACAGTCGCCCCGGCTCGGTGCTCAGGCGGTAGAGCCACTCCAGGCCCAGCTTGCTCAACAGTTCTGGAGCCCGAGGCTTGTTGCCCGCCTCAAAGTCGATGGCGGCCCCTACGGCCAGAAAAATATCAATATTGGGCAGCTGCTCCCGGTACTTTGCGATCCACTTTTCCTGCTTAGGTGCGCCTACGCCCACCACCAGCACGTTGGCGGGCGACTGACGAATCATCTCCAGGATGCGATCGCATTCGGTCTCGTCCTTTTCAAAACCAAAAGACGGCGAGTGGGCCTGCACAATAATTTGTCGACCAATGCGAGCATTGATGCGCTCCATCGCCTGAGCCGCAATGCCATCCGCTCCTCCCATCAAAAAGATTTTGATGGCCTCGTTATGGCGGTGGTGCTCACAAAACATCGGGAACAGATCTGACCCCGAAATCTTAGCCTTGAGGGGCGTGCCCAAAAACTTAGAGGCAAACATCAGCACTTGGCTATCGCAGACGCGATAGTCGGCCTTGCTATAGGCCTTAACAAAGTCCATATCCTTTTGGAGCTTCATCAGGTGATCGACGTTGGGGGTAAACACCACGCCCTTCTTAAGCTGGCTCAAAAAGTCATTGACCGAAATGTTGTCGATCGGGATACTGAGAATTTCGACCTGGGTTTGAATGCGCTCGTACTGCTGTTTGCGCAGCTCGCGGGCGGTGGATTCTAGGGCGGCCTTACGAAACTGTCGATACAGCTGTTTGACATTTTCCGCTGGCACCGGCTGCCCATCTTGAACCGCCGCTAAGGAAGCACCCTCTGGGTCAACCCATGACAAATCGCTGGGCGCTAAGCCCTGTTCCACAACTGGATCAATAACGACTTCGTTGATAACAGCGGCATCAATAGCTGATGTAACACCCTGTCTAGTAGACTGTGACTCCATAGGATTATCCAACTTCAAGAACCAGAGAGATACTGATCAACTAAAGCGCTTAGATAACTGTTTGCCCTAAGCCAAACAATCCTTATCGCTTGCTCAACCCTCGATGGCCCGTTGGGCAGCTGCGACCGCCGCTACAAGCTAATTTAGTGTTATAGAAATAACCACTCATATCAGTACAATCACGGTATTTTATCGGGGTACTGGCCGGTCGAGTGATAAGAAGGGATAAACCCACCGCTCAACTGGTGCTCAGACCCTTGCTTACTGTACTCAGTAGGCCAACTCAGTCTAGGGTACGGTGCGGGAAAGCACGGGTATTACTGACATAGTTCATAAAAGCTGAACAGCTCTGTAAAGTGTCTCCAACTTCCCTCAAATCTCAGCTATGGGGTACATAGACTTTGATGCTTCAGAATGCTGTTCTCTCCATCCTCTAGAATTACAGCAGTCTGATTTGATGCTTTGGTGGCTCTGTACGGCCTCTTACCGGGTACAGATTACCCACGGGGCGCTTGAAAACTGCCGTTACCTATTGCCCATGACCTCTCCTCCTCGCGATGTTCAGCTTTACGCTATGGCCGCAGGCACCACGGTACTGCGCTGCCGCAGTTGGAACCGCCTTCGGTTCGAGATTGAGTACGGGTTAGAGCGCGGCACCACGGCAAATAGCTATCTCGTCCAGGCTGATCGCATCGCTCTCATCGACCCCCCCGGTGAATCGTTCAGCGCCATATTTCTGGCTGCCCTAGAGGGCCATATCGATCTCTCTCATCTGAATTACATCGTTTTGGGGCATATCAACCCCAACCGGGTCGAGACTTTAAAAATTCTGCTGAAGCGGTTGCCAGATGTTACTGTGGTGTGCTCAAACCCTGCTGCCCTGGCCCTTAAAGATCTGCTGCCCGAGCTTTCGCCTCACCTCCGGGTGATCCGCAGTGGCGACGATCGCCTCGATTTGGGCCAGGGCCATCACCTTCAATTTGAGTTGATTCCTACTCCGCGCTATCCCGGCGGGTTAGCTACCTTTGACCCTTACTCTCAGGTGCTATATTCTGACAAGCTCTTTGGGGCTCACCGCTGCGACGAAGCGGTCTTTGACCTCAGCTGGCAAGACCTGCTCGAAGACCGGCGCTACTACTTCGACTGTCTGTTTGCTGCCAGTGCTCGCCAAGTGCTGGCAGCCTTGGGTCGCGTGACCACTCTGCCCTTTCAGACCTTGGCCCCTGGGCACGGGCCGGTGGTGCGCTACAGCCCCCGAGAACTGGTGCAGAACTACCGCGACTGGGGCCAAGCCCAAACCGGTCAAGACCTCTCAGTGGCGCTGATCTACGCCTCGGCCTATGGCAATACGGCCACTATTGCCCAGGCGCTAGCCCGAGGGATTACCAAGGCTGGGGTGTCGGTGGAGTCAATCAATGCCGAGCAGGCCAGCCCTGATGAAATCAAAACGGCTGTAGAAGGCTCGGCTGGGTTTTTGATGGGGTCACCTACCCTGGGTGGACACACCCCTACCCCCATGCAGACGGCTTTGGGTATTGTGCTGTCGACCGCTTCTAAAACCCAGCCTGCTGGGGTGTTTGGCTCCTTTGGCTGGAGCGGAGAAGCCATCGATCTGCTGGAGGGCAAGCTCAAGGACGGCGGCTATAGTCTGGCCTTTGAGCCCATCCGCGTGAAGTTTAAGCCCACCGATGTCACCCTCAAATATTGCGAGGAGGTGGGTACTGACTTTGCCCAGGGGCTGAAAAAGGCCACGCGGGCGAAGCAGCCTCGCACCCCGGCCTCAGCGGTGGAGCAGGCCGTGGGGAGGATTGTGGGGTCGCTGTGCATCGTGACTGCCCGCCATGGGGAGGTGTCGAGCGCCATGCTGGCCTCTTGGGTGTCCCAGGCTTCCTTTGCGCCGCCGGGGTTTACGGTGGCGGTGTCCAAAGATCGGGCGATCGAGTCGCTGCTGTACCCTGGCTATGGGTTTGTGCTGAATGTTTTGGCGGAAGGGCGGCACCTGGGGTCGATGAAGCACTTTCTCAAACCCTTTGCCCCCGGCGAAGACCGTTTTGCCGACATTGAGACTGAGGTGGCCGAAAATGGCGCGCCGATCTTGACCGAGGCGATCGCTTACCTAGAGTGCACTGTCGAGCAGCGCATGGAGTGCGGCGACCACTGGCTGGTATACGCCACGGTGCAGGCGGGTCGGGTGCTAGACGGCAACGGTAAAACCGCCATTCACCACCGCAAAACCGGCACCCACTATTAAGCTGCGTGAACGACTGGCCCCGAAGTGGTTACGCCATAACCGAATATGCTACCAGTAGGGATACTGCCCAAGGGGCTGAGCGGCTTAACTGGAGCCTGTTTCAGCTTGCCACGAGACCTCGATCGTAGGTTCGGCGGGCAGGGCAAATTGGGTCAGGGTGCCGGTAGTTTGGGTTCAATGGGCCCAGGGAACCGGGCGGTTGGGCATCCTATGGCCAACATCGCCGACCGTGACGAGGTTAACCGCTCATACAGTAAACCGCTTTAAAATCCCAAGGTTTATGCCCGTTGTTTCTCACTGCTCCGATCGCGACCAGACGTTGCAGTCGGCCTACCGGTTTTTAGATCGTCGGCTGGGTCAGGCGCGGCAGAGTCATCAGCCCCAGCTGGTGAGCCTGAGTTTCGATATGCCCCCGGTTGACCCGCTGGTGGTGCTGGCCCGGCTGGCCCCTAGTGGCGATCGCCATCTATATCTCGAAACTCCCGCGGCCCAGCGATCGGTGGTGGGATTTGGGGCCGCACTGATTTACGAAACTGCGGGAGCGCGCCGGTTTGCCCAGGCTCGCCGATTTATTGAGCAGTGGCGCAGCAAAACCCACCGCTACAGCGAAGTGGGGCCCGCTGCGGCGCTCAGCGGGGCCGATGGGGCCCGCTTTTTTTGCGCATTCACCTTTTTTGCCGACTCCCAGGATGGTGAGGCGACCTTTCCGGCGGCGACGGTGGTGCTGCCCCAGTGGCAGATGGTGCGCCAGGGGGGGCAGGGCGTGCTGACGCTGAATCACCTGGTGACGGCGACCTCTAATGTGGAGACCATCATTGACGACCTGGCCAACCATCTGCGAGACGTAGAGCGCCTAGGCACAGCTTCCTGGCGCGATCCGCTGCATCCGGCGCGGCTGCCCGTACAGCCGGTGCCCGAAGCTGGCCAGCAGTTCAAGACAGCCGTAGACCGCGCCCTGAGCTACATGACTCGGCATCCGGTACAAAAAATCGTGCTGGCCCATGCCCTAGACTGGGTCAGCACTGAGCCGATCCAGCCTCTGGCGGCCCTAGGGCGTCTGCGGCAGCGCTACCCAGACTGCCATGTGTTTTCGGTGGGCCAGGGCAACGGTAAGACGTTCATGGGGGCCAGTCCGGAACGGCTGCTCAGTCTCACCCAGGGCCAGCTGATCACCGATGCCCTGGCGGGTTCGGCTCCTCGGGGGGCTGCGCCATTCCAGGATGACTATCTCGCCCAGGGGCTATTGCACAACCCCAAAGAACGGGGCGAGCACCAGCTGGTGGTGGAGTTTTTGGCCCGACAGCTCCGGGGGGTCGGGCTATGGCCCCAGTACCAACCCCGGCCTAAGGTACGGCGGCTGTCCAACATTCAGCACCTGCACACGCCGATGCGTGCCCGCGTGCCCCGCCATATTCACCCGCTGCACATTGTGGAGGCCCTGCACCCAACTCCTGCCGTGGCCGGGGTGCCGACCCGCGAAGCCTGCGACCAAATTCTGCGCTTTGAGGATTTTGACCGGGGGCTCTACGCGGCTCCCCTGGGGTGGGTGGGGGCGAATGGCGACAGCGAGTTTATTGTGGGCATTCGCTCGGCGCTGGTGGCGGATACCTGGGTGCGGCTGTACGCTGGGGCTGGTATTGTGGCAGGGTCTGACCCCGATCGCGAGTGGGCAGAGATTAAGCTCAAGCTGCGCGCCCTGGGCGAGTCGCTGGTGTAGGCCCCTGCTGTTGATCCATGACCTTTGATTTTCGTAATACTAACGCCCTCTGGGCCTCGGTGCTGGCGGCCACACTGGCTCGACTGGGGCTAACAACCGCTGTGATTTCGCCCGGCTCACGCTCGACGCCCCTGACTGTAGCGCTGGTCAGCCATCCTGAGATTGAGGCGGTACCGGTGCTCGATGAGCGATCGGCGGCGTTTTTTGCCCTGGGGGTGGCTCGGCGCACCGGGCAGCCGGTGGTGTTGGTCTGCACCTCCGGCACCGCTGGAGCCAACTACTACCCCGCCGTGATTGAGGCGCGAGAAAGCCGCATTCCCCTGCTGGTGCTGACTGCCGATCGCCCCCCCGAGCTGCGCGACTGTGCCTCGGGCCAAACCATCGATCAGCAAAGGCTGTTTGGCACGTTCCCAAACTGGTATGCGGAACTGGCGGTGCCTGTGGCAGAAGTGGCCATGCTGCGCTATCTGCGACAGATTTTGGGGCAGGCCTGGGGGCGATCGCTCTATCCGGTAGCGGGGCCAGTGCACCTTAACTGTCCCTTCCGCGACCCTTTAGCCCCGATTGCCGACGGCTCGGTGACACACTTAAAAGACGCGATCAGCGACGACTTTCTAGCGGCGGTTGAGGTGCCAGCGCTGAGAGACTTCTCGGCGTCAGGGCTAGATTTGCCCTGGCTGGAGACTTGGCGAGAATGCGATCGCGGCCTCATTATCGCTGGCCCAGCCCAGCCCGTCGATCCGCTGGGCTACTGCAAGGCCGTTGCTGCTCTCGCCAACTACCTGGGCTGGCCAGTGCTGGCCGAGGGGCTATCGCCGCTGCGCAATGCAGCGGTGCTGAATGCTTCTCTGGTCACCACCTACGACATGGCCTTGAGACAGCCCACCTGGGCAAACGATCTGGTGCCTGAGCAGGTGATCCAACTCGGCCCGCTGCCCACCAGCAAACGGCTGCGCCAGTGGCTACAGGATGCCCCGCCCCGCCGCTGGGTGGTTGACCCTGGAAGCACCAACCTCGACCCCCTCCACGGCTCGGTGACGCCCTTGCCTCTCAGCGTCACAGGCCTGGCCCAGGCCTTGCCCCCAGCTTCAGAAGCGCGTCTGCCTAGTTTTTACCACGACCAATGGCTGGGGCTGGAGGCGGGACTGCGCCAACAGCTCGATCGCACCTTGGCTGGACTAGACGGACTCTTTGAAGGCAAAGTACCCTGGCTGCTGGCCCGCTGTTTGCCGCTGGGCACTCCTCTGGTAATCGCCAACAGCATGCCGATCCGCGATGTGGAATGGTTTTGGCCACCGGGCGATCGCGCCCTGCGCCCCTACTGCAACCGGGGTGCTAACGGCATTGACGGCACGCTGTCTACGGCCCTGGGCATTGCCCACGGTGGTCCACCTGCGGTGCTGCTGACGGGCGACCTGGCCCTGCTCCACGACACCAATGGCTGGCTCAGCGTGCCGCGCCTGCGGGGCCATCTCACCGTGGTGGTGGTGAATAACCAGGGGGGCGGCATCTTTGATCAACTGCCCGTTGCTACCCTGCCCGCCCCTGGCGAACGCTGGTTTGAAGACTTCTTTACCACCCCTCAAACCGTTGATTTCAATCGTCTCTGCGCTGCCTATGGGGTCAACTACGAGCGGGTTGAAACCTGGAGCCAGCTAACGGCCAGTGTCAGCAGTTTACCGGCCACCGGTGTGAGGGTGCTGGAGGTGCGGTGCGATCGCACTCAATCCAACACCCTTCGCCAACAGCTCCTCACGCCCCCAGAGCATCTATCGAGCCTTTTGAACCAAAACCCTTAGACTACAAAGCCTGACCTCGGCAGTTGGTAACCCCCAACTACTCCCCTTAACTCCTCTTTGCCTGGGGCAGCCAAAACGTAAACTCACTGCCCTGGCCCAGGGTGCTTTTAACCTCAATTTTGCCCCCCTGCACCTCGACCAAGCGACGGCAGATGGTGAGGCCTAGACCCGTGCCCCCAGAGTTGCGGTTGCGGGAGCGATCGGCCCGCCAAAAGCGCTCAAACACGTAGGGTAGGTCTGCCTCAGCAATGCCAATGCCGGTGTCAGTCACACTGACGTAGACCCGGCCACTCTGGGCCCAGGCATTGACTGTGACTGCGCCCTTCTCGGTGTAGCGCAGGGCATTGCCCAGCAGATTGATCACGATTTGCTCAATGCGGCTAGGGTCGGCGTGCACCAGCGGCAGATCGGGCGGACACTGCAAGGTAATCGCTACGCGATCGGTGCTGACAAACTGGTCGACGAAAGGGCGCACCAGCGCGGCCAGCAGTGGGCACAGCGCCACCGTCTGGGCCTGAATGGGTAGGTAGCCCGCCTCTAGCTTAGACAGCTCTTGCAGGTCATTGACTAGGCGCTGGAGGCGCGTTGTTTCCACCGCTAGCCGTTGATACAGTTCGGGCTCAGGATCAACGGTGCCATCCGCCAGTCCCTCCAGATAGCCGTGGATAATCGTCAGCGGGGTGCGCAGCTCGTGGGTGAGGTCGCCAATCAGCTCGCGGCGGTGCTCTTCCACGCCCTCTAAGTCTGCTGCCATGCGGTTAAAACTGCTGGCCAAGCGCTGAATTTCTAAAATTTCCGAGGGTGGTACGCGGGCGTTCAATCGGCCAGCAGCAAACGATCGCGTCACCTCCGTCATCTGATCGAGCGGGCGAATAATGCGCCGCGATACCAAATAGCTCAGCCCCCCTGCGGTGCCCCCACCTACTAAAATGGCCCACAGCATGCCCCGGCTCCAGGCGGCCTCAAACCCCTTTACTAGCTGAGTACGGCGCTGCACGCTCAGCACCCCATTCTCATAGCGCTCCAGGGAGATCACAAAAAGACGGGGAGTGTAAAGCCTGCCAAAGATGGCCAGGGCCAAAATGCCAATTCCCATCACCGCCAGGTGAGAGATAAAAAGACGACTACGGAGGCTGATCTTGGCCATAGTACAGGGCACCTTAGTTTGGCCCAGATAGGGAACTCAGAACCCTAGGCTAGACAAAACTAGGTCGGAGTGTTTTGCAGGTCGGGCTGTTCTTCGGGCAAAATAGCGCCTTCCACAGGGCACACCTGAAGGCAAATCCCGCAGTCGATGCAAGTTGAAAAGTCAATCCAGTACCAATCGGTGCCCTTGGTATTTTTGCCGGGGCCCTCGTGGATGCAGGCTACCGGGCAGGCATCGACGCAGTCGGCGACGCCCTCACAAACGTTAGTCACAATGGTATGGGCCACAATCTCTCCTCACGGGCACAAAAGAATATCGGGGAATCAACATTCCCCTAAGTAGACAGTTAATTTTTCCTCACCCTGTAACTCTCTCCCCATAAGGAATTGAGCCAGGGCAGAGACCATTTCCCACGTTAGTTCAGCGCTTCAATATTTGGCAACCCGTTGGGGCCGATCCAGGCGATGCGGCTAATCCGGCGCTGACGGGCTAGATCGCGGATAGCAGCGGGCGGCTCGTCGTCGGCCAGGTGAACCTCGGCCCGCACCAGACTGGCTGAGGCCCGCAGGGTTTGAGCGTAGGTAAAGGCTGCCGCCGCCGCCTGAGGCACCGTAGGAACTACTAGCCAATCGCTAGGGGGCGTATCTTGAGGCAGATAGCCCGTAGGCAGCAACGTTTGGTGCAGAGCCTCAATGTTGAGCACAAAGCCAATGCCTGGGAACCCCTGGCCCTGGCCTTGAAAGACACCTAGTAGGTTGTCGTAGCGCCCCCCCTGACCGAGCACCTGACAGCCCTGTTCAGGGCCAGTAACCACCTCAAACACCAGGCCGGTGTAGTAGTCAAAGGGTTGAATGAGACTGAGATCGAGCGTCAGGGCGGGGCGTTGGCCTCCTTGGGTTGGCCGCTGACTCTCGTCCCCTGTGTCAATGACATCTCGCACTAGGGCAACCAGCGATTTCAGCCGCTCCACCGCTGTCTGAGCTTCGGCCCCTAGGGCAAGCTGCCCTAAAGCCTGAAGTACATCCTCAGGGTGGCCACGCAGGTCAAGCAGATGCAGGGCATGGTGATGCAGCTCTGGGGATAGGCCCATGCCGTCGAGGGCTACCCGGTCGAGGGCAGCAAGGGCCTGACGTACTGCTTGGCGCTGCTCGGGCGCAAACGGGGTAAGCAACGCCTGGGTGAGCTGGGCATCGCCCAGAATTAAGCACCAGGAATCGAGGGCAAGACTGCGCAGACAGTCGAGCAGCAGCAGCACGATCTCGGCATCGGCGACCGTTGCCCCGGCCCCAAGCAGCTCGACTCCGGCCTGGTAAAACTCCTGTTGACCTCCCTGGCTACCCTGGGGGGCTTGACGAAACACGTTGGCGTTGTAGTAGAGCCGCTGGGGATAGGTGACTCTGGCCAGGCGGGTAACGGCAGTGCGGGCGATCGAGGCGGTCAGCTCAGGCCGCAGCCCCAAACGTTTACCTGCGACGGGTTGAAGCTCAATCACCGCTTCCTGATCGATGGCCCCCCCCGCCATGAGGGTATCCATCCGCTCTACGGTGGAGGTGATAATGCGGTGGTAGCCCCAGCGCTGAAATACCTGTTCTAGGCGATTCTCAATCCAGTATTTCTGGGCAACGTCAAGGGGGAGTAGGTCGCGTGCTCCAGCAGGAGGTTGGTAGGTCATCACTTTTTCTTGCCTCCAAACAGGCCAAAGAAACCGCCTCCCTGATTGGCCGATTTGGGGTTGGTGGCTTTTGCATTGCCCCCCTTTGATTTGACGGTCTGGGCTGACCCAGATGTAGACCCACCGCTGGTCTTATCTACCCGAGCCTGAACCGATCGCGCTCTTTCGTCGTTGGGGTCGATCTCAAGGGCGCGTTTAGCGTGAATGCGGGCCATGGTACCCTGGCCCGCTTTGAGATAAAGCGCCGACAGGTAACTATGACATTGAACGTTGCTGGGATAGGCTTTGACCGCTTCCCGCAGCTCTAAAATGGCTCGGCTATAGTCGCGGTTTTGATCGTACTCCTGGGCTCGGTTAATATAGCTCTCTAAAATAGCCGCCTGGTTTTGTCGGGGCGTTGGCACTGTCGCTGTGGGGGTGCTAGGGACGGCATTGGGGCGTGGTTTAGCGGCGCTGGCCGGGGAGCCAGCCGATGGCCCATCGTTGGCACTGCTGCGATACAGGTAAATTAGGTTGAGCTCACTCAGTTCGCCGATGATCTCGGTGACATGCTCCAGGTTGTCGAATTGGCTTTCGGCTATGCTACTGACGGCTTTGCGATAGGCCGCGTCGGCATGGGGAGCTTTGAGCAGGGTTTGAGCTTCTGTAGAGCTAACGGTGGGCGCTGTGCCGATTTGGCGTAGGGACTGCCCTTTGAGCTTGAGCATGATGCCATGCTCGGTGCTTGATTTTTCTTGAGTTAGGGCCTCGTAGGCGGGGTTGACCAGCTTGGAGAGAACGTCGCTGGCCCGCTGGGCATCGATAGTGTTGGATCCCGATAAACTGTCGGGATGCAGCATGCGGGCGATCGCTAGGTAACGCTTGCGCACGGCCTTAGCATCGGCGGTTACCGGCACTCCCAGCACAGCGTGATGGTCATCAAAGTCAAGTTGAAACAGCCCTTGATCTGGTTTCATGGTCACTTACCCGAGGGACGACTCAGGGAGCAATAAGACATCAATAAATTCTCTTCACTCTACCCAGCAAACCCCAGTTTAACCATCCCCTGGTTTTTTTAGCGGTTTGAGGCCAACTGGAACCGAAGATTGGGGTACACACGGGCTAGGTGAGGGCAGGGAGCACTAGCGGCTGAATCTTTCCCAGGGTTTGGCTCATGGCCGCATGAATCTGGCTGTTGGTGGCCAACAGCCGCCCCGTCATCACGTCTAGCGGTGAGCCATCGTAGGCGGTCACCTGGCCCCCGGCTTCTCGTACGATCGCAATCCCAGCGGCAATATCCCAGGGCGACAGCCCTCGCTCCCAGTAGCCATCTAGGCGACCGCAGGCGACGTAGGCCAAGTCAATGGCGGCAGAGCCCCCCCGGCGAACTCCCTGAGTGAGGTGGGTGAAGTGGCAAAATTCGGCGTAGTTATTGTCGGGGGTTTCGCGGCGATCGTAGGCAAATCCGGTCACCAGCAAGCTTTGGGCCAGCTGGTTTGTGGTCGAAACCCGGATCGGGCTGCGGTTGAGGGTGGCCCCCAATCCTTTGGCCGCGCGAAAGAGATCCCGATGGATCGGGTCATAAATCACCCCCAGCACCGGCTCTCCCTCGGCCAGCAGCCCGATGGACACCGCACAGAAGGGGTACTGGTGGGTGTAGTTGGTGGTGCCGTCGAGGGGATCTATGGCCCATAGAAGGCCGGTTTCTCGGTCTCTAATTACCCCTGACTCTTCCGCTAAAATGCCGTGGTCGGTGGGGAGATGTCGTTCTAGTACGGCCATCACGGCCGCCTCTGCGCTGCGATCGGCTTCGGTGACCAAATCGCCAGACCGACCTTTTTCGTCAATGGTGGTGAGGTTGCCCCAGTGGTGCTCAAGCACCGCTCCAGCGGCTAGGGCAGCCTCGGTGGCGCTGTCTAACCAGCGTTGTAAATCGGACTCAGCAGGATAAGACATGAAATTAATCGTGGGGAAGGCTCAAGGCAGTGGGGCTGATTAGTCTTCGTCTAAGGGTAGCCCTCGGCGCACTTTGCCTTTGCCAAAGTAGCGGCCAAACTGAAGCTCGTAAACTTCGTCTTCATCCTGGGTTTCGGCCTGGATATTGCTGCGGGGGTAGCTGACACACAGCAGCGCGTAACCCCGCTCACGCAGATCGGGGGAGAGTCCTATGGCCTCGGGTTGCTCGACTTCGCCCTCTAGCAGGCGTACCGCACAGGTGGTGCAGGCACCATTGCGGCAGGCAAACGGCAGCTCTACCCCCTGGCTCTCGGCGGCTTGAAGAATATAGCGGTCTTCGGGCACCTCTACGGTGTATATGCGCCCGGTCTGGCGGTGGTGGACAGTGATGGTGTGGGTACGGGCCATGGGGTAGGTCGGGGTTGGCAGAGTAACGGTGGGCGCGGAATAAATTGAGTAAATCGAGGTCGAAGGGGCGATTCCGGGACGGATACTCGTTCCGAGTCGGTTGCCGAACGCTTCGCGAATCGTAGGCCAGCGCCCCGATTGTTAATTACCCCTGTTATGCTCTCACGAAACAATTGCTCTGGGGCAGACGAGCTTAATTCTGCAATAGAAACTAGTGTGGCCCCTGTTATCTGACTCCATTGTTTGCTACGATGACCTCTCAGCGGTGATGAGCCGCCCCCTGGAGAGATGGCCGAGCGGTTGAAGGCGCAGCACTGGAAATGCTGTTTAGGGGTGACCTTAACGAGGGTTCGAATCCCTCTCTCTCCGTTTTAACTGGATTAGCTTCCCTGCCTGGGTTACCTGGGGTTTGGGATAACTTGTTTTGAAGACCTTCGAGGCTGGCGCGATCGAGCCACCAAAATCGGCGACTCTGGTCAGCAGGTTGAAAGGTCGGTGTGGTCAAGTCTTACAACCTGCCAATCCTTAAAACTGCAAGCGAGTGCTTACACGACTGAGTTCTGACTATTTTCCTTGGGCTGCTACTGGGCTAAGGCCACTGTCCTGTATTGGGAGGCACAGCACTGCGTCGTTTGGCCTGGCGGCGCTGGCTGGCCAGCCGTTCTAAACTTAGCGAAATCACCCCCAGGGTGACTAAAATTACGCCCATCCACTGGATAAACAGCAGCGCTGACTTTTCGCCAGGAGTGATTAAGTAGGCCAAAATAGCGGTCGCTACTGGCCCACTGGCAGCCACAATCGAGGCCTGGGATGCCCCGAGCAACTTAACGCCGTAGTTATTGAAGAGATAGCCCAGCAGCGTCAGCAGCCCCAGCAGTCCGGCTCCGATATAGAGGCCGAGGGGACGAGTGGGCTCACCAGGGTCGAGGCCAAAGAAAGACCCCACGATCAAAATCACACTGGTGAGAATAAAGATGGTCGAAAACTGAAGCAGGCTGACTGAGACCGGGTGCAGCCGCTTAAAGCACAGCTGCATGGCGATTAAAAATAGCGAAAAGGCAACGCTAGCCAGCAGGGCGGCCCCCACCCCCCACAACGATACGCCGTTGCCGCTGAGGTCGGTGTAGATGCGGGGCAGGGCGGTGAAGACAATTCCCATGGTGATGGCAAACATCACCACTAGGCGCAGGGGGGTAGGGCGATCGCCAAACAAAAACCAGGCCAGCGGTACCGTGATCAGCGGATACATAAACAGCAGCGTCACCGCTACGCCAGGGCCGACATCGGCGATCGCCTTATAGATCAGCACCTGCGATAAAAATAGGAAGAAGCCGCTGGCGATCACCTGTATCAGAGGACGCCTTTGATCACGTTGGAAGATTTGGCGCAAGTCGTTGCCGACGTTGGGATAGAGTCGGGGGGCTACCAGCGCCAACAGGGGCACGACTACCACCATGCGCAACCACAGCAGCAGCAGCGAGTTCGGAATTGTTAAAGGCAAGACCTCCGCCATCGGAATGCGTCCCAGCAACTGGCCACCGTAGCCGATTACGCCCACAATGACGTTGTGCATCGACAGGGCCAAGGTCGAGAGCACGACCATCAGCAGCCCTAGCTGGAGATCGGTGAGGGAGGCGCGGCGGCTGTTTTCCGGAAGCGCAGCTGCTGCGGGGTTGGGCTGCGATCGCACCAGAGACGCTGGCGGGTGCTGCGCGATGGCTTGCGGTCGGGGGGCATGGCCAGGGGGGGTAGATTCTGACCCTGGGTAGCCTGAGTTTAGCTGAGGCCCTCGATAGGGGCCAGGGGGTAGTGCAGGTTCGGCTAGGGGGCCAGACTTAGACGGGGGACTGTGGCCATTCCGGTTGGGCACGGCTGCCCCTGGAGGCGGCACCATTTGGCTCTGTAGCTGCTGACTGAGTCGGGCGACCAGGGCTTCTAAGATCGCTTCCCCCTGCTGTTCAACACTCTGCATACGGCTGAGCTGCTGGGAGATGTTGCTCTGATAACTGGTCAGATCCTGTTGTAGACCGGCCAGGGTGCTTTGCAGCGTCATATCGAGGGCGGCGAGGCGCTGGCTAGCGTTAGCCAAAGGCGGAATCGCGGCCTCGTAGGGGGCGGCCTGGAGGGCATTGGGATGGGCATTGGTCAGGGCGGTTTCGAGCCGTCCTTGCAGGTGGGTGGCCAGGGCGATCGCCAGGCGTTTGGCCCAGGCCTGCTGCTGGGCGATTTGCTGCTGGCTCAGCCCTTCGGCGTAGGTGGTTTGCAGCTGCTGGTGCTGCGCTTGAAGGGTTTCAAAGTCTCCCTCTAAAGCTTCAATGTCGGCCATCAACCGCTGCTTCTTCGTCTGAAGATGGGCAATGTCTTCGGATAGGTAACCTGCGACCTGGTGGCGCAGGCTTTCGAGGTCGTGGCCCAAGACCCGCAAGATAGCCTCAGCCGATTGGGGTTCAGGCTGGGGAGGGTCGAAATCGGGTAGATGGTCAGAGGGCCCCATGGGTATGTCTCTCAGGATGCGGTCATCGGTTGCGGTCGGTGGGCAAATCTACAGACTGCCCCGGCACGAATGCTAGTATTGTGCTCAAAAAATTCAAAAAGATCTCTAGTAACGTCAGATTTTAGAATGGTCCGGCTTCGCCCAACGCTGCAATCTTTCGGTGATTTTTTGACGGCCAGGCTATCTAAACGCATTGCCTACTGGGTGTTTGTCAGCATTGTCGTGATTGAGGGGGTAATTCTGGTGCCCTCGGTGATGCGGCGGGAGCGGGAGCTGCTGAACTATCTGCGTGCTCTGTCTACGGCCCAGGCCCTCGGGCGGCTAGATGAAGCTACCCTCGCTACCCTTAAAGACGCCATGCTGATTGACTATCTCCAAAATATTCAAACCAATCAGGTGATTCTCGGCGGGGCAATCTACGATCTCGACGGTACCCAAGTGGGCGGTTTTGGTGAGATGCCTCAGCTTACCCTAGCCGAGAGCGAGCAGGGTAGGCTGAGCGATCGCTACTTTCGCCGCCAGCAGCGCTACGACGCCCCCTGGGACATGCCGCCCCTGCGCGATCGCTACGTGCTGATCGTGCGCCACGATGCCCGTGGGGTGCAGCGAGAATTTTTTGCGTTCATTGGTCGCATCATTGGGCTGGTGGTGATTATCTCAATCTTTGTGACAGGGGCGACCCTAATCATGCTGCGTCGACTAGTGATTAAACCGATCATGCTGCTGCGGCAGGATCTAATTGCCGCGGGCCAGGCTATTGGTAACGATAGCGATCCCCAAACCCTGGCTTTTGCGGCGCTACCCTATGCCCGCGCCGACGAATTGGGGGATGTGATTGCGGCCTTTGAGCAGATGTTTGGGCAAGTTACCGCTGCCGTGGCCACCCGCAAGCAGAGTGAAACGCGGTTTCGCACCCTAGTTGAGCAGGCGGTGGACGCATTTTTTGTGATCGATGCGGTGGGACGAATTATTGATGTTAACCAAAATGCCTGCGACAGCCTGGGCTACAGTCGCGATCAGCTGCTCCAGCTATCGGTTATCGATATTCAAACCACCTACAGCCAGGCTGACTTTGAGGCGTTCTGGCAGCAGATGAGGTTGGGGGTGCCCCAAACCCTGGAGGGCTGGCACCGCCACCAAGACGGCAGCAGCTTTCCGGTGGAGGTACGATTGGGGCTGCTGGTGCTGGCTGACGAACGCTACGGGCTAGCCCTGGCCCGAGACATCAGCGATCGCAGAGCCGCTGAAGCGGCCCAGGTTCGTCTGGCCGAAATCGGCGAACTGGCCGCCATGATTGTCCATGAGGTGCGCAACCCCCTCAATACGGTGCTGCTGGGTTTAAATTCCTTCCGCTCCCTAGATCTGCCCGAGCGCTTCCAAACCCGCCTCGACCTGGCCCTAGAAGAGTCGGAGCGGCTACAAAAGCTGCTCAACGGCATTTTGATGTATTCTCGGGAGCCTGCCCTGGCGCTAGAACCCCTGGAAATCAATAGTTTGATCGAGCACCTTGCCACCGTCATCGGGCACGAACTGGGCGATCGGCAGCCGTTGCTGCAGGTGACTACTCTGCCCTATCCAGCGGTGGTTAGCGGCGATCGCGACCAGCTCAAGCAAGTTTTTATCAATCTCATTTCTAATGCCCAGGAGGCTGACCCCACCGGCGTTGTCACCTGGGTGGTGCAGCCTCCGATTGCAGGCCAGGTCACCATCAGCATTCACAACGGCGGCGCACCGATCGCACCGGAACTCTTGGCCAAGCTCACCCAGCCCTTTTTTACCACCAAGGCCTCCGGCAATGGCTTAGGCCTGGCGATTACCAAGCGCATTGTAGAAGCCCATCGGGGACAGCTAACCATTACCGCCGCCGCCACCGGCACTGAAGTAACGGTCACCCTGCCCCAAGTGGGTATAGACTGAGCACCTTGGCGCATTGCGATCGCGTTGAGCGCATTGCGATCGCGTTGATGGCTTGGACTAAACCCCTAAAACGCGTCTAGATCTAAGGCCTTGGAGCCGCCTTCTTCAATCAGCAGCAAAATTTTGCCCAGCTGTGACCAGATCAGCAGACCGCTGAGCAGGGTCATCGGCACCCCCATGGCATAGGCGGCTTTGGCCGAAAAGCCAAACAGCTGAATGCCTGAAGCCAAAAATACGCAGACTCCGGCACAGATGCCAAAAAAGGGAATTTGCAGCTGAGGGCCGCGCAGGGTAGCCAAAATGCGCGTGGAGCGTTTGCTGTTCCATTCGTTAACTGACTGCTGCAAAGCGGTGCTAAAGGCATAGCCCGAAGTCACAGCGGCCAGAAAACCAGCAAAAAACAAAACGTAGGGCGGTTGTGGGTACACGGGTTTAGAAAAACGAAACAATAGTTTACTTTTCCAGATTATAGGGGAGAGCCGTCCATACCTCTCACCCTGTACCCAGCCGCCCTGACTACAGCCCAGCCGAGCTTGCCCAAGGCTAAGAACGCAACACCTGGCGCAGATCGCCAACGACCGGTACTAGCTGCTCCGCCCGCTCTAGGGAATAGCTGGTTAACGCTCCCCAGGCCACCCCCAGCACGCGGTCAAGGGTGATGTCGTTCTTCACCAACGACCACAGCCGCTGCACCTCCTGGGTGTGTAGCCGGTCATCCTCGGTTAGGGCCAGCACAATCATCTGGCGCAGGTGCGCCCCTTCCTCAGACATTAGGTAGCCGATGCCCATCCCCGCCGTGGGTAGCAGATCGAAGCCGGTGTCTCCCTGGGCGATCGCCAGCATGTTTTCCAACCGCTGCCACTGGAGTTGGCCGTCCTGAAACAACACTTCCAGCAGCCGCTGGCGCAGGGCTGGAGTTTCACCCACCAGCAGGCGACGGGCCACGTAGGGGTAGGCCACATTGATAATTTTGAAGTCAGGGTTAAGGCTCAAAGCCAACCCCTCCTGGGTGACCAGCGAGCGAATAATTAGGGCAAACTTGGCCGGTACCCGGAATGGGTATTCGTACATCAGCTCTGAAAACTGGTCGGTGACGGTCTTGAAGTTAAAGTCGCTCACCTTAGCGCCTAGGGCACCGCCCAACACCCGCTGGAGGGCAGGAATAATTGGGCCGAGGTCGGTTTCAGGCGTCAAAAAACCCAGCCTGACAAAGTCTCGTCCCAGATTGTCAAAGTCTTGGTTAATTAAGTGTACGACCGCATCCACCAGGGTTTCTTTGGTGAGCTGGTCGAGCTGATCCATCATGCCGAAGTCGATATAGGCCATGCGCCCATCGGCTAGGGCAAACAGGTTGCCGGGGTGAGGATCAGCGTGGAAAAACCCAAACTCCAGCAGCTGACGTAGCCCTGCCGTCACGCCAACTTCAATCAGGCGATCGGGGTCAAGGTTGTCCTCTTTGAGCGAGACCGTATCGGTGAGTTTGCAGCCGTCGATCCACTCGAGGGTGAGTACCCGCTGACTACAGTAGGGCCAGTAGATAGCGGGCACCTTAACGGTGGGGTCATCTTTGAAATTGGCGGCAAATCGCTCGGCATTGCGGCCTTCGTTGAGGTAGTCGATTTCCTCAAACAGCTTGGTGCCAAACTCATCCACGATCAGGGTCAGGTCGTGCCCTAGGTTGAGGGGCAAAAAGTTGCCCAGCCAGCGCGCGGCCCCGCGCATCAAATAGAGGTCGCGACACAGCACTGGCCGTAGGTAGGGGCGCTGCACCTTGACGGCGACTTCCTCTCCTGTAAACAGCCGTCCCCGATAGACCTGCCCCAGACTGGCGGCAGCTACCGGCAGAGCCGATAGGTTACTAAAAATTTCTTCGGGGCTGCAGTTGAGTTCTGCCTCTACAATCGCCATCGCCTTGGTGGTAGGAAAAGGCGGCAGCTGGTCTTGCAGTTTGGTGAGCTCATCGAGAAAGTCTTGCCGCACCAAGTCAGGCCGGGTAGAAAGTGCTTGGCCGACCTTAATAAACGCCGGTCCTAGGTTGGTCAACACCTGACGCAGCTGAATGGCCCGGTGGGGGCGATTTTTCTCCTCCCAGCCAAACCACTGATCCATCTGGAGGCCCAGCACAAAGGTGCCTAGCCACCACAAAATTTGTAAAACTCTCCAGGCTAGGGTGCCCAACCGCCAGCGAAAGTAGCGGGCGATCGCCGCTGCATCGTAGGTGCCCATCAAAGCCGGATCTGTCGTTGCCACTATGCCACCTGCCCCTTACATGACTGTGCGGTGCTGCCCTAGCGGGTGGGGCTATCGCTGGTTTAGGGATGCCGTCAACAGGCAAAATGCGCGTTGCGACAAGCGGCGATCGAGAACCCCTAAGCTGGGTTAATCTACCTTAAATATAGTATATAAAACTACAAACAAATTCGACTAAGCCCAGTGAGAAATTCAAGCGCTGCTCGAGATTCTGGCCGATAGATCGGAGTGGCGCAGTTAGCAATACTGGGCGGCCTTGAGCCCTACCTCGGCCAACACGGATTTCAAAGTTTGCACCACCTGCTCCTGAGCCGCTTCTCCCAGTTCGGGGAACATGGGCAGTGACAGGACCTGCTCGGCGGCGGCTTCCGCCTGGGGAAGATCGCCTGGTTGATAGCCCAAGCTGCGGTAAACGGGCTGTAGGTGCAGAGGGATTGGATAGTACACCATACAGATCACGCCGGCCTCTCGCATTAGCCGTTGCACCTGATTGCGCTCTTGGCCCTCAGCGGTGGCTTGCGGTAGGCGCAGGGTGTACTGGTTCCATACCGAGCGGCCAAAGGTCACGGGTAGGGGCCGGACAACTTCGGTGACTGGGGCTAGCAGGTGGTGGTAGCGATCGGCTACCTGCGATCGCTGCTGGTTCCAGCGATCGAGGTGGCGTAGTTTAATGGCCAAAATCGCGGCCTGCACCGAGTCGAGACGGCTGTTAACGCCAATGGCCTCGTGGTGATACTTTACCCGGCTGCCGTGTTCACTCAGCATGCGGGCAGTAGCAGCCAGATTGTCGTCGTTGGTCGTCAGGGCACCGCCGTCGCCACAGCCGCCCAGGTTTTTTGTCGGGAAAAAGCTAAAGCAGCCCACCTGCCCAATCCGACCGACCTGCTGGCCCATCCACTCCGCGCCAGTGGCTTGGGCACAGTCTTCGATCACCGTCAGGTCGTAGCGGGCCGATAGATCCATGATTGGCCCCATGTCTACGGGCCGACCAAACAGGTGCACGGGCATGATGGCTCGGGTGCGATCGCTGACCGCAGCCTCAAGTTGGGCCACATCTATGTTGAAGGTGTCGAGGTCAATATCGACAAACACTGGTGTTGCCCCTACGGCACTAATCGCTTCCGCCGTGGCAATAAACGTAAAGGGCGAAGTAATTACCTCGTCGCCGGGGCCAATATTCAAAGCCCGCAGAGCCAGGTATAGGGCATCCGTGCCGGAGTTGCACCCAATACAGTGCTTAGTGCCTACATAGTCTCCAAAGGCTTGGGTAAAGGTTTCGACGATGGGGCCATTGATGTATTGTCCAGAGGCTAGCACCTCGGCCACGGCAGCATTTACATCAGATTGAATTGCTCGAAACTGCTCCGTAAGATCAACAGGAGGAATTACACTCACTCGCTCACACTCACCTAGTGGATAGGCTTAGTTTACCCTACCCCACGGCTGCGTCGAGTGCGTTAGGTGCTGTCCAAAGGGCGATCGCTCCCCCTTCCCCATCTATCTATGGCCCCGTGGTTTAGGAGTTTCCCGTGCTCAATTTATCCCTTGCTTCTACTGGCTCGTCTATCCCTGCGGACGAGCACCCTCGCTGGATGCAGCGCTGCCTTGAGCTGGCCCGCCTTGCGGCGGGTCAAACAGCCCCCAATCCAATGGTGGGGTGCGTGGTGTTGCAGCAGGGTTTAGTGGTTGGAGAAGGCTTTCATCCCCGAGCTGGGCAACCCCACGCCGAGGTGTTTGCCCTAGCCCAGGCCGGGGCCCAGGCCCAAGACGCTACCCTCTATGTCAACCTAGAACCCTGTAACCACACTGGACGCACTCCCCCTTGTACAGAGGCGGTGATCCAAGCAGGTGTGCGTCGGGTATGCGTCGGTATGGTTGACCCCGATCCCAGGGTGTCGGGCACGGGCATCGAGCGGCTTCGCCAGGCCGGTCTTGAGGTCATAGTTGGAGTCGAAGAAGCCGCCTGTCGACAGCTCAATGAAGCCTTCGTACACCGAATCACTCGCCAGCGCCCCTTAGGCCTGCTGAAGTACGCTATGACCCTAGACGGCAAAATTGCCGCTGTTAGCGGCCACAGCGCTTGGGTAACTGGATCCACAGCCCGCGCTGCCGTTCACCAGCTGCGCGCCACTTGCGATGCGGTAATCGTTGGCGGCAACACCGTTCGCCATGACAACCCTCGACTGACCAGTCATGGTCACAGTTCCCATAACCCCCTGCGCGTGGTCATGAGCCGCCGCCTTGACCTTCCCCTTGAGGCCAACTTGTGGCACACAGAGGACGCACCAACTACAGTTTTCACTGGACCTGAGGCAGACTCTGCCCGTCGCCAGGCATTAGCCACTACGGGAGTAGATGTTGTCCCGCTACCAGCGCTCACCCCTCGGCTAGTCACGGAGCAACTCTATCAGCGCGGCTGCGCGATGGTGCTGTGGGAATGTGGAGGCCTTCTAGCGGCCCAGGCTATTCAAGATGGCGTCGTCGATAAGCTGTGGGCTTTTGTGGCCCCGAAGCTGATAGGTGGTGTTACTGCCCCAGGCCCCATCGGCGATCTAGGCCTTCAAAATATGGGCCAGGCCCTAACTCTAAATCGCACTACCTGGCGTCTCCTCGGAGATGACCTGTTACTAGAAGGCTATCTAGATACACCCGCTGATCGCTAACCTACCCAGCCTCAAAGCAGGCTGCTATAGCTAGACGGAGCTACTGTATTGGCATTGAGCACTAGGGATATATGCGCACCAGTCGGGGAATATCGTAGGTCAACTCTCGGTTGCGCATAAAGGCATCAAGCACCAGCCGTAGATCGTCTTTGCCGCGAAATGACTCTATTCGCTGACGCACCTCCCCCTGCTCAAATATCAGCAGCGTTGGCAGGTTTGAGAGGCGGTAGGCGTTAGCCAAGCGCAAGTTTTCATCGGCATTGATATCGACTAGCTTAACTTGACCCTCCCACTCGGCCTGAAAGCTTTGCAAAACCGGGATAATAAGCTTGCAGAGGCCACACCAGGGAGCCCAAAAATGAACTAATACAGGAAGGTCTGACTCGATCACAGCTGCTCTAAACGTGGCTTCGCCAACAGACATCGGCATCTATAAATCAATAAAGGAATTTAACTAACTCTCCAGACAAATCCCTAAGCGGAACCGCTGGACAAATATGAGCCTGTTGAAGCTAAGGGAAAATATGCGGTTGCTATCGGGATCATTGTAGACCAGTTGAGAATGGAAGTTAATAGGTCAGAATAATGATTATGCCAAAGCACTAACACAAGGCTCTGGCAATAGAAGCTGCCGTTAATTTATGGCGTGGAGCGGTCATAGGTAGCCGCTCTAGCAAACCTGGCTGGGCACAGTTTTACCCTCCACTTAAAGATCTAGCATCCCAAGGGCTGGTGCTGCTTGAGTAAGTCCAAGGCCTCAGCGGCCGGTAAAGGCTTAGCAAAGAAATAGCCCTGGCCATAGTCGCACCCCTCCTGCTGTAGCATGGCGACCTGGGCGGCGGTCTCTACCCCCTCAGCCACCACCTCCATGCCAAGTTTTTGGCCGAGGGTCAAGATCGTGTTGATGATGGCTCGATCTTCGTTGCTCTTATCCAGGCGTCCTACGAAGGATTTATCGACTTTCAGCGTGTCCATGGGAAATCGGTGCAGGTAGCTGAGGGACGAGTAGCCAGTACCAAAGTCATCAATGGCCAGCTTTAAGTCTAATGATTTGAGCTTGAGCATCAGATCGATCGCAGCATCCACATCGCCCATCACCATGCTCTCGGTGATTTCAAGCCGAATGCAGTGGCCGTCAACCTGGGTTTCTTTTAGGGCGACTTCGATTTGGCTGATTAAATCGGTTTGACCAAACTGACGATTAGAGAGATTGATGCTCATAGTGAGGTGGCGATATTGGGGCAGTAAGGTGTGCCACTGGTGCAGTTGCTGACAGGCCTCACGAAAAATCCACTGCCCTAGGGCCATAATTAGCCCGGTTTCCTCTGCCGCCGGAATGAAGGCACTGGGCAAAACAAAGCCTCGATCTTGCTGGTGCCATCGCACCAGCGCTTCAAACCCAGCCAGTGCTCCGGTTTTGAGATTAATGATCGGTTGGTAGTAGAGCAAAAACTCGTGATTGTCCAGAGCGCTAATTAAGTCGCTTTCGAGCTGAAGGCGGTTGACTGCTTCGGTCAGCATGCCTGCGGCAAACACCTCAAATCGTGACTTTCCCAAGGCCTTGGCTCGGTACATGGCAGTGTGGGCATCGCGCAGCAAATCCGCTGGTTTGTGCTCTAACCCTGGCTGGCTGATAGCCACCCCAATGCTGAGGGTACTGGGCAATTTCTGGCCATGCAGGGTGAGAGGTTCTGAAAGGACGTACTGAAGCTGATCCATCAGTTCTCCGGCCGCAGTGCTAGAGAACTGGGTGAGGAGGAGGGCAAACTCATCGCCGCCGACCCGGGCTACTTGGGCTGCCGAGGGAATGTGCTGCACCAGCCGTCTAGCCATCATTTGCAGCACCTCGTCACCGGCTTGGTGCCCCAGACTTTCGTTGATTACCTTAAAGCGGTCGATGCCCATAAAGGCCACTATCACAGGCTGCTCGGAATTTTGTCGGTAGTGGAGGGCCTGCTGAATAGTACTGATAAAGGCTTCGCGGTTGGGCAAACCGGTGAGGGAGTCGTGGGTGGTGCGGTAAAGCAGTTTGTAAGCTAAAACCACTGCTGCTGCTGTCACTATTCCTAGGGTTGGTTCGGCCAGGGGGAGCCACACTAAGCCATTAACCCCTAGCCAGCCAATTCCGCCTAAGCTCCCTAGGAGCAGGCCGCAGGACAGCAGTAGCCCGCTAGGGCGCTTACCGATCCAAACTAGGGTGCCGGCGGTCAAACACCAGCTCCAAAGCCATAGCCCTTCGGCCCATGGGGGCAGGAATTGGTAGCTGGCAGGCTGTCCGACCACAATATCTAGCAGCTGGCGCACCATCTGCCCGTGGATGACCACTCCAGGCATGGTCAGCTCGCTGTCTTGATTGAAGCTGAAGGGGGTGTAGAAGCGGTCTTTGAGGCTAGCGGCGGTGGTTCCAATGAGGACAATGTTGTCGTTAATCCAGGCCGGATCAAACTGCTTGCTGAGTACCTGGCTAATGGAGAGGTGGCGGGATGGCATTTGGGCGGTGTGATAGCGCAGCAGAATTTGGTAGCCGCTGCTGTCTACATTTTGGTAGCCACCCTCTCGGCCCGAGAGCACTGGAATCGCCCGATCGCCCAGATAGAGGTGATTTGCTCCAGCGGTTAAAGCCTCGGGTGCATAGCCCTCATAGGCCATAACCACCCGCAGGGCAAAGGAATAGTAGCCGCCGTTAGGACTGCGCACAAAAACCAAGTTGCGGCGGATAATGCCGTCAGAATCGGTGGGAAAATCATTGAAGCCGATTCGCTCTGGCTCAACGGCGGGCGGGGGCGGCACTTCGCCCTGACCCTGGGTGCTGCCCACATTCATAATGGCCATCAGGTTGGGGGCTGCCAGGGCGTTGACCAAGTCAGCCGACCCTGGCGGACGCAGGGTGCTGCGGTAGAGGTCTAGCCCGACAACTCTTGGAGTATGGACTTGAAGGGCCTGAATGACATCGGCTAAAGTTTCGTCACTGAGGGGCCAGCCGTACTGGCGAATATCTGCCTCAGTAATGCCCACAATCGTCATGCGGGGGTCGAGGTCTTGGCTAGAGCGCGATCGCCCTTGAGGGCCGGTCGTCGACCATCGCACCAAATGGTCAAAAAGAAAGAGCTCGGCTGGTTCTAAAACGGTCAATATTTTAGTGCCGGTCACTAGGGCACTGGCCACCAGACTGGCCAACAGCACAATCTTGCCTCCGGTGGTCAGGGGGGTTGCTCCCCACCAGTGGAGCACCTGGGGCACCAGCCGACGATGCAGCCGATGGTTTATTCTTTTGAGCGTCGCTTTCACAATCGCTGGGCCTTTGAAAACAGAAACTATAGCGGATCCTAGATGGGCGAGGTACGATCAAAGCAGAGGAAATGCAGAACGGCGCTACACTATCGCGTTTCCGGTAGGGGGGCAAAATGAAAGCCTATTCACTTGATTTTCGAGAAAAGATAATTGATGCTCACT
>JANPIO010000398.1:0-36231 GCA_031425055.1 Phormidium sp. VAR_61_metabat_6
TCTATTTCTCAGACCCCAACCACCTGATCAAGCACCTGCGTCGGGTCAAGCCCACTTTTTTAATTACCGTGCCTCGGCTGTTAGAAAAAGTGCATGAGCGCATTCTCGACCAGGTCAACCACCTCAGCCATTTCGACCGGCGGGTGTTGCAATGGGCCATTAATCTCACGGCTCGGTTTGACCCGGCTCAACCGCCCCAAAAGCTCTACCGTCTGCAAATGCAGCTGGCCGAACGACTGGTCTTCCCCAAATGGCGTGAGGTGTTTGGCGGACGACTCAAAGCCTGCATCTGCGGCGGTGCCGCCCTGTCTGGCAATCTCGTCAAGTTTTTCTCGGCGGCGGGGGTGCCTGTCTATCAAGGCTACGGCCTCACCGAAACCAGCGGCGTGCTCACCTACACTCGCGAGGGCCACAACCGTCCCGGCACCGTCGGCCTGCCCATTCCCGGCGTTGAGGTTGCGATCGCCCCTGACCAAGAAGTTCTAGTGCGCGCCCCCTTTCTCATGCAGGGCTACTACCACGACCCCGAAGCTAGCAACGCCGTTCTCACCTCCGATGGCTGGCTCCACACCGGCGACTTTGGCACCCTCGACGCCGACGGCTTTCTCACCATCACTGGGGTGAAGAAAGCCCTATTCAAACTCTGCACCGGCAAATATGTTTCCCCCCGTCCCCTAGAGCAAGAGCTAATGGCTTCTCCCCTGGTGGCCAAAGCCATCACCGTCGGCGCTAACCACAAGTTCTGCGCCATGGTGATCGTTCCTGACCTCGATGCCCTGCGCCACCACGTCGAGAACTGGGGCCTTGACCTCACCCAACCCGACTGGTGGCACCATCCCCGCATCACTGCCCTCTACCAAAGCCTGATCGACAGCGCTAATTGTCATTTTCCCTACTGGTCTACCGTGCGCAAGTTTGCCCTGGTTGATCAAAGCGAGGGGCTAGGCGAGGTGGTAGAGCGGTTGTACGGCGATGGCGGAGTTAGGGGGGATGGGGGAGGTGAGGAGGATGGGGGCGATGGGGAGGCCTGTCCGGTGTATGCGCGATCGCTAATGCGCTATTAAGCGGGGAACGGGGTACCGGAGTAATGGGGTGATCGAGTTATAAGCCACCACTCCCCTACCTCCCCTATCTCCCCTACCTTCCTCATCCCCACTACTCCCCCACTCCCCCACCCCATCACTCCCCCACTCCAACACACCCACAAGGAGCCAGCTATGCAAACACCATTCCGCACCGCCGCCGTCCTCGGAGCCGGGGTCATGGGTACCCAAATTGCGGCTCACCTAGCCAATGCCGGGCTCACGGTTCACCTATTAGAATTGCCCTCCCCAAAGGGCAGCAAAAACGACCTGGTAGAAGGAGCCTTCAAAAAAGCTTGTAAGCAGTCGCCGCCAATTTTCTACAGTCAGCAGGCGGTGAAGCGGGTTATTCTCGGCAACTATGAAGAACATTTCGATCGCCTCTCCACCGTCGATTGGGTAATTGAAGCGGTGGTCGAAAACCTCGCTGTCAAGCAAGAGTTATTTGCGCGGGTTGAGCACACCGTTGGCCCAGACACAGTGATTTCTACCAACACCAGCGGGCTGCTGATTCATCAGGTGGCCGAGGGGCGATCGCGCTCCTTTAAAAAGCGGTTTTTGGGCACTCACTTCTTTAACCCGCCCCGCTACCTAAAACTGCTAGAACTTATTCCCACCGCTGATACCGACTCTGCCGTGGTTGAGCGCGTGGCGGCGTTTGGTCGCGATCGCCTGGGCAAAGGCATCGTCGTCGCCAAAGACACCCCCAACTTCATTGCCAACCGCATCGGTGTTTTCGTGTCAATGCTGGGTCTGCGCTCCTTTATTCGCGGCGACTACACCATCGAAGAGATCGACACCCTCACCGGCACTCTGGTGGGGCGGCCCAAGTCGGCCACCTTCCGCACGGCTGATCTGGTGGGGCTCGACACGCTGCTCTACGTCGCCGACAACCTCTATCCCGCCATTCCCCACGACGAGCGGCGCGAGTTGTTTCAGCCCCCCGATCTCATGCGCAAGCTGGTGGCCACCGGCACCCTGGGGGCTAAGTCGGGCCAGGGCTTTTACAAAAAAGTAGAGGGCGAGATTCGCTCATTAAATCCCAAAACCTTTGGCTACGACTCGCCGCACCCCGTCAACCTAGGGAATTTAGACGGGCTGAAGAAACAGGATTTAGCTGAACGGCTGCGTCATTTATATAGAGATCGTAGCCGAGCCGGAGACTTCTTCCGCCAAACCATGCTCGAAACCCTGGCCTACAGCGCTAACCGCATCCCCGAAATTGCCGACAGCCCCGCCGACATCGATCGCGCCATGGTCTGGGGCTTTGGCTGGGACATTGGCCCCTTTGCTATCTGGGATCTCCTGGGTTTTGAGCGGGTGATTCAGGATATGACCCAGGCCGGGCTGACCCTGCCCCCCTGGGTAGAACGGATGCAGGAAACCGGAGCCTCAGGCTTCTACAGCGCCGACCCCGCCCTTACCGCCCCCTCGGTCTATGTGCCCGGTGAATACTACCTACCTCTAGAAGTCCCCGCCCATGAACTCCACCTCGCTGACCTCAAGGATCGCCTCCTCCTCTGGCACAACAGCGAAGCCGCCCTGCTCGACGCTGGCGATGGCGTTGCTCTGTTCGAGTTTCGCTCTAAGGCCAACACCCTCAGCACCAAAGTGGTCGAGGGGCTCGGTGCTGCCCTCGACTGGCTAGCCGCCCACGACAACTACCACGGCATGGTGATCGGCAACGAAGGCCCCAACTTCTGCGTTGGCATCAACCTGGCCGAGGTGGGCAAAATCGCCCAGTGGGAAAACCTCAACCCCCTCAACCACAACCACCGCACTATCGCCAAACTGCTCCATGACGTCCAGACCCTGGTGCAGCGCATCTACTACTTCCCCAAACCCGTAGTGGCTGCTATTCATGGGCGGGCGCTGGGGGGCGGCTGCGAACTGGCCATGGCCTGCCCCCACGTGGTCGCCGACGCCGAAACCTACATCGGCCTGGTGGAACTCGGGGTTGGGCTGATTCCTGCCGGGGGTGGCCTCATGCGCCTCGCCCGCTGGGCCAGCCAGCGCGCCATCTCCGACGAGCCCGCCGACATTCTGCCCTGGTTGAAGCAGGTGTTTCGCACCGTCGGCATGGCCCAGGTCTCCAACAGCGCCCACGAAGGCATCGAGCTAGGCTTCTTGCCCGCTACGACTCAGATCGTGATGAATGGCGATCGCCGCCTCTACGCCGCCAAACAAGCAGTGCTCTGCCTGCACCACATGGGCTACGCCCCACCCCCCCGCCAGCCCATCCCCGTGCTGGGGCAACCGGCCCGCGCCATCCTCGAACACATGGCCTATGTCATGCACGCCGGTAGCTACATCAGCGACTACGATCGCAGCCTCGCTAACCGCCTCGCCTACGTCCTCACCGGCGGCGACCTCACCGTCCCCGCCGCCGTAGATGAGTCCTACCTGCTGGGTCTAGAGCGCGACAATTTCTTGCCGCTGATTGACGAAGCCAAGACCAAAGAGCGACTGCTGCACATGTTGAAGACGAAGAAACCGCTGAGGAACTAAACCAAGTTCTAAGTTTTGAATTTTGAATTTCCCCTGTTCAAAACTCACGGTTCTTCCAATCTTCTTCGTTACACTCTCCTGGCCGTGGGTTACGGCGGTGCCGCTAGCGAGCTGTTATTAACCTCATCCCCTGACCGCCTAACCCACGCTACATTTTCAACTTAAAACTCAAAACCCAAAACTAAACATTCAAAACTCTCCCCCATTCCTGCCATGAACACCACCGCCTACATCGTCAGCACCGTTCGCACCGCCGTGGGCAAAGCGCCCCGAGGTGCCCTCCGCTACACCCGCCCCGACGACCTAGGAGCCGCCGCCGTTCGGGGTGCTTTGGAGCGCATCCCCGCCCTGGTCTCTAACCACATCGACGATGTGATCATGGGCTGCGCCATGCCTGAGGCCGAGCAGGGCTACAACCTGGGTCGACTGATTGCTTTGCGAGCGGGTTTGCCCGACTCGGTCTCGGGTTGCACCGTCAACCGACTGTGCGCCTCGGGGCTGCAAACCATTGCCATGGCCACCCAGGCGATCGCCTGGGGCCAGTCCGATGTGATCGTCGCGGGCGGCGTCGAGTCCATGAGCATCATCCCCATGGGCGGCCACCAGTTTTCGCCTAGCACCGAGCTGTTTGCGGAGATGCCCGCTGCCTACATTCCCATGGGCCTCACCGCCGAGAAAGTCGCCGATCGCTTCCAGGTTTCCCGCGCCGACCAGGATGCCTTTGCCCTGCGATCGCACCAAAAAGCCCTCGCCGCCCAGGCATCCGGTCGGTTCAAAGCCGAAATCGTCCCCATTACCGTGCGCACCACCGAGTACCTTGACGGCCAGCCCCACACCCAGGAGCTAACCTTCGACACCGACGAAGGCCCCCGCGCTGACACTAGCCTCGACGCCCTAGCCCAACTCAAACCCGTCTTCAAGGTGAAAGGCACCGTCACCGCTGGCACCTCCTCCCAAATGTCTGACGGAGCCGCCGCCACGGTCGTCATGGGCGAAACCACCCTCCACGAACTCGGCCTCCAGCCCCTGGGCCGCCTACTCGGCTTCGCTGTCGCCGGAGTGCCCCCCGAGATCATGGGCATCGGCCCGATCGCCGCCATCCCCAAAGTGCTGAAGCAGGTCGGCCTCACCCTCGCCGACATCGGCTTAATCGAACTCAACGAAGCCTTCGCTGCCCAATCCCTCGCCGTCATTCGCGAACTGGGCCTCAACGAAGAGATTGTGAATGTCAACGGCGGGGCGATCGCCCTCGGCCACCCCCTTGGCTGCTCCGGAGCCAAACTCACCGCCACCCTACTGCATGAAATGCAGCGACGCGGCACCCGCTATGGCTTAGTCACTATGTGCGTCGGCGGGGGGATGGGGGCAGCGGGGGTGTTTGAGAACCTGATGCGATGAGCTGAGAAAAAAGTTTTGAGTTTCGAGTGCTGAACTGTGAATGAAATCGCTACTTCAAGCACTCAAAACTCAAAACTGAGAACTTGAAACTTTTCCCTCACCTCCTACTACCCGAGGTCCACCATGCTCCACTACATCCTCATCTCCCTCACCCTCCTCATCCTTCTCACCTTCCTCATCCCCCCCCTCCGTCGCACCCTCATCTCTACCCCTTTTGGCAAAGCAGCGATCAAACGCCTGCCCAGAATCTCTGATACCGAACGGGCTGCGATCGAGGCCGGCCAGGTCTGGGTCGAGGGCGAATTTTTCTCTGGCCAGCCCGACTGGCAGCGGCTGCTCAACGAGCCCTACCCCCAGGTACCGCCTGACGTGCAAGCTTTTCTCGATGGGCCGGTGGAACAGGTCTGCCAGATGGCCACCGACTGGGAGATCTACCAGCGCAAAGACCTGCCCCCAGCGGTGTGGAAGTTTCTCAAGCACGAAAAATTCTTCGGCATGATGATTCCCCAGGAGTTTGGGGGATTGGGTTTCTCGAATTTGGCCTACAGTGCCGTGATGGTGAAACTGGCGTCGCGCTCCTTTACCCATGTGGCCACGGTGGGGGTGACCAACTCCCTCGGCCCAGCTAAATTGCTGCTGCGCTACGGTACCCCCGAGCAAAAAGCTCGCTACCTGCCGCGCCTGGCCATTGGCGAAGAAATTCCCTGCTTTGCCCTCACCGAGCCCCTGGCCGGGTCTGACGCCGCCAGTCTCACCTCTCGCGGTGAAGTATTTAAAGGAGACGACGGCCAGCTCTATCTGCGGCTGAACTGGCAGAAGCGGTATATCACCCTGGGGGCGATCGCCACCCTGATCGGCCTTGCCTTCCGCCTCTATGACCCCGACAATTTGCTAGGGCTGGGCCACGACGTGGGCATTACCTGCGCCCTAGTGCCGAGGGAAACCCCTGGCGTTGTCATCGACCATCGCCACGACCCCATGGGGGTGCCCTTCTTTAACTCCCCCATTGAGGGCCACGACGTGGTGCTGCCCATTGACCAGATCATCGGCGGCATAGCCCAGGCGGGCCAGGGCTGGAAGATGCTGATGCAGACCCTGGCGGCGGGGCGAGGCATTAGCTTCCCCGCGACCTGTACGGGGGTGGCCAAGTTAGTAGCGCGGGTAGCCAGTGCCCACAGCGTGGTGCGCCAGCAGTTTGGCCTGCCCATCGGTCGCTTTGAAGGGGTAGAAGAACCCCTGGCCCGCATCGCCGGATTGACCTACGTGGTCGATGCTGCCCGCCTCTACACCTGTGGCGCGGTGGATAGTGGGGCGCAGCCTGCCGTGGTGAGCGCGATCGCCAAATACCAAAGCACCGAGCTAGCCCGTGCGATCGTCAACGACGGCATGGATATCCTCGGCGGTTCTGGCATCTGCCGGGGGCCGCGCAACCTGCTGGCTAACGTTTACACCGCCATCCCCATTGCCGTCACCGTCGAGGGGGCCAACATTCTCACCCGCACCCTGATGATCTTTGGCCAGGGCGTGATTCGCTGCCACCCCTACCTCTACGACGAAATTCAGGCCCTCTACGACAGCGATTGGGCCGCCTTCGATCGTCTGCTGTGGGGCCATGTGGGCGCATTCCTTCGCAACGCGGGTCGCTCCACAATGCTGGGCCTCACCCAGGGGCGACTGGCCAAAGCTCCCGTCAGCGGCCCCACCGCCCCCTACTACCGCAAACTCTCCTGGGCTTCGGCCACCTTCGCCATCCTCACCGATGTCGCCCTCATCCGCTACGGCGGCAGCCTCAAGCGCCACGAAAACTTGACCGGGCGCTACGCCGATGCCCTCTCCTGGCTCTACCTGACCAGCGCTGTGCTGCGCCGGTTTGAGGCCGAAGGCCGACCCGATGCCGACCTGGCAACGGTGCAGTGGTCAGCTCAGTATGGCCTGGTTCAAGTTCAATCTGCCCTTGAGGGCATTGTTGGCAACCTGTCTCTCCCCCTAGTTGGACTGCTGCTGAAACCGTTGATGGGGCTTGGCCTCCGGCTAAATCCTCTAGCGACCCTGCCCACCGATGCCCTGAGTCACCAGGTCGCGAAGGATTTGCAAACGGCTGGGGGCATGCGCGATCGCCTCACCGCTGGCATCTACCTGCCCACTGACCCCACCGAAGCCCTGGGCCGTCTAGAGCAGGCCCATACCCTCAGCCAGCAGGCCGACACCATTCACCGTCGCCTCAAAGAAGCCGTCCGCACTGGGCAGCTAGCTACCGATGGCCCCAAACAAACAGAATCCCTAGTAACCTTGGCCCACCGGGCGGGTCTGATTACTCAGATCGAATGGGATTTGCTGACGGCAGCGGACAAGGCCCGTCAAGATGCCATTCAGGTCGACGCCTTCACCTTTGAGGAGTATAAGGCCGGCAGCACAGTAGATCTGGTTAACGCCCCTCAGCCGTTGCTGTCTGATCGAGGATAAAATATCCCGCATTGAGACTCATGAAAGTTAAGGTAGGACTTCTTTAGACTCAAGAGAGTCCCACTATAAGACCGAGAGTCGGCTGGTGTCTTAGCGCCCATCAGCCGACTCTTATCTATAACCCCGACAGCCGCACCTTATAGGGAATTTCTTCGACTGGCACATTTTCAACATCCCAATCGTCGTAGCGCAGCTGGAGCCGCTTTTCTCCGGCGTAGCCTACCAGCTTGCCCCCGTAGTGTTTTGCCTCGGTGCCTAGGCTTTGAATGCGCACTATGCCGTTAAACACCGTAGCGCGAGCCAGGTAAATTACCAGATCATCCCGAGAAGGGCGATTTACCGTTGTACTGGCAGTCAAATGACCCAGGCCGCGCTCATCCATTTCCTGACCCAGGGCCATGGCCGTGTTGCGAATGCCGCGAATCGCCACGATCGCCGAGGCCACCGCCATGGTGATGTCGACCCCCTCATCGGTCAAAATCTGCTGGCTCGACAGAAACTGAAAATTGCGTTCGCCCAGGTCGGTACGAATGCGGCGGTGAATCAAATTTTCTGACTGATAGTGGGTCAGTGCCCCCACGATCGCCCCGCAGGCGGCCCGAGGTTCGCGCCAGGGAGACTCGCGGGTTTTGCCGTAGACCTGCTTGCCGTCTTCTTGAATGCGCCCCACGTGGGTTTTGAGATCGATCGCCACCAGTGAGATCGACTCGGGATTGCCCTCGTAGACCCGCCGCTTGAGCTTTTCATCTAGCTCGTGGGCCACGGTGACGTGGGCCAGGGTAGCGCCGTTGTCGGTGCCGCCCCCAGCGGGGAAAAACGCCTCTAGCTTGAGTTCGCCGATCTCCGACAGGGTCGCAAACCGGGAGGCGACCACGTCGCGGTAGCGCTTGGTCGCCTCGCCCTGGTGAATGCGATCGCCGCAGTTGGTGTAAGCCAGCGTCGTCACTGCGCTGGGCAGGCTCATATCGGCCCCGCAGGCCTGAATATCGGTGGGGCTAGCCCCGGCAAATTGCAGCTCATCGCGCAGCAGCTGTAGCCCTTTGATCAGCGCATAGCGATCGCTGACGATCTCGTTTAAGTAGTTGTGGTAAGCATTGCGCTCCATGCCAAAGCTGGCGGGAAGCTGCCAAAATCGCTCAATTCGCACCTGACTTGGGGCAGCGTCAAAGGGCAAAGCCATGGCAAGTAGACCCCTTTGGGTGAAACAGCTGGTTTGAACTCATGCCATAGTAAGCGGTCTAGCTCAAAAATCATCCCCTTGACCGAGGCCGACTGAGAGGAAACTTTTCTAAGGCGCAACAGTCCATTCTAGTCTCAAGGCAAGACTGGTCTTGTTAAGCCGGTGGCTAGTTAATCCTTGGCTTTGGCTCACCAGAAATTTTTGCTGGCGAAAGGTTTCGGTAGTTAACAACGGCGAAAGCCATACCGTCCTATATTCTCAGTATTTTGTTGTCCTAAATACATTAATCAGCCCTTACCGAGATAAAACCATGCTTAAAAATTCTGTGCTTTCTGCCCTGGCCGGCAGTGCGCTGTTGATTGCTTTGGCCGCCTGTCAACCGACGGCCACCACCCCAGACACCGGCGGAGAAACTACCATCGAAGCCCCAGTCACCGCGCCACCGGAGGGTGATGTCGTAGGCGATCGCACCGACTACACCGAAGTGCCCGTGCCAGAAGGGGCCGTTGGGGCAGAACCCACCGAAATCGCCCTCGCCGCCTTTGGCAGCACCGAGCCGGGCGAAGGCAACTTTGAGGAAGAGGTTGAAGTCGTAGAACAAACTGACGAGATGGCCCTCGTCATGCTCACCCAAACCGGCCTCGCCGATGACTCGGTCAACGGCATGCGCTATCGCCTGGAGTTTGTGCCCGAGGGCGACCAGTGGCGGCTCGACTGGGCCGGTAGCCAGGTGCGCTGCCAACCCAACCGTGGCTCCCAAGAATGGTCTACTGACCTGTGTCTGTAGGAGATTATTGTGCGTTAAGACTGTTGAAGGACGGCACTCCCCGCGTCTCAATTGGCCTGACGATTGAGAAGCTCAGCCTTTCGGATACCGTTCTATGACCCCCATTCAGCGCATTGGCATTCTCACCAGCGGCGGCGACTGCCCCGGCCTCAACGCCGTCATTCGAGCGGTGGTTAAATGCGCCAACCGGCGCGGGTGGGATGTCATTGGCATACCTTACAGTACCGACGGCTTTATGCAGGTGGCCGATGGTCAGTACGATCCGGAGCACCTGCTGCTCACCGACCACGGCTACGATATCCCCGGCATTTTGCAGGGGCTTGATGTGCTGCAATTTCTCAGCGGCACCATCCTGGGCTCGCTCAGCAAAAGCCGCTTCGACGGGCCTGACCAGATCAGCAAAATTTTGGCGGGCTACGAAAAGCTCAACCTTGATGCGCTGATTGCGATCGGCGGCGACGGCAGCCTTGACATCATCTATGACCTAGCCCAGCGCGGCGGCTGGAACCTAATCGGCATTCCCAAAACCATCGACAACGACGTGCCCTTTACCGAAAAATCTATCGGATTTAACACGGCGGTGCAGACGGTGAACAGCGCCCTCTACGACCTCACCTTTACCGCCGCCAGCCACGATCGCGTCATGGTGGTCGAGGTCATGGGCCGCGACGCGGGGCATTTGGCTCTCCACGGCGGCATTGCGGGCGGGGCCGATGTCATTCTGATTCCTGAACTGGTGCCTGACCTGAGCCCCCTCGTGGTCACCCAGATCTGTCAGCACATCGCTGATCTGCGCCAGCGGGGCCGCAAGTTTGCCCTGGTGGTGGTGGCCGAGGGTGTCCACGGCGAAGACGGCAAACCCCAGCACCTGATTGGTGAATCTCTGGCTACGGCGATCGCCGATCGCAGCCGCACCCTCTGCCAAACCGGCGACACCGCCTACTGCGACATGGATCGTGTCGAAACCCGCGCCATGGTGCTGGGCCACATCCAGCGCAGCGGCATTCCCACCGCCAGCGATCGCCTGCTGGCCTCTGCTTTTGGCCGCAAAGCCATCGATCTAATTGCCGAAGGCCGCTACAACCGCCTGGTGGTCTGGGAAGCGGGCCGCGTTCGCTCCAAAGACCTCAACGACGTGATTGCCACCGTGCGCGAGTGCCACCAGCGCGGCGTCTGCCCCAGCCCGGTCGAAACCGACAGCACCATGGTCAAAGTGGCTAGGTCGCTGGGCATCTACGTCGGCGATCCCGATACGCTGCCTGACCCGAAAGCCGTCATGCAGGAGATTCAGGAGGTCTCGGCATTAGCCTAGCCCACCCGTCGGGGCAAATGCCATTTGCCCAACCCCAACCTGTGACCAGATTCCTATCTCTGGTCACAGCTACAACCGTTGCACTGGGCGCAAGCCTTGCGCCCCTACCAATTGCGCGATCGCGCCGGGCTCAAAACGTTAACGCTGGAAACTCGTTTACATCAAACTCAAAGCAGTGTCGCCCCTCCGGGTGCTGCCAGCGCTGAGCTTCGGGGGTAGGATTTTGATTGCTCAGGCGCTGGGTGCTGCTGTCGGTGTCGAAGGTGGCGCAGAGCTCATAGGTGCGATCGCTCAGCCGTTTGTATTCGTAGGGCTGATTGGTCAGCGGGTCATTGCGCATATCTTCCGCTTCTAGGCTGGTGGGCAGCGCCTGGTTGCTGTTGGTTCCCAGATAGCGCTCGTGGAGCCGCTGGGCGATCGTAGATATATCCTGCAACCGTTGGCGATCGGCGGCTACCTCGCGCTGCCGCCCCGGCGTACCCAGCACCCAAAAACCTGCCGCGATCGCGGCAATTACCGCCGCCGTTGCCACTGCTGCAAAGGCCCGATCAAATGATTTATGACTCACTTTTTCGCTATTCATGGGCCAAACTCTCTTGATTTAACCGGAGAACCTTAGGGGCAGGCTTGCGCCGAATCCAGTCGAAGTAGTACCACAGCACCCCGCCGTCGAGCACCAGCACCACCAGCACCTTGAGCAAAAAGCGTGTGGTCAATTCGCCCCGCAAAAACGAGGTCAAAAAGGCAATCACCGCGCTAATGGCAATGATGGTGGCGATCAGCAACGTCAGATAGGTCAACCACTTACGCACCCCCGAAAAATGCTTCTCTCGATGACGGGCCAGGTCGCGGTTGATCTGCCGCATCAGCCCCAGGTACACCGGGTAGGCCACCAGCAGCCGCGCCAGAGCAAAGGCCACCTGCCACGAGGAGTCGCCGTAGTAGTTATTTAGAGCGTCAGGAATCAGGTGATTGATGAAGATAAACGCCATCTCACCGAGCGCCTGAATCCAGATGCCCAGGGTGACAAAGGCGAGCAGATAGAAGAAAGCATCGCGCGCTAGCTCGCCCGATCCGCCGCGCGGCGTGGGCAGGGGGCGACCCACCAACCTTTCGTATACTTCAAAAAAGGCGCGCTCTACTTCGCGGGCAGGCCAGCCGTAGTCGCGCAGCAGCTTACTGATGAACTCGTCGGAGGAGCCGCGATCGCGCGCCAGCAAAATAAACTGCACTAGCTCACTGCGGCTGTCGGGGGGTGGAAGGTCTGTATTCATGGCCCTACGGTAATCCGCCGTAGATATTCTAAAAAGAATGAGTGATCCACCTGTTTAACTGTCCTTATAAAGCCGGAATTGGAGGGATCAGATAGCTGCTGGGGTACGAGTGCGTTTGGCCACCTCAATAAAGACCGCAGCAAAGGCGTAGAACTCTCGCCGCACATCAATGTTGTTGGCCTGGAGTTCGGCCTGGAGGGGATGGTCGGCCAGAAAAGCTTCGCCATGCTGGAGCAGCTTGGCAGGGCTATTTTGTTCTAGCGCTTCGCGGAAAAGCTGCTGAATCTCGCTTTGCCGAAAGATTTCCAGGACGGGGCGGGGTTTGCCAACGCCATATTCCACCAGAGCGTATTGGTAGACGCCAGTGAAGTCTTCGGGGGGATGGTCTGGATCGAGGTTGAGGCGCTTGAGGGTTTGAATAACGCGCTCATTACGGCCCAGTTTCTCCAGGGCGGAGTCGAAGAGCAGGTTGACCAGATTATCGAGACCGAACATCCGCTTTCCCCTATGGCTTTTCTCTAGTGAAACGCACCTTTTTCGGAGTGGGGCCAAATTTTCACCGTTTTCATTGAAAGTGGAGCAGCCCTGGGCCTGGGGTCGCCTGCTGATTGGGGCGATCGCCGATCGTCATTCGTCCACATTTTTGCGTTTAACCACGCGATGCCCGCGCAGTTCTGCTCCGTGGGCGGTCAATTATTGCTCGATAAGTATAGTCAGGCGCAACCACTTGGTCTTTTTGGTGAAGCAGGGGTGGTTTATCAGAGGCGTAGTTGCGGTAGCGGACATGGAAATCGCGCAGCCCAATGGCCATGCTGGTTTTCAGCATAAGGTGCGATTCTTTGTCGAGGTTGCAAAGCGCTAAGTAGATAACCTTCTTCTGTTTAGCTCTGCTTCCCCGGCTCTGGTAATACCAGCCGCACTCGATTTCACTGAAGACTTATGAGCGTCGGGCCAAAAGTCTGTTCTGCCAGGGCTGTGACTTTCTGTGGCGCACCTTTTGCGGTTTCTTCCTGTGATGTGCTGAATTCAATTGGGCGCTACACTTTTTTCTTTGTACTGTGCCTGTACTCATGCTTCCATTCAATTAGTTTTCCCAGCACGTGGGGAATTAGATGCACCTAAATAGATTGGGAAACGCTGTATTGAATAGATACAGTAGTACGGTGAGCAGGGAAAGATTGTTACGAAGTCTGTAATTAGCTGACTTAATCTGGGACGATCAATTATGCTTTTCATAACTTAAGCGCTGCACCTTCAGCCCGATAGAGTTCCCTGAAATCCAATACACGTCACTACATCTCATCTCAGTGCGTCTTGGACTGTACACATTCAGTCTTGAAATATTAAAAATCTAGAACTGATCCTCTAGATAAAGGCTCTCTCTACTCTTTCGCTGCGTTTTGCATAACTGCAGGTCATTGACCAAGCTAGGATACAACATTCCTATGGTTAGCCCGGCTTGGCTGCGCAGAGTTGTCTGCTGCTAGACGGGCCGGCTCAGAAGTAGCAGTCCCTGGGTCGTGGATAGTTAGAGTTCTACTCTTTTATAGACGTTACAAAAAGCGGTCAAAAGACTAATTTTTGCAAGTTGTCTGATGTTTTTTCGACCTTACTGGGTCTGAAACTATGCCTACAAATCTTCCGAGAGTGCTCGCTGGGCCTATAGTGCGGCGAGTAGAGGCTACTAGCTGCTCATTCTGGATTGCCTTGAGTGAGTCTGCCCAGGTGAGGGTTTCGATCTGGATGGGCACGCGCATGGCGGGTGACAGTCCGGGCACGGTGGCCGGTGGCGAAGGCTCGGTGGCCCAGTCTGAAGCGGTAGCCCTGCGAAAGTTTGGCGACCATCTCTACATTGGCGTGGTGACCGTTGCCTTGGGCCGTGACGGGCGGCCCCCGCTCACCCCTGGCCTAATCTACTCCTATGATCTGACTCTGTCGGGCAGCTTTGGTGAGTCGGGGCTACGCCAGGAGGGTCTGCTGCGCGATGAGCCCAGCGATCCCCGGATAGCCGGGGTCGATCGCGCCGCGCCCCGCCAGCTGGCCCTGGGCTATATCGAAAATCGGCTGCCTTCCTTTGTGGCACCGCCGGGGGCGCTCGATCAGCTGCGGTTGGCCCACGCTAGCTGCCGCAAGACCAATGGTTCTGGGCCCGATGCCATGGCCTGGCTCGACGATGCTCTGGCGGAGCACTACAGTGACCCTCAAAGGCGAGTGCAGCAGCTATTTTTAACCGGCGATCAGATTTACGCCGACGACGTGGCGGCCTGTCTATTGCCCATGCTCAACGGGCTGGGGCGCGAGGTGATGGGCGACGCTCGTCAGGAGCAGATTCCCATTGCCAGCCAGCGTTTCGACGGCACGATCGCCAACTTTCCGGCCCTGCGGCGGGCTAAGCTGGTGCGCGAACAGGGTAGTCTTTCCTCGGGGTCGAGCAGTAGCCACCTGCTGACCTTTGCGGAGTTTGTAGCGATGTACCTAGTGGCCTGGAGCCCCCGGGTGTGGCGATCGCTGGCCACTAACGACAACTTGTTCACAGCGCCCACCGCTGAACCGGCCCTGCGGGCGGTACTAACCGATTGGGAAGCCTGTCACCAGTCGGCCCCCGATCCGGCCCAGGCTTGGCGACGGGCGCTGGAGCCGGGGGTCGATCGCGATCGCACCGCCGTAGAGACATATCGCGACGGTGTGCCCAAGGTGGCGCGAGCCCTAGCCAACGTGGCCACCTATATGATCTTTGACGACCACGAGGTTACCGACGACTGGAACCTCAACAAGCGCTGGCGCAACCGAGTCTATTCACGGCCAGTGGGCAAGGCGATCGTGCGCAATGGGGTGATGGCCTACGGTCTGTTTCAGGGCTGGGGCAACGACCCCGCCGAGTTTGCCAAGGCCGACAGCACCAACCAAAAATTCTTGGCCGAGGTGCAGAAGGTGCTGGGTACAGAGCCGGCCGCCGCTGGGCCGCTGCCGGTGGGCAGTACCGATCGCCTTGATGAGCTGGTGGGCTCGACCGAGGCCGGCAACGACAAGCGAGTGAAGTGGTTTTACCAGGTGGCGGGGCCGCGCCATCTAGTAGTGGTGCTCGATACTCGCACGCGCCGCCAGTTTCGCGGCGAAGGCATTTCTCCCCCTAGCCTGCTGGGCGACACTCTCAATGCCCAGGTGCCTGATGGCCCTATGACCGACGGGCGCGAGCTGCTGGTGCTGGTGTCGGCGGCCCCGGTGCTGGGGCCACACTTGATTGATCAGATTGCCGCGCCATTGTATGAGACCATTGCCGACGTTAAGTTTGGCCTCAATAAGGCGGCCCGCCGTGCTGACGACCCCTGCCATCCTGGTGGTCCTGAAACTGGGGTAGAGTCTGCCGATGCGGAGGGTTGGTCAGGCCAGGAGACGGCCCGCGAAGAGTTGCTCAAGCGGCTAGCCAAGCACGGCCGGGCGGTAATTTTGTCGGGGGATGTGCACTACGGGGACACCCTGGTACTGGATCACTGGACTGGACCCAGCACCACGGCAGCCCGCATCGTGCAGCTCACCTCTAGTCCGGCCCGCAACAGCTTTTCGGCCTCGGTGGAGGCGTTGCTGCGCAGCAACGCCCTGCTCCAGCGCTACCAGCAGGGGTTGGCCCCCGAGCTGCTGGCTTGGCCGAAGGCGGCCCCAATTCAGCTGCCCAGCGGCGCTAAGATTGGCCCCGGCCGCCGCGCCCGCATGCGGCGATCGCCCGCCCTAGTCCCCAGTCGCGACTGGCCCACTGGCACCACCATTCCCGCCGATCAGCAGCCCGCCTGGCGCTGGCGCTTGCAGCTGGTGCGCGACGATCGCCCTGCTAGTCAGCTGCCGATTGATGCCCCGCGACCGCCAATGCTGGGTGGGGGCGATCTAAACGCCGCCGATCGCTCAACCCACGTGGCTGTCTATCGGGCGATCGCCGTGCGCCACCAGATGGCCGCCCAGACCGACAACTTTTTGCCCCTGCGCCAGATGGTGTTTACCACCAACCTGGGCCTGGTGGATGTATTGATGTCGGAGGGGGCGCTGACCGTGCAGCACACCCTGCTCTCGCGCACCAATACTGAACCCTACAAGGGCATTCCCAATACGGTTCACCGGGTTTCACTCAGCGCCACTGCTGCACCCGCGCCAACGCTACAGGTGGGGGGCTAGCGGCTATGGCTGACTTCCTAGACGATGTCAAAACCTGGTTTGAGGATCTGGCCGATTGGGTACAGGAAAACCTAGGCGACCCGGCGATCGCGGCGGCGCTGCGCGACGATCTGGGTCTGGCCCCCGGCGAAGATATTCCAGCGGCCCAGCGCAATCAGATTCAGCAGCTGGGGTCGGGCTTTGACCCCGACAAAAAGGCCTTTCTCGAGACTGTAGAGGAGATCAAGGGCCTGGTGGAGGTGCTGATTCAGCTGGGCGATCAGATTGGCTCCGACGAGGTGTCGGGTTGGGATGCGGCCTACCTGATGGGCAAGGTATCGGCCTCGGAGTCGATGCGGCTGCACGTGCCGCTGCTCTACGCCCTCGGTAAGCTGACGCTGTTTATCAGCGATGACCCCGACCGGGTGAGCGATTTTGACCCGGCGGTGCTGGTGGCCCTGGTGCGGGGCGAACCGGCGGCTCTGGGCACGGGCGAACAGTTTTTGCAGCGGTTAACAGCGGGTATTTCGCTGCTTACCCTGCTGTTGGAGGCGCTGCTGGAAGCGGTACTGGGATCGGACTTTCTCGACGCCTACTACGGCTGGGACCCAGCCCCCGACTCAGCCACCCCCAACGCCGATCTGGTGTCGGCCCGAGCGATGACGTTTTTGATGCGATCGCGGGGCGATGTGGCGGGCCAGGTGGCGATGACAGCGATCGCGGTGCCCCCCGAGCACGGTGGCCCTGCCCTGCTGCTGTCGCTGGGGGGCGGCATCGCCGCCGAGCATGAAGAGGGCGGGGTCACCTACAAATTTGAGGCGGGGGTCGCTGGAGCCCTCGACCTGTGGATTCCCTTCAGCAGCACGGCCTACCCCTTTGCGGCCAACGGTGACCTCAATGGCTACCTCAAGCTTAGCGCCCTGCGTCAGCGCACCACCGAGCCCGCCATTCGCATTGGCGACGCGGGCAAAACCCGGTTAGAGATCGGCAGCATTGGCTTTGGGGTTGACCTAATGGCCCAGGCAGCGGGGTTCCGGGTTTACCTCAAGGATGGCGAGCTGGTGATCAAGCTGGGGGAGGGCGACGGCTTTTTGCAGCAGCTGCCTGTGGGCGAAATCAAGCTGGGCTTTAATCTCAGCATTGCCGTTGACACCCAGGGCGGGTTGCGGGTCGAAGGGGGCACCCTGCTGCGGGCGATGATTCCGGTGGAGGCCTCAGTGGGGGGCTTTCTCAACATTCACCACGTCGATCTAATTTTAGGGCCAGGCCGCACCGCCAGCGGCGGCAGCCCCGGCTACGACATTGCCCTAGAGATGTCGACGGCCTTTGGGCTCAACCTGGGGCCGTTTAGAGCCAGCGTCGATCGCCTCGGCTTTGAGTTTCAGTTTGCCTTTCGCGAGGGCAACCTGGGCTTTATGGATGGGGAACTGGGCTTTAAGCCCCCCAACGGCGTGGGCATGGTGCTCGATGCGGGCATTGTCAAGGGCGGCGGCTATCTGTTCTTTGACCACTCCCGGGGCGAATATTCGGGTGCTCTGGAACTCAAGTTTGCCAGCTGGGGCCTGAAGGCGATCGGTATTCTCTCGACCCGCATGCCCGACGGCAGCCCTGGCTTTGCCTTACTGCTGCTGATCTACGCCGACCTACCCCGCTTTCATATTGCCTTTGGCATCTTTTTTGAGGGGGTGGGCGGCATTATTGGCCTCCAACATGGGGTCAGTCTAGCGGCCTTACAAGAGAGCATTCCCACCGGGGCACTGGACGACATTTTGTTTCCGGCCAACCCGGTGGCCGATGCGCCCCGGATTATCAACCGCCTGCGGGTGATCTTCCCGATTCGTCAGTACGCCTTTTTGGTAGGGCCGATGTTTCGCCTTACCTGGGGCACCCCGGCGATCGGCGAAATTAAGCTGGGTCTACTGCTGGCCATGGACAACGTGCTGGGGGGCGATCGCACTCTGTCGCTGAGCAGCATTGTGCTGCTGGGGCAGCTGCGCATTGGCATGCCTGAAACCCAGACGGGCAGCATCGTGCGCATTATCTGCGACTTTTTGGGCTACCTCGACTTTGACAACCAGCGGTTTGGGTTCTACGCCCGTCTGCGCAACTCGCGCCTGGTCGAAATTTTGGAGCTCACCGGGTCGCTGGTGCTGCAAATTGACTTTGGCGACAACCCGGCCTTTGTGGTGGCGGTGGGCGGCTTTCACCCCCGCTTCCGCGACCTGCCTGCCGGACTGCCTTCGAAGCTCGATCGCGTTGGCCTGCGGTTCGACATTGCGATCGTCAAGATCACTATTCAGTGCTACCTGGCGGTGACCTCAGCCACTATTCAATTTGGGGCCGAGGTGCGGCTCAAGGTGGAGCTGGGGCCACTGCTGATCGAGGGCTGGCTAGGTTTTGACGCGCTGATCTACTACCAGCCGCGCTTCCGCTTTGAAATCGACTTCCGCGTCGGCATGGTGATCAAGGTGTTTGGCCAAACCCTGATGGGTATCACCGTCGAAGGCATGCTGGCCGGGCCGGGCCGCTGGCAGGTGAGCGGCAAGGTCAAGTTCAGTATCCTGTTCTGGGACTTTGAGGAGAGCTTTGATGAGCAGTGGGGCGACGAGCCCGTGCTGCCCGCCGCCAGCACCGACGTGGCCGCGCTGATGGCTGCCGCCTATAGTAACACCGACAATTGGAGTGCCCAGCTACCGGCAGGTACCGACGCCCTGGTCACCCTCAGCGCCCTACCTGGCGAAACCGATGTGCTGGCTCACCCTTTGGGGCAGCTGCGGGTCACCCAGAAGATTGCGCCGCTGGGCCTCACCCTAGAGAAATACGGTGAAACCCAGGTGCAGGGGGCGAATCGGTTTGACCTAGAGCAGGTCACCATTGGCGATACCGTAGTCGCCAACCCCAGCCGCACCCGAGAGCACCTGGCCCGCGCCGCCTACCTCAACCTCACTGAAGAGCAGCGGCTCACCCAGCCCTCCTTCGAAACCTTTGATGTGGGGGTAGCCGTGGGCACTACCGACTACGTTACCCCGGCGGCGGTCAGTGGCGATCTGAGCTACGAAACCCGTTACCTAGAGCCGGGCATGGGCGAGGCTGACGGGGTGTTGATCATAGCCAGCCTCAGCGTTAAGCACCTGCTGGCTACCCTCTTGACCGTACAGGCCAGCCAGGGGGCGGCGGCCCAGGCACAGCTGCGGATTAACGATTCCCTACGCCCTGCCACGCTCTCTAAGCTAAGTCTGGCAGAACCGGCCCTGGCGATCGTTAACACCACCACCCTGGCCACGGTAGTCGCCGTGGCCGACGCCAGTAACCAGACCCTGGTGCGGCAGCAGTTTGCCGTAGCGGCCCCTGCCGCTGCCCAAGTTGTGGAAGCCTTTGAGCTGTCCTGATCCCCTTCTGTCCCCCGTTCTGTTCTAACGTCTCACCCCGCAAGGAAAAGCGTATGGCCGCCAACGTTCAATACCGCTTTTTACCGTGGACCCGCCGGGGCTTGGTGGCCGAGGTCGCTGCCGTAGACGACGGGGCCGCCCTGGCCGCCCGCGCCCAGGTGTCAGTGGGGGTCACTGTCAGCCATGCCGGCACCAACGGCGTCAACCTGTCGCTCTACGGCCCAGGGGATGTGCTGGGGGTAGACCCGCGGCTGATTGTGCGCTGTTCGCCCCGGTCTGGCATTACCAACACCGAGGCCAACTACTTTGCAGCGATCGAGTTTGACCCACCCGATCTGCCCTGGCTGTTTAGCCCCGCTAAAGCCAATGTCCAAGGGCGACTGCGGCCCTGGCTGGTGCTAATTGTGGTCGATCGCACCCTGGTAGAGCCCCCCCAAGCCGATCGCCTGCGCCCCCTGCCCGTGCTGACCATTCCCTCGGCGGTAGCGGCTCAGGAACTGCCCGATCTGAGCGAGTCGTGGGCCTGGGCCCACACTCAGCTAATGGTGGCCGAAGACTCTACTGTGCCCCTAGCCACTGAGCTGGCGACTCACCCCGACCTCAATGTGTCGCGGTTGCTCTGCCCCCGCCACCTGAAGCCTAACAGCCAATATGTGGCCTGCCTGGTACCCGCCTTTGACGCCGGGGTAGTGCGTGGCCTGGGCGGTGCCTCCGACCCCAAGGCCCCCCTGGGCCCAGCCTGGGATGTCAGTAACCCTGGGGATGTGAAGCTGCCTGTCTACTACCACTGGGAATTTGCCACCGGGCCGCTGGGCGATTTTGAGTCGCTGGCGCGCAAGCTCAAGCCCTTTGCCTGCCCTGACTCAGTGGGCGTTGTGCCGATGTATGTAGGCGACGGAGGCCCCGAGCTGCCTGCGATCGCCCCCGCTGACCCCGCCGCCACTCTGCTGATGGACGGTGCTCTACGCGCCCCCAAGCTCAGTTCTGGCACCCTTAACCAGGTGAGCCCCAGCCTGCAGGAGGGGTTAACCACCGCGCTCAACGCCCCTGCCACCCAACTGGCCACCGGTCCCTCCGATGCCACCCCGGCTCTGGGCGCGCCGATCTACGGTCAGTGGCCCGCCCGCCAGCACACCGTCGATGCCAATCTGCCTGCCTGGATGCGCGAGCTCAACCTCGACCCGCGCACCCGCGTGGCGGCTGGGTTGGGGGCCGAGGTAGTGCGCCGATTTCAAGAAGACTTTATGCAGAAATGCTGGGAGCAAGTGGGAGAAATTCTCAAGGCCAACGATCGCCTCAACTGGGGTCGCCTCAGCCTAGAGGCCGATCGCCATATCTACAACCGCCACTTTAAGCCCCTGCCCTTCGATCGCCTGCTGCAAATTAGCGCCCCGCTCCACGCCCGTACCCTGCACCAGTCGCTGACGGTGCAGGCCCAGGTGCATGTCAGCAGTCTGCCCGATGCAGCAGTGGACTCGTCGCTGCGCCGGTTGGCTAGCCCCCAGCGATCGCTGCTCAAGCACACCGTGCGGCGACTGACCGTAGAAAATCGCCTGGCACCGGCCTTTCAACAGCGATCGCGGCTGGTGCAGAGCCTAGCCGCCGGTCGCCTCGATGTCGAGCCCGCCGAGTTTTTGCCCGATGGCCTTATGGGGTCACGGTTGTTTGACGCCATTGACACCGGGCGGGTAAGCGAGGTGGCCGGCATTGCCATCAATCGCCAGCAGGTGCTGCAATTGCGGGAGCGATCGCGCCCCCTGTCCACCCCCAGCGCCCAACGCCAGCCTTTGGAGCTGGGCCTGCGCGACAACCTGCGGTCTACGGGCCTGATCACCGAGCAGCACGTTGACAACCTGCGCGCCCTCGAACAAGTGCGATCGGTTGATCAACCCGCCACTTTCAACCTGCACACCACTATGCAGGCCCTAGTGCAAACCGCCGTCCAAAATCCCGGGGCCCAAAGCGTGCTTGTCACCCTGACCCAAAGCCCTACCCCCACCCTCAACCCGCTGACCATTGACGCCAGCGGCACCGTGCTGATTCGCCTTGATGCAACCCGCCCCTGGCAACCCGTTGCCACCCTAGATTCCAGTGTCACTCGCAGCACTGTTAACCTGGGCGAGGTGCTTAACACCCTACCGCCCGGGGCGCTGACGACTAACAACACCGTGCGCCCCACTATCAGCGTTGGGGCCGGAGGCGATTTGATTCTGCGCAATTCGTCAGCGCTCAGCCGCGCTGACCGGGTCACCAACTTTCAGGCAGCGGGCGGTGGGCTGAGCCCCAGCGCGACCCTGCGCACCACCCCCCAGCTGAGAACACCTCCAATCACGCGCGTACCCCCAATTACACGAGTACCGCCAGTTGGCACGCCCCCAGTGGCGACTCCCCCGGTAGTGACCCAACCGCCTGCTGCGCCGCCCACCGTGCCCACCACCAACACCCTGCCGATGCCGCTAACAACGGCCAGCGCCCTGGTGCGGTTTGAAAGCGCCATCCAGCCGCTGCTGCGTGATCCCGCCCTGACCCAGGTAGCTGATCTGGGCCAGCTGCGACCGCTGAGCCTTAGCGCCCTGTCGAGCACCCTGCTGGCGCGGCTTGACCCAGTGGTAATGGTGCCCAAACGCATTCAAGAACTAGTGAAGCTGGAGGGGGCCAGTCTGCAGACGGCGTTGACCTCGTTACAGGGGGTACGCGTCACTCCCCAGTTCGATCGCGTTATGGCGGCCCCGGTGCTGCCCGCGCCGGTTTACCAATATCTGGCTCGCTACGACCAGGCCCGCTTTTGCCCCGGCATTGGCATCATTCCGCCCAACTCGATCACCCTGCTCGAAACCAACCCCCGCTTTATTGAATCGTTTATGGTCGGGGTCAACTATGAAATGAACCGCGAGCTGCTCTGGCGGCGCTACCCCACCGACCAGCGCGGCACCCCGTTTCGGTTCTTTTGGAACTGGCTCGACGGCGGGGCCGACATTGAGCCCATCCACACCTGGCGGCGCGGGGCGGGGCTAGGAAACCACTCGCGGGGGGCGGGCAGCGGCGGCCAAATTGTGCTGCTGGTGCGGGGAGACTTGGTGCAGCGCTATCCCAATGCCGTGCTGCTGGCTTGGCAGGCCGATGCTGCCGGTAAGCTGCAAGACCCACCCCCGGCGGGGGCGATCGAGCTGCCGGTGTTTCAGGGCAAGCTCGACCCCGATATTTTGTTTGCAGGCTTCAAGCTGCGCGATCAGGATTTGCTCCAGGGCAATGGCTGGTTTTTCCTGATTCAGGAGCAGCCCACCGAGCCGCGCTTTGGGTTTGATGTCTCAATTGGCAGCACTCCTGGGACGCTGACCGAGTGGCGTGACACGACCTGGGCCCACACTGGGGTAGAGCCAGGGCGCTACCTCCAGCTGCAAGCCGCTGATCGCCGGGTGCAGCGGCGGATGGCGGGCCTCACCTTTGGAGCCGATGCTGCTCAGATGGCGGCTATTACCCTCCAGCAGCCCATGCGGGTTGCCATCCATGCTCGATTCTTGCTTTCACCAGAGGACTAGCAATGCCCCCTTCGTTTCAGACCGAACGCACGGCTATTCAAGCGGTACGCCTCCAGCGGCAGCGGACGGAGATGCAGCTGGCCCAGGCCGAAGCCCAGCTGCGGCAGCGAGAAGTGGAGGTGGCCAACCAGGTGCGCCTGGGCGCGGCGACAGTCAGCGCCACCGAGGCAGAACTAGCGGCTATACGGGGCGATCGCGATCGCCTGCGCGATCAGATTGGCATTTTTGACAATCGCATTGGCGATTTAATCGATGCCGTGGTGACGGCCCGCCCCCCAGAACAGCTATTTGACGGCCTAGATGGCCAGGTTCCCGTCGCGCTGCTGCCCGTGCGCCTAGAAACTCGGTTTTTTACCGTCAACGGTCGCCAGCAGCTGCATATCCGCATTTTTCCTGACCAGGTGCACCTCGACAGCCACCAGAGCGATCTGCTGCCCCAGGAGATTGCCCTAGGGCAGTGGTACTGGGGCATTCGTTGGCAGGCCAATGACGCCGAGACGGCCACCGCCTGGACAGAGCTGGCCCGTCAGCTCTCGCCCACTCGCGCCGCCTGGGTGGTGCGGCAGCTGACCCCGCTCAACCTGCTGGATAGGAGTGGAGAGCCTGCCTTTCCTGAACTCGCTCCCCGCGTTAGCGGCAGCACCCAAAGCGCCCGCGCCGTCGTGTTGCCCGATCGCTGGGTGGCGGTGGGTTTTGAGCAAGTCGGCACCAACTTGGTACCGCTGTTTCGCAAGTGGGGGGCCACCGTGCCCGACAGTCTTTGCGTCAGCCCCGCCCTGGCGCGATCGACCTCGCCGCCCGCTGCCGATGACCTGCCCATTGACCCGGCGATGCGCTGGGCCACCGACTACGACGAGGCTTTGCGAGTGGGCATGGCCATCACCATTGACGCTGGCGACCTGCCCGCTGGCAAAAGCTTGGCCAAGGGCGTCGCTCGCCTGGTAGTCACGGGGGTCGACTGGACCCTAACCCCAGAGCAGAGCGCCACCAACCTGGCTAGCCTGCTGCACAACCACCAGTACACCGACGGGTTTGCCTTTGTGCCCCAGGGTACTCCCACTAACAATACCGACAGCGGGCGGGCCGGCTACACCACCGACCCCAAGGCTTTAGCGGCCCAACTTAACCCAGCCCAGCCCCCGGTGACTGACGAGCACAGCGCCAGCACCCGCCTGATTACTGGCCTGGGGCTACCCAGCGGCAGTGGCGACCTATCGGTGGCCCCCTATGCCGACCTGCGGGCCAGCCGCACCACGGCGCTCATGATCGATGCCCTGTGGCAAAGTACCCTGGGCTACTACCTTGATGAGCTGCTCGACCCGGTGGTCAAAGATAGCCATCTCGATCTGGCCCGCGACCACGCCCTCAAATTTTTGCGACCCTTTGGCCCCTTTGAGGCTTTTCGTATTGGCAAACAGCCCTATGGCCTGCTGCCCGTGGTGGCCAGTCGCCGCTTTCAGCCCGATCGCACCGGTGGCATTGAGGCCATGCTCCAGCGTCTGCTACAGGTGCTGGGCTGGTACTGGCGCGAGGGGCTGGCCCAGGTGTCTCAGGTAGGCAGCAGCGGTAATCCCGACGATGACCTGCTGAAGTTGCTTCAGCTGTCGCCAATCGCTGCCGCTAAACGCTTTCGCCGTGTGGTGGATGCCGAAACTGTGGCCAACACCAAGGGGTTTCAGACCTATGCTGAGATTCAGTCTGACCTGCTGCGGAGCCTAGTGCTACCGCAGTTTGCCTCCTTCGCCGGGCCGCTGTTTAATAGCGGCAAGATTATTCAAATGGCCACCGCGCCTAACAACCGCCCGCTGCCTGGCCCCTGGGTGCAGGGGGAGATGGCTGATCCCAAGGGCCCCCTGGAGCCCAACTACCTGGCTGAGATTGCCCGTCAGACGCGCAGCGGCAGCGGCGGTCGCAGCGCTTTGCACCAGTCGACCCGAGCCAGCATTTTGCTGGAGGCCCTGGTGGCCCACGCCGCCCTGCGAGAATTAGATCAGGCTGCCACCAAACGGCTCGATCGTCACCTGCTAGCGGTGGGCGCAATCCAGGTGCTGCCCGAGAAGTCATCGCTCCAGGTGCGCTCCTTGATTGGCATTCAATCGCCGGTTGAAGTCTCTGCCCGCCAAGTCTATCTAGAAACCCCGGAACAGCAGGCGGCGGTGGTGCTGCCCGCCCTTACCGGCAATCAAACCTTCGCCGACTACCTGTCGCTCCAGCTGCGAGACGTGTTGCTGCGCGATCAGCCCGACCTGCGAAACCTCACGACCTTTCTGGACAGCCTCGACGAACTGGCCAGCCAGCCAGTGGAGGAGATCGATCGCGCCTTTCGGGCTGTGCTCGACTGCTACTCCTACCGCCTCGATGCCTGGTATACCTCGCTGGCGCAGCGGCGGTTGCAGCAGGTGCGGCGATCGCGGCCCACCGGGGTATACCTGGGCGGCTACGGCTGGGTCGAAAATTTGCGCCCTGACCAGATGCCTGACAGTCTGGGCTACGTGCATGCCCCTTCCCTAGCCCAGGCTACTACCGCTGCTCTGCTGCGCAGCGGCCACCTCAGCCACCGGGGTAGCGCCAGCGGGGCGGTGGCACCGGGCAGCGATCGTGCCGCCCTCAACATCGACCTCAGCTCTGAGCGGGTGCGCATTGCCCTCTCGCTGATCGAAGGCGTAGCCCAGGGACAGCCCCTCGCCGCCCTGCTGGGCTACCGCTTTGAACGGGGGTTGCGCGATCGCAACATTCTGCTGGCCCAGTACATTCTGCCGATTCGTAAGCTGGCCCCCTACCAGAGCACCAGCCCCACTGTCACCAGCACTGCTGCTGAAAGCATTGCTGCCCGCGACGTGGTCGATGGGGTGGCGCTGCTGACCCAGTGGCGGCAGAACCCCAACGGCTTGCTGGCGGCGATTCAGCCTGCCCCTGGAGCGGGCGATCGCGCTCAGTTGACCGCCGCCCTCACCCAGCTCGACGACTGGCTCGATGCGGTCAGCGATCTGCTAGTGGCCGAAACGGTCTACCAGACGGTGCAGGGCAACTACGAACGGGCTGGAGCCGCCCTGGCCGCTCTCGATCGCCAGGGTCGCCCACCCGAGCCCCAGGTGATTCGCACCCCCCGCACCGGCACGATGTTTCAGCAGCGGGTGGTGGTGGTGCTCCAGGCCACAGCGCCGCCCCCCGCCTGGGCCGGGCTGAGCGATCCAAGGGCCGAGGCCGAACCCCGACTCAACACCTGGATCGCCGAGACTCTGGGCGACCCGGCTCAGTTTCAGCTAGCGGCCCAGGTGCTGCAAGGCGACCAGCCTGTGGCCACCCTCACCGCTACCCTGGCCGATGCGCAGCTATCGCCCCTCTCCCTAGTGCTGGCCAGCCTCACCACCAACGCCCAACAGCCCTCAGAACTAGAGCTGCGGCTAGCCCAGGTGTTTGCCCGCCAGGTGGCCGACCCCAGCCCCGAGCTGGCGATCGAGCTGCTAGATGCACCACCCGAGGCCACCCCCAACGCCGTGGGCCTAGGTGCCCTGCGAGCACTGCTTCAGCTGATTCACACCGTTATTACTCGGCAGCGCCCAGTAGATAGCCGCGATCTGCTGCCGCCGGAGGGCGAAGTTTTACCCGGCTTTGACCTGGCAGAACTCCAGGGCCGGGTGGAGGCCGCAACGGGGCAATTGGAAACCGCCCTGACCGCCCTGGCCGCGGCCCTGGCCGATCCGGCAGCACCGACTCTGCGCATGGCTCTAGCCCAGGCCGCCGCCGTGGGTGCCCCCGATGCCTTACCCCTTGATAGTGCCGATACCGAGGCAGCCCTAGTGGAATTAGTGGCCCAGGTCGAGCGGGTGTTGGCTGAGCGATCGCAGGTTCAGCAGCGGCTTCAAGCGGCGATCGTCGCCTTTCAATCCCCCCCGCCCACAGACGCCACCTTTCAGGCTCGCTGGGCTGACCACCTGATCGCGCGGCTGCGGATTATTTTTGGCGAAGCATTCCCTATTGTGCCGCTGTTCACCCCGGCCAACCAGCTCGAACTGCAAGCCTCCCAGGCTGAACAGTTGGCCCTGGTGGGGGAAGACCCATTCGTGCCGCTGACCTGGCTCCAGCAGATGGCTACGGTGCGCCCGGAGGTCGATGCGCTGGTGTCAGTGCTGACTGGGGCTGAGTTGATTAACCCCGACCACCAGACGGTTTACAACGTGGTGCAATTGCCCCATTCCCCCGGTCAGAGTTGGGTGGCCCTGACGCTGCCTGCGCCCCCCGCCGAGCCGTTGCTGGCGATCGCCGCCTTGGGCCAGGTCGACTGGGCTGCCCCCCTAGCCGGTCTCTTCTGCGACGGCTGGAGCGAGATGATTCCGGCGGCGACTGAAACCACGGGCCTCACCTTCCACTACGATGCCCCCGCTGCCCGCCCGCCCCAAACCCTGATTTTGGCCGTGCCGCCCAGTCTCAGCCAGACCACTTGGAGCTTTGATGCCCTGCTCGACACGGTGAGCGAAACGCTGGACTTAGCTAAACTGCGGGGGGTGGGGCCGCGCGAAATTCCGGTGCTGGGGGGTGGCATGCTGCCGGCGGTCTATCTACCCGAAGACCCTTCGCGCCAGCGGCCCTCGATCAACCTGGAGGCGATCGCCTCCCAGTACCTAGCAAAGCTTTCGACCACCCTTGGCAAAAGGTCTGTATCTAACAATGACTAATTTCTCCGTCAACTATGGTCGCGTGCTAGCCACCGACGCGGTGCTAGCCACCAGCCTAATTCCTATCGCCGCGTCGATCACCACCTGGGCTCGCCTGGAGGTCAACCCCTACACCGCTGACCTGAGTCAGGGCCTGCAGGCCCCTGTGGCCGACCCCCTCTGGATGCTGCTGCGGCAGTGGCAGTTCACCGAATTTCAGGGCGAAGATGCCGGCTCGCCGATCGCGGTTAAATTGACCGGGGAAACCGCCCGCCTCAGCCGCTATGCCCCCGCCCAGCAGGGCGATGCCGCCACCGACTATCAACATCTCGACCTGCCCCTCGAAGTAGTGGTCGAGCGCGAGGCCATTCGCGCCGCCCACCCACGCCTGGCCGCAGAAGCCGGGGAACATTTTCTGCGACTGGCAGCGGCGGCAGGAGTTACTGGTCTGCGATCGCAGCTGCGGGCCGACTTTGCCCTCGACATTGCCGATACTGCCCTACCTGCCCCCGATGCCGACCCTAAGGGTAAAACCTGGCAGGCCCTCTTTGCCGGACGGGCGATCGACGGCCACCGGTTAGCTGCGGCTCTGCGCTCCTTTGTCGATGCCGCTGGGGAGTTAACCGGGTTGCCTGCGACCTTTGACGGGGTTAGCGTGCCCGACCTGCTGCCGCCCGCCGCCCGCTGGCTACGCTGGTACGACCAGCATGTCAGCGAACCCGCTGCTACTGAGCAAAGCGCCTGGGTGCCACCCCGGCAAGAATATACCCTGGCTCTGGGGGCCGATTTTGGCGGCGATGCTATTACCCTCGCCGCCGATGAATATACCGATGGCCAGCTTGACTGGTATTCCTTCACCGCCGCCCGCACCCCCGACCTGGGCGCAGCGGCCCAGCCCGCCGCCGTTGAGCCCCTCGATTTCACCCCCATGCTGCCTGCCCCAGTGCGCTACCCGGGTATGCCCGCTGATCGCTACTGGGAGTTTGAAGATGCCCGCGTTAGCTTTGGCAGCCTAGAGGCGGGGCCGACTGACCTGGGCCGCATGCTGCTGGCTGAGTACGGCCTGGTCTACAGCAACGACTGGTTTTTGATTCCCGTCGAGCTGCCGGTGGGTTCGGTGTTTCGGGTCAAATCGCTGACGGTGCGCGACACCTTTGGCGTCACTGCCACGGTGAACCCCTCTCGCAACTTAGACGGCACCCGCTGGACAATGTTTTCCCTCACTAGCCGCCCCAATTTGCCGCGATCGCTCCAGGATGTATTCTTTTTGCCTCCCACCCTGCCCACTCATCTAGAAGGCGACCCGCTCGAAACCATCACCTGGTTCCGCGACGAAATGGCCAACCTGGTGTGGGCCGTAGAACACACCGTGCAGGGGGCCTCGGGCCAGCCCATGGAGCGCCAGATGGAGCCACCCACCCCCACCGCCCGACAGCAGCTTGACGCCACCGAGATCACCGCCGAGCTGATCTACCGCCTGATGACCCCCGTGGCCGATCAGTGGCTACCCTTTGTCCCGGTGCCCACCGGTCAGATTGCCACCATTGCCCTCGAACGCCGCACCCTGCTGCGCACCCTACCCGACGGCAGCCGCCGCGAGGTGCATCCCCGGGGGTTGCTGTTGCGTACCGACCTCAGCCGCTCCATAGAGGATGAACCGCCCCTGCGCCTGCACGAAGAAGAAGTCCCCCGCGAAGGGGTACAGGTGACGCGATCGTTCCAATACACTCGCTGGCTCGACGGCAAACGCTACCTCTGGGTGGGGCGACGCAAGCGCATTGGCCGTGGCGAAGGTTCGAGCGGACTGCGCTTCGATGCCAGCCTTTACACGGCTGAATATACAGCCCCCATGGCCCATCAAGCACCAATTAACGATCGGCGTCTGTAGACTCACATCTTGCACCTGGTAATTTGAACTTCGTTTCCCTTCAGTGGGCATGCCCAAAAACAAAGGGCGATCGCATGGCAGTATGCGATCGTCCCTCAAACTGACTTGGTTTTGGGTTAAGTGACTAAGCGACTGACTGCTGGTCGGAAGCAGACTGGCTAGACCGTCGCCGCTCAGGCCTCCGCTTGCCGCCCGCCATTTCATACTCGGAACTTTTGCGGCCATAGACCACGGCTACGGCATTGAGCATCCTTTCGGATTTCTCGGCCAGGGCTTTTTCGGCGTCTAGCATCTCGTTGTAGAGTTGATCGACGGTGGAAAGCAGTTCGTTGTACTTGTTCTGGCGATCGCGCATGGCTTCAATTTCGGCCCAGAATGACGGTAGGGTCATGCCATTACCTAAGTTGAGGTCGGAGGCGATAGACCCCATACCGGAAGCGCGGCGTTCTGCTTTTTGAAGAGTGGTAGATGTGCGTTTGGCGCGTGCCATGGTGGTACTCCCTCCTTGGGAGTTTGAATAAGAGAACTGGAGGGGCTGACCGGGTGATCAACTTGCGTTCAGAGTTGACACCCAAGGTTCAAAAGTATGCTGATAGGCTGAAGTGATATGAAAATTTTATGCACAGGGCAAGAAATCTTCAAAAGGGGTAAAAGGATTTCTGTGGTTTTACGCTTAATATCTTGAGAAAGAAAAAATAACCCTTGATTGTTTTGGCTACATTCTCTATGTCTTACGTATTAATGCGGATATAGTACTGGTTAAGCTTTACTGAGAACTCTGTGACTATTTCGGTGAACTAATCGATGCTTAGACAGAATTTATAAATTGTTAGGAAGAACTGCTTTGTGATTAAGGAGAACTTGTTAAGCGCTGACAAGAACTCCTGAGCTGCTTCGGAGAACTATAGCTACGCTTAAGCAGAACTGCTTAGCAGCTAGGGAGTAGGCATTAATCCAGTTTTTTTATGTATTAAGCTTTAAATAATAAGCGTCAGCAGCTATGGAGCAGACTTTAGCCGCTAATAAGAACTGATGAGGGGTGAGATAGGGTCTTTTGAGTTTCTGGTTTTGGGTTAAAAGCATTTGAAGGACAGTGAATTTTATCCTATCTCCCACCTCGCCCGATGCCACCTCAACCCCTCCAGACTTGGCCTAAACTCCCTCTCTGTCGGCAGCCCAATCACCTCTCCGTCAAACGCCTCCATCTCTCGACTTTCCACCGCTGGCTCTTCTGTAAACCGCTCCTGCGGAATCATAATTCGGTAGTTGTCATCCACCCCAAACCAGCCATGGTCAAACGCCCAGTGGTGGTTCTTGCAGAGCGCCAGCCCATTCACAAAGCGATCATCCCTAAACTCAGCAAACGGCTTAATGTGGGCACCATCCACAATGTCTTGCCCATCCGCGCTAATAATCCTTAACCCACAAAACGCACAGCGCTGGTCATAGAGCGACACCACAATTTTGCGAAACGCCCCATGCCTGACGACGATATTCTCCTCATCCTTCAGGTCTTCAACTCTATAAGTCGCGCCACCCTCCCGCAAAAGCTGAGTTTTCACTGACTCAAATTCATCGATTAATGATAGCTGCTCAATCTCAGATGAGCGCCCCGCGAACCAGCTATCGATCAGCAGCCGCAGCAAAATCACCCGCTGCCCTGGGTCTTGCAAAATCGCAAACAGCTCCGGGTCTAACCACGCATGTTGCACAATGCGCCGCACCGCCGTCACCCCCTTGCGGCCCAACCCCGTCGGTGTTGCCGTCTCACTATCGGGGTAAAACGCCAGGTGCCAAAACCCATCCCCCGTCAAATGCACAAACGGCAGCGAAATATCAGAGCGATGATCGGTTCTGACTAGACTGCGCCAATACTTCAAAAACGTCGAAATTAGCTCTGGCGACAGCGGCACCTGATTTAGCCGAATCTTGCCCTGCTCGATCAACTCTATCAACGAGATCAACAGCACGGGCTTGTGAGGCGCAGTGCCCCGCTCTCGATGCTTATTCACGTTCAGCTTCGCGAACTTCTTGGCGTAGTATTGCAGGTCTTTCGGCATCGTTTAGCCAGAGGGGGCATCTAGCGCTAGGCTTTCTTCAGCCTGTCTACATATAGAGCATAGGCCTCTCTAAAGTAGCCCAGCGGTCTTGAAATTCGTCGATTAGTGAAAATTCCTTAATCTCAGCTAATCGGCCCAGAAGCCAGCGGCTCACCAAAACTGCTAACAAACTTTCCCGGTAAGGGGTAGCTTGCCAAAAATCAAACAGGCTTCATTCACGCAGGCGTAGTCGATCCTTAGGCCGTCAGGCTTGGGCAGATCCTAAGCAGAACCTTGAACGTTGTTTCATCTAAAGGCAGCAATAGAACTATCAAGCTCTCCGGGCGGCAAAGGCAGAGCGATCGCCCCCATGCAACTTAATGCTCCCTTCCACCTCATCCGCTGACTTTAACCTCAGCCAGCCACTACCAGAAGCTTCATCACACTCATCATTACCCTCCCAGGTGAACTCAAACCGTTCAGTATCGCCATCTCGGACAAAGTCTCCATCCAAACCTCCAGCGACCAAGCCGAATTGAAAATCTCCAGCCCCACCTTGATTGATCGTGATGTAGGCCTGCACCTCCATATTGAAATAATCCTCATCCCATTGCTCCATTTCGTAGATGTGCCAAGTTCCAACAACTGATGCAGTTTTCTTCTTCGGCATGACCAGCTAGCTCCTAACGCTTCGGCCTCATATCTCGAATATAGTCTCCCGCACTGCTACTCAAGTGAGTACAGGGCTTCGTTCAACTGTCCTAGGCGACTCCGTAGCCGGTGTATGGGCGCTTATAGCTAGGATGCAACCCCAGAACAATATCCTCCTTGGCAACACCCATATCGACGAGTTCTTGGCCAACATCAATATCTGTTGTGTTTTGCTGAAGCCAGATTTTGCCATCCTCAATGTCGAAATGAAGCACCGTATGGTAAACCCGACTTAGCCCCTTCCAACCCACGCGCATCAACTGGTAGTGGTCACGCGTTGTATCAAACACAAGTAGATTATCAACCTCTTTTTCCTGAGTTTTGTACTGACTATGCTGCTCTAGCAGCTCTTGAATGCAGGTTCGATAGTGCTCTAACTTATCCATCTGACAATCTCCTCTGAGACCGGGTTGTAGACGATGAGCTTAAGCTGGTAACGCTCCATAGCCGTCTGAGCAAAACGGCTTTGAAAAAATGTCTCGTAGGTATCTATCGGTATGGCCAGATAAAGCTCACGCTCAGGCTCTTTAACCTCTAGCATAATTCTGTAGTTCAAAAACTGCCCTAAAGCAGTATGGAAATCGCTTACTGGAGATGGGCTAATAAAGCTCTTAATCTCTACGGCAATTTTTTCTTCGCCTCGTTCAGCCGCAATCAGCCGTTCAGCCGCTAAATCAATTTTAACCTTGACCTCTTCCCATTCCAGCTCTAGAGGATCGTTAGAAATACGCCACTGGTCTTTCTCAAGACCATGTCTCACTGCCTTGTGAAAGAGATCTCTTGCTGCCATGAACGTTGCTGTACAAAGCTGGTGTAGAACAGCATCCTCAATTTATTTAAGATGGCAAGATTCTTTAAAAATCTTGCCATCTTGGCCTATTCTACCGTTACGCTCTTGGCTAGGTTGCGAGGCTGGTCAACATCTAGTCCGCGCCGGGCGGCGATGTGGTAGGCCAGCAGTTGCAGCGGTATCACCGCCACAATCGGCGACAGCAGCTCATCGACTACGGGCACCGGCAGCAGCCGATCGAAGGTTTCCTGAGCATCAGTGTCGTTCATGGGCACCACGCCAATCAGCTGGGCATCGCGGGCCTTAGCCTCCTGGGCGTTAGAGAGCACCTTGTCGTAGACGCTGCCGGGCATGGCGATCGCCACCACCGGCACCTTGGCATCCAGTAACGCGATCGGCCCGTGCTTCATTTCGCCTGCCGGGTAGCCCTCGGCGTGGATGTAGCTGATTTCTTTCAGCTTCAGCGCCCCTTCGAGGGCGATGGGGAAGTTGATGCCTCGGCCCAAAAAGATGAAGTCCTGGGTTTCGTTAAACTCGTGGGCCAGCTCTTCGATATAGCGCTCCTGGCTTTCGAGCACCTGCTCGATGTAGGCGGGCAGCTGGTGTAGCCCGTTGAGAATGGTCTCGATGCGATCGCCCGTCAAAGTTTCACGGCGGTGGGCCAGATCGATCGCCAAAAAGTAAAAGGCCATCACCTGGGCGGTGAAGGTTTTGGTGGCGGCAACGCCGATCTCAATGCCTGCGTGGGTGTCAATAATGTGGGGCACCAGCCGCGACAGCGAGCTTTCGGGTCGGTTGGTGATGCCCACCATGCGGGGGGCAAAGCGGGGGTCGGGATGGGCAGCGCGCCGATTCTGCTCCATCTCCAGGGCGGCCAGGGTGTCAGCGGTTTCGCCCGACTGGGTAACGCCAATGGTCAGGGTGCTGGGAATCAGCGGTGTCGGCGAGTAGCGAAACTCGGAGGCGTACTGCACCATCACGGGCAGGTTAGCTAAGTTTTCGATCAGGTATTTGCCGACTAGGGCGGCGTGCCAGCTGGTGCCGCAGGCCACAATTTGCAGGTGCTCTAGGCCGTCGAGCAGGGCGTCGGGCAGGCCCAGGCTAATGGGCGACGAGGTGCTGGCGGCGTCCACAGTCCAGGTGCTGTTGATGTAGGTTTCGAGGGCGGTGCGCACTACGCCGGGCTGCTCGTAGATCTCCTTGAGCATAAAATGCTTGAACCCCTGCTTCTCCACCATGATGGGGTTCCAGTTCAGGGTGATGGGGTGCTTGCGTTGGCGATCGCCCGCAAAGTTATACACCTCCACTCCCAGGGGGGTGAGGCTGGCCAACTCGCCATTCTCCATCGGCAGCACGGCACGGGTGTAGGGCACGATCGCCGGAGTGTCGCTGGCGCAGAAAAATTCGCCCTGGCCAAAGCCAATTACCAGGGGGGCCTGCTGGCGCACCACCACCAGCTCGTCGGGGAAGTCGGCGGAAACGATCGCCAGAGCAAAGGCCCCGTTTAATTGCTGGCAGGCGCGGCGGGTGGCTTCCAGTAAAAGAGACCTGCCCTGGGTGTCGTTGGGGTTGAGCTGGCTCAGGTGTGACTCAATCAGGTGAGGCACCACCTCGGTGTCGGTGTCGGAGGCAAACTCGTGCCCTAGGGCTTTGAGGGTTTCGCGCAGCTCGCGGTAGTTTTCAATGATGCCGTTTTGCACCACGGCCAGGCGACCGGAGCCGTCGCGGTGGGGGTGGGCGTTATATTCTTCGGGCTTGCCGTGGGTGGCCCAGCGGGTGTGGCCAATGCCCAGGCGGGCAGGGTTCTCTTCACCGTCGAGCTTGTCTTGCAGGTTTTGCAGTTTGCCCTTGGCGCGCACGCAGTGCAGCTCGCCTTCGAGTACGGTGGCGAGGCCAGCGGAGTCGTAACCGCGATATTCGAGTTTACGCAGGCCATCCATCAGAATGTCGGCGGCGGGCCGGGTGCCAATGTATCCCACAATGCCACACATAGCGTTGTCTCCTTGTAACTGCCTGGGGGTTAACTGCCTGGGTTACGGGCGAGTGTCTCGGGTCAGACTGACACTCTAGAATACACGCTGTTTTAGTGGGTGAGATCAGTGGGGCAAATTCAAACCCTCTAGCCTTGGCCCTAGCCTTGAATCGGGACTTGGTTTACTCAAACAGCGCTGCGGTTTCACCAATCGGTAGGGGAAGCCCGAGCAGGTACCCCTGCGCTATGCTGACGTGAAGCCGTCTGAGGGCATCGAGTTCGGTGGCTGTCTCTACCCCTTCGGCGACGAGCTTGCTGCCGCTTTCTTGGGCAAATCCGACCAGGGCGGCGGTTAGGGCGCGGCGAGTGGTGTCGGTGTCAATATTGCGAATTAGGCCAATGTCGAGCTTAATGATTTCTGGCTTGAGCTTGAGAATGTGCAGAAAACTGGCGTAGCCAGCTCCGGCGTCGTCAACGGCAAGGCGAACGCCGCGATCGCGCAGGGGTGCCAGGGATTGGTCAAACTGGGAATAGTCGGGGATGGGCACATGCTCGGTGACCTCTAGCACAATGCGGTGGAGCGGGGCCTCGCGGAGGGCGCGATGGATAGCGCCGTTCAAAATGTTTTCAGGCGAGACGTTGATCGACAAATAGATATGCTCAGGAATATGCTCGCAGCCGCTGAGAGCCTTGGCGATCGCCGCTATCTCCAACTCTTCGCTCAGGCCGACCTCAGCCGCCTCGTTAAACCAGATATCGGGGTTGCGAATGGGCCTAGACCAAAACCGCGTCAGCGCCTCAAAGCCGACAATTCTGTCTCCGCTCAGCTCGACAATCGGCTGGTAGACGATGGTAAACGATTCAGACTCCAGCACGGAGGCAAGGCGCTGGCGCATTTCGCGGTTGGTGCGCTGGGTGGCCAGTTCGCGGCCAATTTGGCGGGAGGCAAAATCGGCAAATAGGTGCATGATCGTCAGGTCGCGATCGCCCAGGCTAAAGTCAGGCCGACTGCTAAAGCAGCAGAATGTGCCGTAGATCTGCCCGTTCTCTAGGCGGATGGGCACGCTGAGGTGGGCTCGCACCGGCACGGCCAGGGTGGCC
>JANPIO010000399.1:0-2345 GCA_031425055.1 Phormidium sp. VAR_61_metabat_6
GGGTGGGGGGCGGGGGTGCGCGCCGGGGGGTTAGGGGAGTGGAGGCGTGGGGTTAGCAATCAGAAGGGGGGTGAGGGTGGGCCAGTCGAAGCAGGTATGGCCGAGGTGGGCAAGGCGAGCAAGAATTTCTGGGAGGTGGGGGAGTTCGGCGGTGGGCACTAGGCCCAGGTGGCGATCGGGGAGGGCGATCGCCGTTTGCCGTCGCAACACGCCAAGAATGGGCAGATCGATGCTGGCTAAGGCATCGGTGAGGAGTTCGAGGTGGCGATCGCTGCCCACCCGATTTAACACCACCCCGGCCAGCGTCACGCGCGGGTCAAGACTGCGGTAGCCGTGCAGAATCGCCAGCACCGATCGCGACAGACGGCTGCAATCGACCACCAGCAGCACCGGCAGGTTCAGCAGCCGGGCCACATGGGCGGTGCTGGCGACATCCGAGAGCCCAGACGCGCCGTCAAACAGACCCATCACCCCTTCGACCAAGGCAAAGTCAGCCCCCTGGCAGCGGTGGGCAAAGCAACGCTGCACGTAGGTTTCTGAGGTCAAAATCGGGTCGAGGTTGTAGCAGGGCCGCCCCGTCGCCTGCTGGTGGAACATCGGGTCGATGTAGTCTGGCCCCACCTTAAACGACTGGACGCGCGGCGATTTTTGCGCCAGGGCCGCCAGTAGCGCCAGGGTGACGGTGGTCTTACCCACGCCGCTGCGCTCGCCCGCAATCACTAGGCCGCCGAGGCTAGCCGCTGTACTCAAGACCCTGCCCTCATGGTTTGGCTTCCTACTATTAAATCGGTGCAAACCATTTTATCGAGGGACGGGTATCAACGGTGGCGTGTGGGTAGTCTGGGAATATCTACGGTACGGGATAGCTCAGCGCGATGACGACTCCTTCGCTACTGGAGCAGGCTAAGGACGGGGATGCGGCAGCGATCGCGGCCCTGCTCACCCACGCCCTTAAACCTAAAGGCATTACGGTGCAGGGCGATCGCCAGAGCTACTGTTTGCAACTATGGTTTAGCGGTAGCCCCGCCCCACCCCAATCGGTGACGGTGGCCTACGTTCGCCGCGCCATGGAAAAGTTGCAGCCCTCTGACCTTGGTATTGTGCAACTCTACGGCACCCAAACAGGCGAGGCTCAGCCTGTTTGGAGTGAGGAAATCGCTTTGCTGTCACTATCTTCAAAGGTTTCCCTCTCTAATGAACCGCAGGCTAGTGAGACACTAAGTTCCACAATCGACGCAGGTAAAGCTGCTACACCGACACCCCAACCGAGTTCCTTCACGGAGGCCCTAGCTCCAGTAGCCGTGGTGCGCGCCTACGAAGAACTGGGACTATCGGTGGGAGATCCCCTGGCCCAAGTAGAGTCGGTGTATTTTAAGCGGCGGGCGGAGCTGCTGTGTCGAGGCGATCGCGCCGCCCTAAAGCCCCTCAAGTGGGCCTTCACTACCCTCAAGACCCATCTAGAGAAGAGTGCTGTTGCCGAGCCCAATCCCGCTAGCACCGCTTTGCTAGAAGCAGATCTCCCTACGAGTCTGGGAGCAAAGCGGCGATCGCCGCACCGGCAGACAAAGCCCCAGACCGACCCACCGACAGACGATACCGATTTATTGTCATTTCAAAATCGCTACAGTAACGGGCTGATCTTCCCCGGCCTGATGCTGTTGGGGATGCTGATGAACGCCATGCCTATCGTGAATGCGCTGCTGTTTGGCATCAAAATTTGGCTGCACGAGTTTGGTCACGCTACCATCGCCTGGCTAGCGGGGCGGCAGGCACTACCTTTGCCCATCGGCTGGACGACGCTGAACCCGCAGCGATCGCTCGTTGTCTACCTCGGCATTTTCACCCTGCTGGGTCTGCTGTTTTGGGCCGGGCGACGCGAGGGCAAACGCTGGCCCATGGTGCTGGCCATAGGGCTGGCGGTGGTGCAGTTTTACATGACCTGGCTACTACCCGCCGACACCTTCGATATGCTGTTTTCCTTCGGCGGCATTGGCGGTGAAATCTATCTGTCGGCCCTGCTGATCGTGGGCTTTTACTTCCCCCTGCCCGAGTATTTTCGGTGGGATTTTTACCGATTCCCGGTGGTGCTGGGGGCAGCCTTTTGCTTTTGGGGCCAGGTATGGCTATGGCAGCAAGTTCCTAAGGGCAAAGCCTCTATTCCCTTTGGCTCAATGTGGGTCGAGGCCGAGCACGGCGACATGAATCAGCTAATCGACATTCACGGCTGGATGCCGGGCGACATCATCGGCACCTATGGTACCCTCACTCACCTCTGCCTGCTGGCAATTATCGGCGTCTACGGATACACGCTATTTCGGCAGCACCGTCAAACGTTTGTGGCGTTG
>JANPIO010000400.1:0-5324 GCA_031425055.1 Phormidium sp. VAR_61_metabat_6
AGCCGACGATGCCGCAGCGGTTGAAGCAGATACGGCCAAGGCCAGCAAGGCTAAGGACAGCTAGAACTGTTTGCGCTTGTCTATAGATTTCAGCAAGCCATCGGTTAGCCCACCCCGTGAACCTAAATTTTTGGGGCATAATGTCGGGTAGGCTAATCGATGGCTTGTTAGTCTGAAACATCTAGCCCAGTGTCGGGTGCTCTGGCCCTCTGACCGTAACGCAATATTCCTAAGCCCTTGAAATCTCGCGCAAACCCATTATGATTGCATCGAACCCATTGAGTAGCCCTATCTTGAGCTTGAGCCAGTCTGCCCTGAGTGCTAACCAGGTTCGCAGTATGCTGCCCGTTGTTGTAGAGCAATCGGGGCGGGGGGAGCGGGCATTTGACATCTATTCTCGCCTGTTGCGGGAACGCATTGTGTTTTTGGGCACTCCGGTGATGGATGAGGTAGCCGACTCTATTGTTGCTCAGCTGCTGTACCTAGATGCTGAAGACCCCGAGAAGGATGTCCAGCTTTACATCAACTCTCCAGGCGGTTCTGTGACGGCGGGCATGGCGATCTATGACACCATGCAGCAAATTCGCCCTGACGTAGTGACGATTTGCTTTGGGCTTGCCGCCAGCATGGGTGCGTTTTTGCTCTGTGCGGGGGCCAAGGGCAAGCGCCTTTCCCTGCCAAGCTCGCGGATTATGATTCACCAGCCCTTGGGGGGTGCCCAGGGCCAGGCCGTGGATATCGAGATCCAGGCGAGAGAGATTCTTTACCACAAGAACCGGCTGAATGAGCTGATCGCTCACCACACCGGGCAGCCGATAGAGCGCATCGAGAGTGACACCGAGCGCGACTTTTACATGTCTGCCGCCGAATCAAAAGCCTACGGGCTGATTGACGATGTTGTTGAGCAGCAGTATCTTCCCGCCGCCCCCACTATGACTGCACTAAACTAGGGTCATCATTCTATGTCTAAGTACGACTCCCATCTTAAGTGCTCGTTTTGCGGCAAGTCTCAGGAGCAGGTGCGCAAGCTGATTGCGGGGCCGGGGGTCTACATCTGTGACGAGTGCGTTGACCTGTGCAACGAAATTTTAGACGAAGAGCTGTTTGACTCGGGCACAGCGATCGCCCAGCCCGTGCCCCGGCGCGACACCGCCGCCGATCGCCCACGCACCGCTCCGGCCATTGCCCTCAACCAAATTCCCAAGCCCCGGGAAATTAAGAATTACCTCGACGATCACGTCATTGGCCAGGATGAGGCCAAAAAGGTGTTGTCGGTAGCGGTCTACAACCACTACAAGCGCCTGAGCTACCTGCAAGGGTCTGAGGGGGAATCAGCCGACGATGTCGTTGAGCTACAGAAGTCAAACATCTTGCTGATTGGCCCCACAGGCTGTGGTAAAACGCTGCTGGCTCAAACCCTGGCCCGCATTCTCGAAGTGCCCTTTGCTGTCGCCGACGCCACCACCCTCACCGAGGCGGGCTACGTGGGCGAAGATGTAGAAAACATTCTGCTACGGCTGCTTCAGGTAGCCGATCTAGATGTGGAAGAAGCCCAGCGCGGCATCATTTACATCGACGAGATCGACAAAATTGCCCGCAAGAGCGAGAACCCTTCCATCACTCGCGATGTGTCTGGGGAGGGTGTGCAGCAGGCGCTGCTCAAAATGCTAGAGGGCACCGTGGCCAACGTGCCGCCCCAGGGGGGCCGCAAGCACCCCTACCAAGACTGCATTCAGATCGACACCAGCAACATTTTGTTTATCTGCGGCGGTGCCTTTGTTGGGTTAGAAAAAATTGTTGAACAGCGAATTGGCAAGAAGTCGATTGGCTTTGTGCAGCCCGGAGAAGGGCAGTTCTCGCGCGAAAAACGCACCGCCGACGTGCTGCGTAATTTGGAGCCTGACGATCTGGTAAAGTTTGGCCTGATACCTGAATTTATTGGCCGTATTCCCGCGACTTCGGTGCTAGAGCCGCTAGATGAAGAATCGCTGATGGCGATTTTGACTGAGCCGAAGAACGCACTGGTGAAGCAGTTCCAAAAGCTGATGGTGATGGACAATGTGCAGCTTGAGTTTAAGCCAGACGCACTGCGGGCGATCGCCCGAGAAGCTTACCGCCGCAAGACCGGAGCCCGCGCCCTACGCGGCATTATCGAAGAGCTGATGCTCGACATTATGTATGAGCTGCCCTCACGCAAAGACCTGAAGCGCTGCATGATCACCCGCGAAATGGTTGAGCAGCGGTCTACCGCTGATCTGCTGCTGCATCCCTCGTCTATGCCTAAGCCCGAGTCTGCTTAGCCATGCCCTACCTTGACGTCAACCAGGTTAACCACTACTACGAGTGGATCGGCACCAATACGCCGCGCGATCCGGCTTCGACTAAACCAGTGATGGTGTTTATTCACGGCTGGGCTGGGTCGGCCCGCTACTGGCAGAGTACGGCGGTGGCATTGAGCGATCGCTACGACTGCCTACTCTACGACATGCGCGGCTTCGGGCGATCGCGCCTGGCTCCCGACCAGCAGGAGGCGGCGGCAGCGCGCGGCTACGAGCTAGACACCTACGCCGATGATTTGGCCGCGCTGTTAAAGGCGCTGAACTTGCCCAAAGTTTTGCTCAACGCCCACTCCATGGGGGCATCGGTAGCGGTGTACTTTTTGAACCAGTACCCGGAGCTGTGCGATCGCGCCATTCTGACCTGCAACGGAATTTTTGAGTACGACAAAGCTGCCTTTGAAGCCTTCTACAAGTTTGGCGGCTACGTGGTGGCCTTTCGGCCTAAGTGGCTAGGCAAAATCCCATTAGCTCCACGCTTCTTTATGGCCCGGTTCCTCAGCCGCCCCATCCCCGCCGCAGAAAAAATCGCGTTTTTGGACGACTTCTTAACCGCCGACTATGCTACGGCGTTGGGCACCATCTTTACCTCGGTGAGTAAAAAAGCCACCGAAGTCATGCCGGTGGAGTTTGCCAAAATTAGTGTACCGACCCTGTTGGTTTCGGGCGAATTCGACAAAATCACCCCGGCGGAGTTGGGGCGCACAGCGGCGGAACTGAATCCCAAAATCGAGTACGCCCTGGTCAAGAACACTGGGCATTTCCCTATGCTGGAAGACCCTGAGACCTATTTGGAGTACGTTGATAGGTTTCTTGCCTAGACTTTCTACGGTGCACTGCTTCGCGTTGGCAAGGCCGCGCCCTAGCGCTATACACCCTATGGTTTATGGATACGCTACCGATTGATGAACTGATAGCGCTCGATCGCCGCCATGTGTGGCATCCCTACGCGCCAATGCCCAATACTGGCCCGGTGTTTGCGGTGCGATCAGCCCAGGGAGTCTATCTGGAGCTAGAAACCGGGAAACGCCTAGTCGATGGCATGTCGTCGTGGTGGACCTGCATCCACGGCTACAACCACCCCCGGCTGAACCAGGCGGCTCAGGAACAAATGGGGCGCATGAGCCACGTCATGTTTGGCGGGCTGACCCACCAACCGGCGGTGCAGCTAGCCCAGAAACTCGTGCAGATGACACCGGAACCCCTACAGCAGGTTTTTTTCTGCGACTCGGGTTCGGTGGCGGTCGAAGTGGCGATGAAGCTGGCGATCCAGTACTGGCACAACCGGGGAGAGCCGCAGAAGCAGCACTTTTTGACCATCCGAAACGGCTACCACGGCGACACCTTTGCGGCCATGGCGGTGTGCGACCCGGTGAACGGCATGCACCACCTGTTTCGTAACAGCCTAGTGGAGCAGTTTTTTGCCGACACGCCCCAAATTCCCTTTGAGGGGGTGTGGGGTGAGGAAGATATAGCTAGCTTTGAGGCGATTTTGCAGCGCCACCACGAGGAGATTGCCGCCGCGATTTTTGAACCGGTAGTGCAAGGGGCCGGTGGCATGCGGTTTTATAGCCCGCAGTATGTGCGGCGGGCGCGGGAATTGTGCGATCGCTACAACGTCCTTCTGATTCTCGATGAAATCGCTACGGGCTTTGGCCGCACAGGCAAGCTGTTTGCCTACGAATACGCAAATGTCGCGCCGGATATTCTCTGCGTCGGCAAAGCCCTAACGGGTGGATTTATGTCCCTAGCGGCGACACTGACCACTAGCCACATTAGCGAAACCTTTGCCCAGGGTGAAGCCGGGGTGTTTATGCATGGCCCCACCTTTATGGGCAACCCTCTCGCCTGCGCAGTGGCTTTGGAAAATTTGAATCTGTTGGAAAGCTACGACTGGGCCACGAGGATACAAGCCATAGAAACCCAGCTCAAGCAGGAGCTAGCCCCCTGCCGTGATCTGCCAGCGGTGAAGGATGTGCGGGTGCTGGGGGCGATCGGCGTTGTCGAACTGCATGAGCCGGTGGATATGGCGGTGGTACAGCCCCAGTTTGTGCAGCATGGGGTGTGGCTGCGCCCCTTTGGCCGATTGGTCTACACAATGCCGCCCTACATTATTGAGCCAGAGCAACTGCGGCAGATTACCCAAGCGATTTATGCCATTCTGAGCCAGCCATAAACGAAGCCCCACTCTAGAGCGGAGGAGCTGCCGGTGCAGTACACCCCCGACGGGTGGACAGATGTAGCGGTATATCTGCGGCCCTACGCCGAAGACCCCGATGGGCCGGTAGCGGCTTGGGCCAAAAGCTTTGTGGCAGGCGATCGCGATCGCACCAGCGACGTACTGAGTCGCATTATGAACACAAGGTGTATCTACCGGGGGCAGGGTAGCTGGTGTATGATCCCACCCACCGTCTCCCCGAGGGGTTTGATTTGATTGCGGTGGCGATCGCCCGTCACCCTGGTCAGGCCATTCCCCTTGCTGGCTCATGGTTTGGCGCTGCGGGCGACTACCTGGGTATGGAGGTCTCAGTGACGGTGCGCAAGCTGGGGGCAACGCCAGAGTTTAGGTAAGAAAGTTTTGAAGGTTGAGTTCTCAGTTTTGAGTTCTTGCAACCGGGATTCAATTCAAAATTCAACACTCAACCTGCAAAACTAATTTCATTCATCCCCCCTCTATCGCCCCAGCAGGTTAGGAATATCCGCACAACCGCCGGGAACCGTGGCGCGGGTCGCCTCGCCGCCCCAGGCACCGATGTAGCGGCGCTGTGCCTCAGACAGGCGGTATACGCCGCTAAAGTTAGCCCCTTCGACCACGGCCCCGGTGTTGGCTCCGGTGGTGTAGTCGGGTGCGCCAGTGCGGGTGAGGGGGGTAGCGGTGGCAGCATCGCCGTAAAAGAGCCGCGCCTCCATCAGGTCGGCCCCAGACAGATTGGCCTGGTACAAGATCGAGCGGGCGAAATTGGTTCTCACCAGGTCGGCCCGGCGCAG
>JANPIO010000401.1:0-10147 GCA_031425055.1 Phormidium sp. VAR_61_metabat_6
GCGTGGACGGTTTTGAGCGCTTCGGTGGCTTGGGAGCGTTTGGTGGCGATCGCGAAGTCGAGGTCGGGGGCGTTGGGGTTGGGGGGTGGGGGAGATGAGGAAGATGAAGGAGATGAGGGAGCACCGAGCGTCCCCACCTTCCCTATCTCCCCTACCTTCCCCATCTCCACATCCTCTGCAGCAAACTCCGGTGCCGCCAGCAAAGTCTCTACCGGCACGTCTTCCTGGTTTTGCCGCAGGAAGGAGCTGTTGGCGGTGTTCTCTAGCAAGCGGCGAATTAAATACGACATCCCCGGAATCAGCTCGCCAAAGGGAGCGTAGACCCGCACCCGGTAGCCTTTGTCAGCCAGGGTCTTGGCCAGTTTATCCGCCATGCCGTAGAGCACCTGAAGCTCGATGTTGCGGCGGGGGATGTTGAGTTCTTCGGCGATCGCCATGGCGTGGGCCTGCGACCTGACGTTATGACTGCCAATAGCAGCATATAGATATTGATGGTTCTCCAGCAGCAGCCGGGTCATGCGCTCAAAGTTGGCGTCGGTAGATACCTTTTGGCTATAGACCGGGCTGTGCCAGCCGTTTTGCCGCGCGGTGATGGTTTCCTGATCCCAGTAGGCCCCTTTCACCAAGCGCACGGTGACCGGGGTGCCGCGATTTTTCGCCCACAGCACCAGATCCTTCAGATCGTTGTAGCTGTCCTGAAGATAGGCCTGGAGGGTAATGCCCAGGTCGTCGCGCTGGCGAAACTCGGCTTCCATCAAAATGTCTTTGAGAATCGCCAGGGTGAGCGCCTTATAGCGATACTGCTCCATATCAAAGTGAACGGCGACACCGAGTTGCTGGGCGCGGCGCAGCAGGGTGCGAATGTGCTCGCTCACCTTAGCGCGGCTGCCCTCCGCATCTAGCGGGTCAAACTGAGAATAGAAGGCAGTGAGCTTGACGGAAACCTGGACTTTGGATAGTTCCTTGCCGTCCGCCAAGTCGATCGCATCGACAGTCTTCCAGTGCTTTGCCGCTGTGGAAAGCTGCTCCATCAAATCCAGGTAGCGCTGCAGGTAGGCTTGGGCCTCTACTTCGGTGATCACGGCTTCACCGAGCAAATCCATGGTGAAGGTGAGCTTGTCCTTGCGCATCCGCTCGATCGACTTGATCGCCTTCTCGATAGTTTCCCCCGAAATATAGCGGTAGGCCAGGGTTTCCACCGCTGGGGCCACGGTGGTGGCAGCGAGCTGACCGGGCACCGAATCGGGATTGGTGAAGTTCAGCAATCCCTTCAGCGCGTTGGGCAGTTCTACTTCTTCGGCGGATAGATACTCTTGCAGGTGGCGGGCAATCTCGGGCTTGCTGCGCAGGGCAGGCAGGGCATCAATGAAGCGAAACAGCTGCACCTTCAGCCCAGGGTTGCCCATGGCGAAGTCCATAATTTTGTCGTCCCAGCGCATTTGGTCGCGCATTTGGGCGAAGAGGTTTTTCTTCTCGCGGGTGGCGCTGAGCAGGGCGGTGGCGATCGCGAGGGTCTTAGCCTCGTACTGTAGTGAGTCGGTCTGAGGCTGAATTGCTGAGGCTACCACGGTATATGTCTCCTTATTCCCTTACTCCATCTTGAGCGAAAAAAGCCAGGTTAAACTACTGTGTCAAGATTCTATGGGAGACGGGGGAATCGCTTTGCAGACGGCTACATGAACTGAACTGGTAGCCAATCGTCTATTCCGGCAAAATAAAGGTTCGGCAGTAGTTAACCGGCTGTAAATAGTTTTCTTGAACCATGACCGAAGACCCACGCGATCGCGCCAAAACCCAGTATGCCTATGGCCAAGCCGCCTTTGAACGGGGCAGCTACCGCGAGGCCGTGGAGTTCTTTGAGGAGGCCGTTCAGCTCGCTAAGGCCACCACACCCCTGGGGGGCGAAATTCAGACCTGGCTGGTGAATGCCTACAGTGCAGTGGGGCGACAAAATGATGCGATCGCCCTCTGCCAGGCCCTAGCCCGCCACCCTGACCTAGAGACCCGTAAGCAGGGCAAAAATCTCCTCTACATTCTGCAAGCGCCCCAGCTCCAGCGGCCCAGTAACTGGATGACCGAAATCCCTGACCTGGAGGCCATTTCCACCAGCAGTAACCAGGCCGCGGGGAGTTCGGTGTATTCTGCTGCGGCTAAGTCTGCACCGCGATCGCGGCCCAAACCTGAGCCGCCGCCCCTTGACCCCAGCCAGATCAACACCAAAGACAACGGCTTTTTGTGGGCTGCGCTGGTGGGGGTGGCTCTAGTGTTGGGTGGGCTATTCTGGCTGAGCTAGAATCCGGCGGGTTTTAACCGCTTAGACATTCCCTAGCCAGAGCATTGCTTTGGGGGGAATCCGACCCGTATGATTTAGTGCTGCTGTTTAGGGCGCTATTCGAGCCATGGTAAGCATTCGTCGTTCGTGGATTGCAGGGGTATCGAGCCTGCTACTGCTGCTGCCGTTGGGGGCCTGTGCGCCCTCTGAGCCTGGGCCAGAGGCCACTGGGGAAGGCAGCGCCGCTAAGGAGCAGAGCACCATTCCCCTGACTGCCGGGGCCATTCCCGACCAAGATCCTGAAGTGCTTCAGCGCCTTTACACCAAGCTAGCCAACTACCTAGAGGCCGAACTGGGCGTTCCCGTCGAATATAAGCCCGTGACCGACTATGCTGCTGCCGTTACGGCATTTAAAGTAGGTGACTTAGATTTAGTCTGGTTCGGCGGGCTGACGGGGGTGCAGGCGCGGTTGCAGATGCCGGGGGCGGAGGCGATCGCCCAGCGCGACATTGACGAAAATTTCCACAGCGTCTTTATTACCAACACCGCCAGCGGTCTAAAAGAATTCACTGATATTCAAGATCTAGACCAAATCAAAGGCCGCACCTTTACCTTTGGCAGCGAGTCTTCCACCTCAGGACGGCTGATGCCCCAGCACTTTATGGAAGAGGCGGGCCTCGACACCACCAAAGATTTCAAAGGGGAAGTGGGCTTTTCGGGCAACCACGACACCACCATTAAGCTGGTGGAAGCGGGCACCTACGAGGTGGGAGCGCTCAACGAGCAGGTATGGCTCGATCGCGTTGCCGAAGGGGCGGTCGACACCACCAAAGTCGCCGTCATCTGGCGCACCCCGCCCTACTTTGACTACCACTGGGTGATCAGCCCCGCAGTTGATGAGCGCTACGGCGAAGGCTTTAGCGAAAAAGTGCAAGCTGCCCTGATGGCCCTTGACCCCGCTGTGCCTGAGCAAAAAGAAATTCTCGACCTGTTTGGGGCCGAGCGCTTTATTGCCACTGACAACGACAACTACGCCGAGATCGAAGCGGTGGGCCGCAAGATCGGCAAGATTCAGTAGTGCCTGCGGGGATGGCGGGGCCGATTTTTCAGCTAGAAAGGGTGAGCTGCCGGTTTGGTGCGGTGGCAGCCCTCACCAATTGCAGCCTAAGCATACTTCCCGGTGAACGTGTGGCGCTCATCGGCCCCAGTGGCGCGGGCAAGAGTACGCTGCTCAGCCTGCTCAACGGCAGCCAAACACCCACCACCGGGAAAGTGGTGATTCTGGGGCAAGAGGTTAATCGCCTCAGCCCCAGCAAGCGCAGGCGAATTCAGCGGCTGGTGGGCACGGTCTACCAGCAGCACCACCTGGTGGGCAACCTGGCGGTGGTGCACAACGTCAACGCTGGGCATCTGGGCCGTTGGTCACTACCGAGGGCGCTGTGGTCGCTGGTGTGGCCCCAGCAGGTGCCGACTGCGGCCCAGGCGCTGGCCCAAGTGGGCATTGCCGACAAGCTCTACGCCCGCACCGATCGCCTTTCGGGCGGGCAGCAGCAGCGGGTCGCCTTGGCGCGGGTGCTGGTGCAAGACCCGGCGGCTATTCTGGCGGATGAGCCGATCTCGAGCGTAGATCCGGAGCGATCGCGGGCGATGATGGATCTGCTGCGCCAGCTCAGCGAGACCACCGGCAAAACCCTGGTGATTAGTCTGCACGAGGTGGAGTTTGCGGTGAAATACTGCGATCGCATCATTGGCCTACGCCAGGGCCAAATTCTGTTCGATGCCCCAGCCACAGAAGTCAGCAAAGCCATGATGACTGACCTCTACCACCTTTAGCTCGGCACTATCCCCGCCAAAAGCTTTATTAAAGGCAGCAGCCAGGCGATTTTGTATTAAAGAATATAGGCAAAAGGCAAACTTCCAGGATTAAGTAGTGGTTGCTACAAAGCCTCTCTGTATATGCCTGTCTACTGACCCCACATGAAAATCGCCACCTGGAACCTTGAGCGCCCACTCCCTGATTCGGGTCGGGCTGAGCGCCAGCGACAATGGCTCAGCCGCATCGCCGCTGACATTTGGATTTTGACCGAAACTCACCTGGGCATTACCCCAGGGGCAGATTACTACTCTGTAGCGAGCAACCTGCCCGATCGCCCCAGAGTCGATGGGGAGCGCTGGGTGCAAATCTGGGTCAAAGCCGGGGCGCTAACCCCGCTAAAAACCTCTGACGAGACCCGCACCGCCGCCGCCCTGTTGACGCTGCCCAACAGCCAGCAATGGGTGCTGTACGGCACAGTACTGCCGTGGTTGGGAAGTGACTGGCGCTCCCACCCCGCCGCCGAAGGTCAAGCCTTTGCCGCCGCCTTGGCCACCCAGCAGGCCGACTGGCAAAAGCTGCGGACGATCTACCCCGAGGCAGCTTTACTGATCGCCGGTGACTTCAACCAAGATCTGAACACTCTGCATTACTACGGGTCGCGCCAAAACAAGCAGGCCCTACGACGGGCACTGGCCGATGTGGGGTTAGAGTGCCTCACTGCCGGAGAAAATGACCCGGTACATCAACTGATTTGCGGGCAGCACTCCAACATCGACCACATCTGTCTATCCCAAGCTCTACCAGGGCAGTTCCAAAGCTCCTTTGCCTGGCCGCCCCGCCTTGAGGACTTACGCGGTCTATCCGATCATTTTGGCGTCGGCGTAGACCTTTGCGTTTAGGCGCTACCACAGGCAAATTTTGGTTACGGCAATGTTGCCGCCAAAGCAGACGGCCACATCTGAGTCGGGGTCATGGCGGCGATCGCCATACTTGCCCATATAGTAAAACTGACCCTGGTCAACCTTAAACTCGGTGGGCAGGGGCTGAGTACAGAGGGGGCAAAAGACAATCTCAGGATCGGCGTCGCTCGGCTGCAGGTGAGGCAAATTCACGTTCCAAAAACACCCCGGCGGCAGCGCCTCGGCCATCAGCACCTCGATTGCCTGGCTGGCCAGGCGAGTCGCCAATCCCCAATCCACCGGGCGGCGGTCTTGAATGTAGTGGGAAATGGCAATCCCCGGCACCCGCAGCAGCGCCGCCTCCCGCACCGCAGCCACCGTGCCCGACAGGTGAATATCGGCCCCCATGTTGCCCCCAGCGTTGATGCCCGAGAGCACCCAGGTGGCCTCGGGGCACAGGTGGCTCAGCGCGACGCGGGTGCAGTCGGCGGGGGTGCCGCCGATGGCAAAGGCGCGATCGCTGCGCGGGTCGATGGCGATCGCACCGCCCCGGTTCATCTGGTGGCTACAGCCCGAAAGATGCTGGTCAGGGGCCACAACCCAGGTGGGATGGTTAGCCAAGGCATTGCGCAACGCCTGAATGCCCGGCGCATCAATGCCGTCGTCGTTGGTAAGCACAAAGGTCATGGGTGCGATCGCAGAAATTCTCTGCAAAAACTAGAGCGTAGCCCTGCCTATCATAGGGCTACGCTCTAGTTTTTTCTAATCTGTCGCCGGGACTGGTCGACCAGGCCTGTTAGCAGCTCCCACAAACGGCGGTAGGCAGTGCCCACCCTACGGCAGGGGATTAACCTAGCCAGCGAGCCACATCTTTGGCGTGGTAGGTCAAAATCAGGTCGGCCCCGGAGCGCTTAAAGCTGGTCATGGTTTCCATCACCACTTTTTGCTCGTCGATCCAGCCGTTGAGGGCGGCGGCCTTGACCATGGCATATTCGCCCGACACGTTGTAGGCGGCTACCGGTAGGTTGGTGGCCTGCTTCACCCGCCAGATAATATCCATGTAGGCCAGGGCGGGCTTCACCATCAGCATGTCGGCCCCTTCGGCAATATCTAACTCAATTTCCTTGAGGGCTTCGGTACCGTTGGCGGGGTCCATCTGGTAGGTGCGGCGATCGCCAAACTGGGGCGCACTCTCCGCCGCATCCCTAAACGGCCCGTAGTAGGCCGAAGCGTATTTCGCCGCGTAGGAAAGAATCGGCATGTCTTCAAAGCCGCTCTCATCGAGCCCGGCGCGAATCGCCTGCACAAAGCCATCCATCATCCCCGAGGGCGCGATGATGTCGGCCCCGGCGTTGGCCTGGGCGACGGCGGTTTTCTTCAGCAGTTCTAGGGTGGGGTCGTTGAGCACGCGACCGCTGAGGTCACCCACTTCCAAATAGCCGCAGTGACCGTGGGAGGTGTATTCGCACAGGCAGGTATCGACAATCACCATCAGGTCGGGCACCGCCTCTTTGACGGCGGTGGTGGCCTTTTGCACAATGCCGCAGTCGTGCCAGGCTCCGGTGGCGTCGGTGTCTTTTTCGTCGGGAATACCAAACAGAATGATCGCGGGAATGCCCAGGTCGTAGACTTCTTTGGCTTCTTCTACGATTTTATCGATGGAGAGCTGATAGACCCCCGGCATCGACGAGACTTCCTTTGCCACCTGGTTACCAGGCACCGCAAACAGAGGGTAGATCAGATCGGCCTGGGTCACCAGGGTCTCTTGCACCATGCGACGGAGTTGCGGGTGCTGGCGCAGACGGCGAGGGCGATGGGTCGGAAACATAGCCTGTGGTGTGATGAGGACTGATCTAAAAATGAAGCTTCATTAAACTAAAGCTTTATTTAGGGCCTAAAACAAGCGCTTGGTTACGTTCCGTAACTAAGCGCTTTATTTAGGGCCTAAAACAAGCGCTTGGTTACGTTCCGTAACTAAGTTTGGGCCAGGCTAGAGTTCCCCTGGCACGTGGCAAAGGGAGGCCGCTGGATGGGTGCTGCCCCAAATTAGGCGAGCTTAGCTTGGGGAATAGCAGGCAAAAGCGATCGCCCCCCATCGTTAAACGCCTGCCAAACACCCAAGCCCACCCTTTACCCAGGCCGCCAAGTTTTTTGAGGCATGTTGCAAAATCCCCAGGACAGTGTGCTATGTTTATAAGCCGTGTCCGGTAATCAACTGCACACGCCCCGCAAGGGGGTCGCTAGCTCAGCGGTAGAGCACTCGGCTTTTAACCGATTGGTCCTGGGTTCGAATCCCAGGCGACCCATTTTTAAGATACCTCCCCCTGTAGCGCAACACTCAGACTGTGTGCCGCAGTGATCTATGATGGGGCAGAGAGAAGGGTGTACACACCCTGGCTGAGTGGGGAGTTCTTTTAAGCTTAGTTTTAGCTTGTCCAAACATTTCGTTATGGATCATTGATCTACTAAGATTGATGAGTAAGGTTACCTACTCAGAGTGTTTCGGCTAATGCTCCATTCAGGATGTTGGCTAGACCAGTACATCTGGCTATAGCTACTGACCTGGACTCGGATAATTGTTAGATGGAATGCTCTAACCGTCTTGAAGGCCTAACGGCGAGAACACACTAGGAGGATTTTTATGGCGCTTGTCTCACTGAGGCTACTGCTGGATCACGCGGCTGAGAATGGCTACGGCATTCCGGCCTACAACGTAAACAACCTGGAGCAAATTCTGGCGATCATGAAGGCGGCGGATGAAACCGATAGCCCCGTGATCTTGCAGGCCTCTCGCGGTGCTCGCTCCTACGCTGGCGAAAACTTCCTGCGTCACCTGGTGCTCGCTGCGGTCGAAACCTACCCCCACATCCCCGTGGTCATGCACCAAGACCACGGCAACTCGCCCGCCACTTGCTATTCGGCGCTACGCAACGGCTTCACCAGCGTCATGATGGACGGCTCTTTAGAAGCCGACGCCAAAACCCCCGCCAGCTTTGAGTACAACGCCGCCGTTACGGGTGAAGTGGTGAAAGTCGCCCACTCCATCGGTTGCAGCGTAGAAGGCGAACTGGGCTGCCTCGGCTCCCTCGAAACCGGCGCGGGCGAAGCAGAAGACGGCCACGGCTTTGAGGGCACCCTCAGCCACGACCAGCTGCTCACCGACCCCGACGAAGCGGTGCAGTTTGTGGAAGCTACCCAGGTAGATGCTTTGGCCGTTGCCATCGGCACCAGCCACGGCGCTTACAAGTTCACCCGCAAGCCTACCGGCGAAATTCTGGCCATCAGCCGCATCGAAGAAATTCACCGCCGCCTGCCCAACACCCACCTGGTTATGCACGGGTCGTCTTCTGTACCCCAGAAGTGGCTGGACATGATCAACGAGTACGGCGGAAATATTCCTGAAACCTACGGTGTACCGGTTGAAGAAATTCAGAAGGGCATCAAGAGCGGCGTGCGCAAGGTCAACATCGACACCGACAACCGCCTGGCTATCACCGCTGCGATCCGTGAAGCGGCCTTCAAGGATCCGTCTAACTTTGATCCTCGCCACTTCATGAAGCCCTCGATGACCTATATGACCGAGGTCTGTGCTGAGCGTTACACCTCCTTCGGCACCGCTGGTCAGGCCAGCAAGATCAAGCAACAGCCCGTGGAAGTTTACGCGGTTAAGTACGCCAAGGGCGAACTTGACGCTAAGGTTTCCACCACCGCTGCGGTCTAGTTACAAACTAGGTCAGTTCCACAAAGGGGCTGACATTACCTGAACCAACCCAGGGCTTCTTCGTTTGAGGGAGCCCTGTTTTTTTAGAATTATTTACGCTGTATCTTCCTATGCCCCCCACAACTCCCCAAGAAATTCTGACGGCACTGCTGCCCTACCTCAAAACTGCTGGAGCCTACGCCCAGCAGATTCAGGCCCAAATTGCAGCCCAGCCCGACAAAGACGGTAAGGGCGACAATTTTTTTGCATCGGCCCTCAGCGACGCCGACCTATCGATTCAAACCATGATGGAGGTAGTGCTGCTGGGGCTGTTTCCTCAGGTACGCTTCTACGGCGAAGAGCATGAGCAGACCTATAACACCAAGTACTTTCGCGCCATTGACCTGGGGCCGCAGGGCGACTATCTAATCACCCTCGACCCCATTGACGGCACTCAGTTTTATCTGGATGGCCACTCGAACTACCAGATTATTCTGGGGATTCTCAATGCGGATGAGTATGAGGGGGCGATCGCCATCACCCCCAGTCAAGACCTCTATTACTACACCCTGCGGGGACAGGGCACATTTGCGGGGAGTCTGGCTCAGTCCCTCGATGAGTGCACCCAGATCAGGGTGCAAAGCCCCACTCCAGCGATCTGTTTGGGGTGGCAAATGGGAGATCTGGTGCCCTATTTGAGCGATCGCTACCGGGTCTATCACACCAAAACCGACTACTCCAAAGAGACCCAAATTCCCAACTTCAACGGTCTGCTCAGCGGCGATTTGGCCGGAGCCGTGCTGGCCAAGGGGCAGTTTATTGACGGAGGCGTGCTGGCCTTTATGGCCCAGGAAATGGGGTTTATTGTCACCACATTCACGGGCGGGCCACCGCCGCCGCTGCATACCTGTAGCAATTATCTAAGACCGGGCATGGTGATCGGCAGTTCTAAAGCCGTGCATAGCGATCTGTTGGCCGCTGTCACCGCCGCCAGAGTAGTTGGAGCCTAAAAATTTAGTAGCTTAGAACAGAAAGTTTTGAGCTCTCAGTTTTGTTCGCGTAGTGTCTCCGAAGGAGAAGTTTTGAGTTGACCAAGCAATTCAAAACTTAAAATTCAACGTTTAAAACTTTTCCTCTCTCTTACTGCCAGACGTCTAAATCTTGGCCCCAGTTCTGGGTGAGCTGGAGCCACTGATCGCGGCGGCGTTCTACATCAGCGGCAATCCAGATTAAGGCGATGCCGACGACAATGCCCACTACCCACTTGATGAACGGGAAGGCCGCGTTAAGCACCACCAGCTGGTTGAGGGCGTTGAGGGCAAAGACAACGGTGCCCACGTAGAGTAGAGCCCGAATGCGGAGAAGAAGCCCGGCGGCGGTAGCCCCCAAGGCGATAGCGCCCACAGGTAGCCCCCCCCCGCGCGCGGGGAGCCCCGCCGGGGGCAACATTAAAACTAGGG
>JANPIO010000402.1:0-14876 GCA_031425055.1 Phormidium sp. VAR_61_metabat_6
CTTAGCTATTAGTCATCCGCTATTCCAAGAGGGGTGTCTAATATGTTTTGGCCTACAGTTAGCTCATCTAAAGTGTGACCCAGCTTGTCGGCGATGCCCTCGATCCAGGCTTCGTCCTGACGGGTGTAGCTGCGGGGGGCATTGGCCGCCAAGATTAGCGCTCCACCCTGGCCCATGGGCTGGCAGATCACGCCCTGGGTATTTTCGGGTAGATAGTCAAATTCCACTCGGCCTGGGTAAATCTTGAGATTCACCAAATACACGGCTTTGCCAGTCTCTAACACCCGCTTCAGAATTGGGCCGGGGGTGACGTCGGCCTTGGGCGCTAGGATGCCGCGCCGCAGCAGGGTTTTGCCCTGGCGATAGACGACGACGGATCGCGTGACGGTGTTGGTCAGCAGCAGGTGGGAGGCCCAGGCCAGTTCAGTTTTGGCGGTGTTGGGCAGGGTGGTATCTAGCTCTAACCCTTCTTCTCCAATTAAGGCAACGGATTCAGGCAGAGTCGGCTGCACCCGCTGCCACAGCAGACCCGTCAAAATCAGCAAGGCGCTGAGAATCACCCCCATCACGTCCGATCGTGCTTGGGATTCGGTTAGGGCAGGGGTCAGCACTCGATTAAGCATCAGCAGAGTACCGCCCAGGCTGCCAACCACTAGCGGCAACAGCCGGAGCACTCGATTGGGGTCGTTTTGCGCCATGAATTAAGTCTGTCCCCTTGGTTTGCCTTTGCCCTAATTTTAAGAGGGTTTAGGGTTCTAGCGGTGGACGGGAACGGCAGGGTGCAGAGAACTGGATCCGCTGTACCCTGCCGTCGAAACGGGCTAGCTATTGCAGCCGCAGCCGGGATGGCCACAGCCCGCAGACCCTTCGGGATGGCCGTCGGCGCAGGCTTCGCTGCAAAAATACTGGCTGTCTTTTTCGACGGCCTGGCCAGTGTCAACAACGCAGAGACAGGAGTCGCAGGCACATTTCATTTGGGTAACGGTGGTCATGGCAAGTTTCCTCTTAGGCTAAGTGAACTAAACTGATGCTCAAATACTTGAACACCTGTTCATGGATTGACTATAACATGTGAACAGGTGTTCATGGGTTAGAATGCCAGTATTTTTTGCTGTGATGTTTGGGATATGCCTCTAAGCCCTGGTTATTCTTCAGAGACGACTGGTATGGCTGGCGATCGCCCCCCTCTCGATGCCCTTGCTTGCCACCACGCTGGCCCGTCGCCTGTGGACGAGATTTTGAGCGTAGAAAAGGCCCAGCGCATGGCCGAATTTTTTGGCGTGCTGGGCGATCCCAACCGCTGGCGCATCCTCTCGGCTCTGGCCCTGAGCGAAATGCGGGTGGGTGAGCTGGCCGCTGCCGTGACCATGAGCGAGTCGGCGGTGTCGCATCAGCTGCGGATTTTGCGCGCTACTCGCCTGGTCAGCTACCGCAAGCAGGGGCGCAACGTGCTCTACTGCCTGAAGGACGACCACGTGTTTAACCTTTACCGCGAAGCGTCGGATCACCTGGATGAACCAGCGGAGGAGTAGACGGGTGGGCAGGTGGATGGGTGAACGGGTGAACGGGTGATAGATGAACCGCAAACCCTGAAGCCTTAAATCGTCCGGCGCTGAAACGGTAGACTGGATTATTACTGCCGTATTACCGGCGTATTGCCGGTTTGTCGTATTGCTATGACCGTTTCTCCCCTTGCCCAGGATGCTGCCACTCAGCCGCTGTTGGCGATCGCCCAGGCCACTCGCCAGGCGGCGCAAACCCTAGCTAGCCTGTCTGCTGAGGCTAAAAATCGCGCGATCGAGGCTGTCGCCGCTGCCCTAGAGGCCCATGCCGATCGCATTGTGGCGGCCAACCAGGCCGATTGCGAAGCCGCCCTGGCCGACAACCTGGCCAAGCCGCTCTACGGGCGGCTCAAGCTAGACGGGGTAAAGCTAGTTGGGGCGATCGCCGGGGTGCGCGACGTAGCCCGTCTGCCTGACCCGGTAGGAACGGTGCAAATTCACCGCGAGCTAGACGAGGGATTGGTGCTCAAGCGGCTGGCGGTGCCCCTGGGGGTGCTGGGGGTGATCTTTGAGTCGCGCCCTGATGCGGTGATGCAGATCTCGGCCCTGGCGCTTAAGTCGGGCAATGGGGTGATTCTCAAAGGGGGCAAAGAGGCGGTGCGCTCGTGCACCGCCCTGGTAGAAGCGATCAAGCAGGGGCTGGAAAAGGCTGGAGTAGACCCAGCGGCAGTGCAACTCTTGACCACCCGTGAAGAGACCCGCGCTCTGCTAGATCTAGAGGGTTACGTAGATCTGATTATTCCCCGCGGCTCCAACGCGTTTGTGCGCTTTGTGCAAGAGAATACGCGCATTCCGGTGCTGGGTCATGCCGATGGCATTTGCCATTTGTACATTGACAGCGAGGCAAATTTGGCTCAGGCAGTGGCGATCGCCGTCGATGCCAAAACCGCCTATCCCTCAGCCTGCAATGCGATCGAAACCCTGCTGATTCACCAAGACATTGCCGCTCAAGGGTTGCCAATGCTGGCGGCGGCGCTGCGGGCGGCGCAAGTGGAGCTGCGGGGCGATGGGCAGGCACGGCAGATTGTGCCCGATTTAATTCCTGCCGCTGAGGAAGACTGGACAACGGAGTACAGTGATCTGATTTTGGCAATTAAGGTGGTGGACTCGGTGGAGGAGGCGATCGCCCACATCAACACCTATGGGTCACGCCATACTGAAGCCATTGCTACCCAAAACCCCGCCACCGCTGCCCACTTTATGGATCGCGTCGATGCTGCCGGGGTCTACCACAACTGTTCGACCCGCTTTGCCGACGGCTTTCGCTACGGCTTTGGGGCCGAAGTCGGTATCAGCACCCAAAAGATGCCCCCTCGCGGCCCGGTGGGGCTAGAGGGGTTGGTTACCTATAAGTATCAACTGGTCGGCGACGGTCACGTTTCCACAACCTATAGCGGCAGCGACGCCAAACCCTTCACTCACCGGGATTTAGCTTAAAGCGGCTCCGGCAGGGTGAGGGGATACTTTCTAGCGGCGATGGCGAGAGGCAACTCCCCTTAACGGCCTAATTCCCTAACGCCTCGTCCAGCACTTGGCGCGCTGATTCTGCCTGGGCTCTGGCTTCTTTGAACCGCAGGTTACTTTGGGCAAACGACTTTAAGGTCTTGAAGCCGTCCTTCAACTCAGTCACCTGGTCGTCGGTCATTGGGTCATCGGTAAACAGCAGGTCTACCAGGTTACGCACCTGAAGAGCTTCATCGCGAGATGACTGCACTTTTACCTTGAGCGTGGCCAACTGGTTTAAAGCCTGAATGGCCTCTACGACGGCGTCTTCTTGCTGCTGCACGGCGGCTGAGGAGGTAGGGGGCTGCACTTCTACAAGTTGCTCGATGCTAAAGCCATCGGCTAAAGCGGTGGGCAGTTCGCCATCGTCAAGCATGGCCATGAGCTGGTCCATCGCCTTGTCACGGGCTTTACGAGAATCTTTGCCCGATACCGTCAAAACGACATCTGGGCTTTGGGCCAGGGTATATTGAACCATTGATATAGATCGTGCGTACTAGGTCAGTATACGCTACCGAGTTCCCAGGCAAGCAATTATTCTCGCATGCCCCCCTGCACCACCGATCGCAGCCGCTCGTGCAGTTCTGAGCCATCGCGCCGGGGTACAAAGGGCTGAATAATGTCGGCTTGATGCCAGGGGGACACGGCCTCCGCAGGCAGCGGGCGAAAATTGGGGATGTTGGGCATGTTTGGAGCAGGGGCGATCGCCGGTTCGCTTGCAGCCGCAGTATCTAGTTCATCGCCGTCAAATGAGCCCATAGCTACCTCTGCTTCTGAATCAGTTGCGATTGCATCAGATATCAAAGGGGTAAGCGCTGGAGTATGAGGTGCCGTGATAGAGGGCGCTGCATCAGCCTCTGGATCTGGGCTAGCCGGAGCGATCGATGGCAGAGGCCGACGAAGGGATGAGGACTCTGTGCCATCGCCATAGCCGGTTGGGCAGAGCAGCGATTGGCCTAAGATTATCGACTCAAACTCCCGGTTGAAGTGACGAATGGGCTGGCCCCGTCGCTGCCACAGCTTAAGAATTTGGTCGATAGAGATAACTTTGTAGCGCCCCTGATATAGAGCTTCGGTAATGGCATGGCTCACCCAAACCGGGCCAAACTCTGCCAACCAATCGGTAATAACAGCTTTGGTAGGATAGTCCTCAGCATCAAAGCTGTAGCTGGTGAGCAACTGGTAGATGGGCTCAACATCTGGAGTGTTGCCGAGGTGAGTCATAGTGGTTTGCCTACGCGTTAATTCCCACTCAGCGGGGTATTTAGGTAGTCATTGCCTTTTAGCTTAATCTTAAGCCTACGTAAAGACTACCATCGTAAGGTTTATTACCTTTCCTGGGAGGCAGGGCTACTGCACTATTACATCGCTAGGGGTATCTGGAGGCGCATCAAAGGGAGCAGTGCGCCCCACCCAATCAAAGCCGCTAATTCGAAATCCTAAAAACCCGGTCTCTTGGGTGGGGCTGTAGGTTAGCAGCAGCCCGTAGGCGCGGCGGCGGTATTCAAAAATGAGGTTGCTATCAATGGTGCGCCCGCTATCGATATTAATTGAGGTTTGAAACCCAGCTAAAAAAGGCCCGTAGATCTGCTGAATGATGCCCCCAGACAGCACGTTTTGGTCAACCGTTCGATCAAACAGAAAAGGGGATATGTCACCGCCGATGAGAGTGTGTCTAAAGCCAATATTAAATTGGGTGTAGTCGAAGGTGTTGTGCTGTAGGTGGCCCAGCTGACCCGACAAAACAACTCTAGTTTCTAACGACTCTTGTAAGTCGCTGCTGGTGTAGTAGGTGGCTCCACTTCGCAGCCCGACTCCTAGTACCAAATTAGGCACCAGCGGTCGGGGAGAGTAGCGCAATCCTTCGGTGGGGGTAGCGGGTAGTGGTTGCCCCTGCCACAGCAAGAAGTTGCGGGTGAGGTCAGCGCTACCCTGAAAACGAAATAGGCTAGTTAAGCCTATGCCTTCCCCAGGGTTGAGGAGATCAGGCCGGTCGGTGTTGGCGGTAATGTATTGCCCAGACACCTGATAGGTGAGGTTAATACCGCTGTTGCCTAGGGCCACCACAGGAGACTCAAGCAGGGCACCAATGGTATTTTGTACATCTTGGAACCCAAGGGAGCCGTTGAAGAGGCGATCGCGGTAGCTATACTCCAGGGTGAGGCGATGGGTGCCAAGCAATTGTCTGGCCCGCAGGCTGGCCCGCAGCCGCTCGCTAAAGTTGGCTAAGTCAAACCCCGCTAAACTAAGGGAGCCAGTGACCTGGGTGCGCGGCCCCAGTGGCCCCTCAATCTGGGCTGCCAAACCAAAGTTGGCGGGGTCAGCAATGTTGTAGTTTGAGGCCCCCAACCAGCGAGAGACCAAAAACTGAGGCGCGATCGTGATGTTCAAAGGCCCCGCTATGTTGATCGGCACCGGGGCTTCGACGAACAGGCCGCCGCGATCGCGCCCGTCAATGCCAATGCCCGTCGGCAGCGGATTCAAAGCTTCTGCAGGCAGCTGTCCTCGGGTGAGCACAAAGCGATTCCTAAGCAGCGGAATGGAGAGGCCTTGGTTAAATACCAGCCGGGGGTTCTCAAACACCAGCTCGTCTTCTAACTCGTTGAGGGGGGTAAGCCGCACACTATTGGCCCTAAACTCCAAGTCTGGAGGCGAGAAGGGATCGTTGGTCAGCCGCACTTGCTCGCCATACCAGCCGTCGGCATCGAAGGAAATTTGCTCGGCCTCAAACCGTACCCGCTCAATCGGGCGCTGCTCACCCCCCAGCAGCACCTGGGGATCGCCTGTCGCCAGGGCAATCCCGCCCGGACTGGTAACTTGGGAAATAGATCGCTGATTTTGCAGCCGATAGTCGAGAGGAACGTTAGCACCCTGGCCTAGGCCAGCCGCATCGGTAGAGAAATCGTCTTCTAGGGCGGGCAGCTCTAGCTCACCCCGGCTCTCGGTAATCGTGCCTGCCCCCTGCAACAGGTTGTAGGTGGCTGTTGCGCCCTCAATAATTTGATTGTTGCGGTTAAAGAAAACGTTGCCTTCGGCCCGCAGATGGCGATTGACTAAATTTGCCCAGAGGCGATCGGCGGCTAGCTGCCCTGTGCCAAACTGCACCAGCACATCGCCAGTCGCAGTCACAATCTGGCGAACGGGCTCAAACTCCTGGCGATCGGCCCGCAGCAATATAGAGCCTATCCCCTCAGTCGGCAGTTCTGTCTCGATGGGGGTTGCTTCGACAGGGGCAACAGGTAATTCAGGCTCAGGCGGTTTAGCTTCAGAATTTTCGGGTTGAGAGCTGTCAGGCTCAGGTTCAGGCTGAGGAAGTTCTAAATCGACTCCACCCGGCGCTTCGGTATCCTCGATCGCTGGGTCAGCGGGTACCAGCGGCACGCTATCGGTGGGCTCAGGCATCAAGGGCTCTGAGCCATCGTCAGCCGCTAAAAGCAGGCTAACCCCGCTCAACGATAGGGGGCCAGCCACGACGCTATCGGTGAGGGCGATCGCAACCGTTTGCCCCCCTGGCCCTGGCTGGGAGGCCGCTACCGCTGAAACCAGCACGACTGAGGCTGACTCTGGGGGCGGGGGCACAGCGGGCAACATAGGCGGCAAAGGCATAGGCTGGCATCACCAAAGCAAAAACAAAGCCCGGCAAGCGGGCTCAAGCAGGGCACTGTCACCAGGCTATATAACCTTGATGTAGCAGACCTAGGGCACAGACGGGCAACCCAGGGCAGAGCCGCCAATTCCCAGACTACTTTTGGCGGTGCAAGTTCCGCAGGGCAGGCCAGAGGGCAAGCCCCGGAGCAACTCCTAGGGCATTTGCCATTCTGTAAACATTAACCTGTCACCCAGGTCAAACCTAGTCCATGTCTTGACGGCCGGGGTTGCGGGAGGGGTCGCCGCTCAAAAGGCCAAACACAAATAGGGACGCAAAGAAGGCGACTACGAGGTAAACCACAATCTTAAGGGTGAGCATGAGTTAGGTCTCCAAACCGGTAGCAGAGTAGGCCCAAGACCTGCCCCAAACAGTAGCCACATTCCGCTGACGGAAACGGCCCCGGTGCAGGACTAAGCTGGGTCTATCATATCGCCAAACGTTCGCCTATCCGACGGCTCTGAACTAATCTACCAGAGCGATCGCAGCCAGGCCCACGCCATTCGCAGCCAAATTTCGAGCACGTAGAGCACCCAGTCTAAACCCCGCAGCACAGTAACCAGCGGCGGGTCGACGTAGTTGACTTGGGTGACTTTGACATCTAGGACGCTCGGGGAATCGAGCTGATACTGGGTTGTTCCCGAGAGTGTGGTTGAGCCAGGCGAACGGCCAGCCGTGACAGTTTCGATAGGTAAACGCTGGCTGCTCGGGGCGATTGACCAAAGGCCAGGCTCCGCCAACACCCTATCCTGCTCCTGGGTTTCCAGGGCAGAGGAATTAGACCCCCTAGCAGCTACGGACACCGCCCCAGCCCTTGCTACCAACAACTCAGCGGTTGGCTCACTCGAAGCCGTCGCTGGCAGAGTTCTCAACGCAGACCGCCCCCAAATACGAGGCGGATAGTGGCCGTAGGGGTTTTCAAGATCTGTAGTTGCGGCCTCGATTTGAGGCCTTTGGCCAATGGCGCGATGCGTAGTGCGTCTGTGAAGGGTGATGGCCGCAATCATCGTCTGCTGACTAGCTTCGCCAAACAGATTAGTGGCCGCTGCCAAGGGGCTAGTTTGCAGCCACCGCAGCACAGCGGGCAACCACCGCAGGGGGGGCATTACCGCTGGATTAGTTTGGGGTAGAGGCAGCCCAGGCTGCTGAAGCTGAGAGTCAAGACTATGGCGGCGCTGCACCCGAGCATACTCCGCCAGCATGAGCACCAAGGCCTGCTGAAGCCGCTGTTGCTGATCCTCGCTCAGCCCAGCAAAAATCCCGTTGTCAACGGTCACTAGCACGAGTTGCCGAGTAGCTAAGTCTGAGGCAATACCGCGAATGGGTTCATTTAGCGCCACTAGATGCCACTGTCCGGGGGTTAGCACTGCGCCAGCCTTTGACTGCCTAAGCCATGGCCTATGAACGTTGACCAGTTGTAGCCCGTCAGGCCGCATCATTTGATTTCGAACTACCGGCGGTTGAATGACCGACAGCAGGGCGCGAATCGGCGTATCTGCTGCTACCAGTTCTGAAGGGAGGGCTCCGGTGAGTCTGGCCCAAACCGGTTGCCACGGACGGGTGGCTTGCAGCCGCCGAGCACCCATTCTTAGCCCCTGCACCGCTGCATAGAGGGGATAAACGGCCACTTGCAGGCCCCAAACCGCTGCGGTACGCCCCTGCCGCAGCCACTGCCCGGTGCTGTGGGCTACCTGCCGATACCCCGCCACCAAGCGGGCTACGGTCTGGCTGCGAAACGAGCGCGGCGAAGTCGCCATAATGCCTACACTGGGGAGACTGCCTTTGATCATACCGGAGCCATGCCCCCCGCCACCGTTCTCCCTAGACTGCCGCCGCAGATTTTAGCCATCCTCGATCGCCTCCGTCATTTGAGCCAACAGGACGTGCGGGGTACCTGGCATCGCTGCCCTCAAGTGGCAGCGAATCTGAATGTTTTTGGTAACAATGCCTGGCAAACCTGGCCTTTGGCACTGCTAAACGATCGCCACCACATCGCCTGGCCCCAGGGCAAAGTACTTCTATCGCTGCACCAGCGATTTATCTGGCCCACCGACCTCAACGGCTACCCTATTCAGGGGCTAACGGCACGGCTGGCGCTGCGCTGGTGGGCCAACCAGGCTGACATCTTTGTCAATGGCGAACCGGTGCAAACGGGAGATATCTTTGACTGCTGGACGCGGATTGTGCTGACAGACTGCGTCGTGCCCGGAGAATCAGTGGATGTTTCGCTCAAGCTACTCAGTCCGGGCCACGACGAGGGAGCGCTGGTGCAGGCCGAACTGGTGTTTGAAACCTTGGAGGGAAACTGCCCCGAACCCGGCTTTGTGGCTGACGAACTGGCGGTTTTGGCCACTTATCTAGCCCAGTTTGACCCCAACAAGCTCGACAGTCTCACCCAGGCTCTGGGACGGATTGATTGGGATGGGGTGGGCGATCGCCCCCGATTCCACGCCTCCCTGCTGCGCGTACGGGATGCCCTGAAGCCATTTTCTCCCTGGCTCAAGCAGCGCACCCTCCACTGCCTAGGCCACGCCCATTTAGATCTAGCCTGGCTTTGGCCTGTCCCCGAAACCTGGGTAGCGGCTGAAAATACCTTTCGCTCGGTGCTGGCGTTGCAGCAAGAGTTTCCCGAACTCACGTTTAGCCACTCCTCCCCAGCGCTGTTTGCCTGGCTAGAAGCGAACCGCCCCGAGCTATTCGCCACCATTCAGCAGCAGGTGAAAGCGGGGCGCTGGGCGATTGATGCGGGGCTGTGGGTTGAGCCTGACCTAAATTTGCCGGGGGGAGAAGCGATCGCCCGGCAGATTCTCTACGGCCAGCGCTACTGTGCCGAGAAATTTGGCGGAATGAGCGCGATCGCCTGGCTGCCCGACACCTTTGGCTTCTCCTGGCAGTTACCTCAGCTCCTCACCCAGGGCGGCATTCGCTACTTCGCCACCCAAAAACTGCGTTGGAACGACACTAACCCCTTTCCCCACGACCTGTTTAGCTGGCAGGGGCTAGACGGCAGCGCGATTACGGGCGTCACCCTGCCCCCCATCGGCACTGACATCACCCCGGTTGACATGGCCCAATACGCCTGCCAATGGGAAGCCAATACGGGCTTTGTCGATGCCCTCTGGCTCCCCGGCGTTGGCGACCACGGCGGCGGCCCCACCCGCGACATGCTGCTCAAAGCCCAGCGCTGGGCCGATTCCCCATTCTTCCCCACCCTGACCTTCGGCCACGCTACCCCCTTATTTGACCAACTCACCTGTCCACCCATCCACCCGCCCACCCATCCATCTGCCCAATCCCCCACTCCCCCACTCCCCCTCTGGAACGACGAACTCTACCTCGAACTCCACCGGGGCTGCTACACCACCCACGGCGACCAAAAACAGTACAACCGTCGCTGCGAAGATATGCTGTTTCAGGCCGAACTATTTGCCTCCATCGCTGCGATCTACGGGCTGCAGCCCTATCCCCGTGCCGAGCTAGAAACCGCCTGGGAACTGGTTCTGTTTAACCAGTTCCACGATATTTTGCCGGGGTCGTCAATCCCTGAAGTATTTGAGCAGGCGAATGCAGAATGGCGGTTGGCGTTGGAGATGGGCGATCGCATGCTGCAAACCTCTCTCCAAGCTCTCGCCGAGAGCTGTCCTCTACCTGCGTCTCCGCATCCTGACGCCGTGCCCGTGGTGCTGTTTAACCCATTGAACTGGGAGCGCAGCGAGGTGGTGGCGATCGCGCTATCTCCCGCCCTGGCTCAAACCCATTGGCAAGCGCAGGATGCTGAGGGCCAAACGCTACCCACCCAGCTTGCGCAAACTGACTCTCCCTCGCTACTGGTTTATGTGCCCGCTATTCCTTCTGTCGGCTATCGCCTGCTCTGGCTGATTCCCGCCGAGGCGACCCCACCCAGCCCTGCCCCTGCCGAGTGGATTTTGGAGAATGCCCACCTACAAGCTACCATTGACCCGGCCACGGGCGACATTGCCAGCCTAATCCACAAAGCCACCGGTACCAAAACCTTCCAAGACTATGGAAGCCAGCTTCAGGCCTTCAAAGACGAGGGCCAGTATTGGGACGCGTGGAATATTGCCCCCGACTACCAAGCTCATCCCCTCGATGCTTTTGTGCTCAAGAGTATGAGCTGGATTGAGTGCGGCCCCGTGCGGCAGACCCTTCGGGTAGTCCACCACTTTAACCAGTCCACCATCGTCCAAGACTACCGTTTAGAGGCAGATTCTCCTGTGCTGGCGGTTCACACTGAGGTCGATTGGCACGAAACCCAGGTGGTACTGAAGGCGGCGTTTCCGCTGACGGTGTCGGCGGCTGAGGCGACCTATGAGATTCCCTTTGGGGCGATCGCCCGCTCGACCACCCCCACCACTCCCCAAGACCAGGCCAAGTGGGAAGTGCCTGCCCTGCGCTGGGCCGACCTCAGCAACAGCGATCGCGGCGTGAGCATTCTCACCGACTACAAGCACGGGTTTGATGCCACACCCAACCAGCTGCGGCTGACGCTGCTCAAAGCTCCTATCTGGCCAGATCCGGGGTGCGATCGCGGCCTCCAGACCTTCAGCTACGCCATTTATCCCCACGCCCACGGTTGGCAGCAGGCTCACACCGTGCAGGCCGCGCGCAACTTCAACTTGCCCATTCAGCCCTGGGTGGTGTCACCCTCTGCCTTATCTGTGGGCGCTCAACCCTCCGCCAGCTTTCTCGATTTGGGAGACACTGGGTTTGTGCTATCCGCCTTCAAACAGGCAGAAGGAACTGACCAACAGTACATTCTGCGTGGATACGAAAGCACCGGCCTAGAAACGTCCCTCATGCTCCAGGGATCTCTTTCAATAGAGGTGACAGGGCGAGTAAATCTGCTGGAAGAACCCTATGAAGCAAAGAGCTGGGACGAGGTAGCCCCCTGGCAAATTGTCAGTCTGGCAGTGTCCATTAGTCCCGCCCTATAGACACCCAAAAAAAATTGCAGGTTGTTCCCTAGCCATTGCCAGGAGCTATGCCAGTCACCAGAGCACTGATGGCTGGGGTAATGGCTTGAAAAACGGGCGACAAAATCACCACCGACGCTGCTGCAATCACAATGGTTGTCGCTAGCCGCGTGACTTGGTCAGAAGCGTTTTGGTAAGTGTCAAATTTGAAGTTGAGCTTTTCGACATCAGTTTCTACTCTGCCGATATCAGTCTTGACATTGCTGATATCAGTCTCTACTCGGTCGAGCCGCTGGTTAATTTGCCGCAGCTCTGACAAGATCTGCTGCTGAAATCCGTCGGGTGTTTCGCTGGCCTGCATCACCTGATCCAGTGGATGAGTAGTTCTATCATACCCGAGGCTCTATGGCACCAGGACGGTGCGAGGGATTAGGGTCTCCGTCTCAGGGTTGGTGCGTAGCTTGCGCGCCTGGGTGAGCAACTGCCAGGCCTGGGGTGATAGTGCGCTTGGTGCCAAGAGCGATAGCCCAGCCGCGACCTGGCGCTGGCGCAGGGCAACTAGGCCCCAGTGCAAGTGCAGGTATTGGCCAATGGCGGCCAGGGTAGGAATGCGATCGCGGTATCCCTCATTCACCCGCCCATAGATGCGTTCTTTGATGGTCAAATTTAGCGCCATGCGGCGGCTGAGCGACATCTTTTGCTCGTAGCCCCCGACCCAAATGGTGCGGTAGGCCAGGCATTCGTTAATAAACAGCGCATCGCCAAAGTCGGCCAGCTTTACCCAGGCGTCAATGTCGTCGTAGTTGGTGGTCATGGTGGTATCCCAGCCGCCCGCCTGCAAAAAGGCATCGCGGCGGGCCGCTACCTGGGCCGGGGTGCCAAAGGGCACCTGATCCATCAGCATGCCGTAGTGGATGGCGCTCTGGGGAATGTAAAACACTTGGCCGGGGCCAGTGGCGGGGGTGCGGCGAATTTCAGTACCGTGCTCGTCAACCTGGATAGCCTGGCAGGAGCAGAGCACGGCTTGGGGATGCTGGGCGATCGCCGCTGCCATTTTCTCAATGCAGTCGGGGGCCAGATAGTCGTCGTCGTCGAGAAACTTGACCCATTCCCCGCTGGCGGCAGCCACGCCGTGGTTGACGGTAGCGGCGTGGTTGAGGTTTTGGGCATTGCGGTGGTAGACCACCTGGTCGCCCAAGCTGCACACATATTCCTCAGTGCCGTCGGTGGAGGCGTCGTCGGCGACCACGACTTCACAGGGCATAGTTTGGTTGAGGGCAGATGCGATCGCCCGCTTCAGCAACTCCAGCCGGTTGTAGGTGGTAATTACCAGACTAAATTTCATCGCCCCATTTCCTCATCTAGTGCATCCCATGGCTATGGCTAAGGTTTCCCCGATGCTTAGCAGGATGCTCAGATATGGAGCGGCGTAACGGTCTGCTGAGAACAATCGTGCGATCGCAAGCTTGACGAAACGCAGGCGTTTACGGTGCTTGAACTGGATCGCCATCAGGAGGATGCCAGCCTCCTTTTATCCATAGTCGGCGGGCCTTTACAATGGAACCTTCGTTGTGGAAGTCATCATTTAAATCGAGCCTCTGGCAGGTAGCTCGTCCACAGGCCGTAATACCAACAATTTTGAGATGATTGAATGACCAGATGAAGTGCTCTGCCCAGAGTTGCAATCTTGGGTTAAAAAGATTTACTGATTCAGCGGTTATAGGATCTATCCCCGTGGTGAAGTTGTAGCGATAGCCATTGCAGCGTTGACAAGCCAAGGCAAGATTATCTGGGCTATCAGAACCGCCGCGCGACCGGAGCAGAATGTGGTCGATCGCAAATTGGGCCGCACTGGCATCTTCTGACGAGTGGCAGTATTCACACAAACAGCTAGCACGCTCGCGCACCTTTCGCCGCAATTCCGCGCTGATAGTCATAATTCAGCGATTATTTTGGCGTTTAGCAGGGTAAAAATGCGATCAAGCTCAAGGATGCCTGCGAGTTCTGCGTGTTCGGTCTCGGTTAACTCGTTGGTCTTCTGGCGTTCGGCTAGGTCGTCTAGCCGAATCTGTAGAGAATCGGTGAATTTGAATAAGCTGTGCCCTCGTACTTTGCGAAGGGTAACCCCAGAATCAACCCAGGACGAGGGTTGTACCATCATTTGAGTGATCATAAGCCAAGGCTGAGAATGGAATGCTCATATTTTAGCTGTTTGCAGATCAGCTTCTGCTTTGGCAAACCAGGTATCAAGCAGGTTTCACCCGCTGCGCGAATGACTGCGATGAGGGGCGCTACTGAAGCGATCGCAGCTACGGTAGGGTGGGCAGTGACTACTGTGGGTGAAGGAGCGATCGCTCCATGCAGCCTACGGAACTTGCACAGGTTTTAAGCAAAATTGAGCTAACTAAAACAGCTTAAAGTTAATGGTGGGCAATGCCCACCTTTCTTGCTGATAGCGCTCAGGGATTAGGGTTGTGATTTGCGTTAAGCGTACTTGCAGCAAGCTCAGCAAGGCCAGCTAGGGTGAATTTAGGGTTACCCACATAGGCTTCAATCGCCTCCTCCTCCTCTGGCGTCCATGGGTCGCCACACAGCAGCCGCGATACACGGGCTAGGGAAATGCTCGTCGCATCGGCTACGGCTTGCTTATCCTCGTCTGTGATGAAGTGGCCTACCTTGCTGCCCAGCCTTAAATAGCTGGCCAGTACGCATTGCTCATCACAGGGCAGCTCCTAATCTTTATCGTCGTCATCGTCAATCGGCTGCAGTGCCATAGCGCGGATATTATCAGCCAGGGCTTTCAGGTAATCAGCAACGGCCTCAGGGGTGGCTGCTCGAAGTTTCGCGGCGATCGCCTCTCTTTCCTCGATTGGCTCTACCTCAGTAGGCCGGATTCGCTCAAGCCTGATTGTCTTGGGCAGTGCATCCAACCGCGATGTGTCGGCCCCAGGGGGGGCTCAGGGGTGCCGAATAAGCAGATAGGAGTAAACCTGGTACTGCGCTACCTCTGGGGTATCCGCCCAGGGTGCATCGCCATACAGCGCAAAGGCGCAGGCGAAGTACCCGGCCCTTACCTCGGTGGGTAGATGGTATTTTTTCTCGTACTCAGTCAGGGGGCGTTTGGCGACCATCGAGGCATTAGCCGCTGACTTATAGCCAAAACGCATACACGCCTCGTTGATGGCCTCAGCGATTGACCGGGTGTCGGTGTCGGTGGGTTGGTGGGACTCA
>JANPIO010000403.1:0-7533 GCA_031425055.1 Phormidium sp. VAR_61_metabat_6
ATCGCGGTCACCAGTGATCCTGGTCAAACCTGTTTTACCATCACCCTGCCTACGCAACCGGCGCTTACTCGATAGGTCTTAACTCGATAAGATAGAGACACGGGTCAATCGTATTCTCTACTGGACGAATGCCAATGGACAGTGCTGGCAACAAAGCCCCTTTGCCAATTCCGGTGGTCTACACTGGGCAATTTGGCGACTACACCATTACTCAGGGCGATCGCCGAGGGGTCGTGCTCTACCGCACGGGCTTGATGGTGGCGGCTTTGGCCTTTGGCCTAGGTACGGTTCTGGCCTTGGGGTTCAACCAAAATTTCACCCTGGTGCGGTCTATCAGCCTGCTCTACACGCTATTTTGGCTAGGCTTGGGGCTGAGCTTGGCTACGATTCATATTTACCTGGTGCCGCTGCACCGGGCGCTGCAAGGGGTTTGGCTAGTGGGCGGACTGGCGTCGCTGGCGCTTTCCCACGGAATTGACGGCCCTTTAGCTCAAACGGTGGTAGAAACTCCGGCGGTATTGTGGGGTCTAGGTTTCACCTTTGTGGCACTGACCGGCATCTTCTTTAAGGAAGCCTTTTGCTTTGACCGGGTAGAGACTAAACTGCTAACGCCCTTGGTGCCGCTGTTGCTGCTGGGCCACCTGTTTGGCGTGCTGCCGTTGGGGGCAGAGCAAACCCTGCTAGCAGTCTGGGCCATCTTGTTTTTGGTATTTGCGCTGCGCAAGGCCGTGCAGCCTATTGTGCCCGACATTGGTGATAAATCGGTTTTTGCCTACTTAAAACAGCAGCGTTCAAACGTGTAAGCTCTAAGGCTTACGTTCTGTTCGCAATACTGGCTTAGGGGTAGGTGACTGGGTGACTGGTTCAACCCTGCATTTTACTGAGAACATGCCTGTGCGAACTCGGTAACTCTATGACCTGCTAGGAATATTATGCCGACGGGTAGTGATGGTCTTTGAGTCCCATTTCGCCGAGGCAATATGAGCAACGCCCCTGGTACTGCGATCGCCTGCGCTCGTAAAACTTGGCGTATAGCGATCGCTTCAGGGATTACAGAAACGTCTACCGACTTGCAAAGTCTGGGCTTCTAAAAAAATGTGCCTGTGAGCTAGTGCTTGTCTACTAACTTGCTATGGTGGGCAGCTAAAACTTACTTTTTAACTTTGGGCTCTCTTGAGCAGCTCAGAATCCTGATGCTCTGGCTTGCAGAGCTTTGCCTCCTAAATGAATGTCTACAAAACTAACAGCCGCAAGCAACAAATTTTAGGCTGCTGTTTTTACAAGGGAACTATTAGATTGATGCCGCCGTCTTTTTCCTTTGATGAAGAGTTTAAGAGTTAGCTTAACATCTGCTTTCCTGAAGATGCGCTTCCTCCGCACAGGTTGGTTAGCTTGTGTGAGCATCTATTAATTTAAAGATTATGAATCGTAGGCACAAGGTTTTGTGTGACTACTTGCTTAAAGGTGTAGTTGTAACCCTAGCGAATTGAGTAATTATGTCTGCCTTAGCCCAAGTCCGTTTAGTGGTTCTTCAGTATGCTGGTGATTTGCGAGAGGCTTATCGCCTACTTACTCAGTCAGGTAAACAAGAGTATTTCAGCCATCAATATACTATAGAAAGCTCTATTGAAATAGGTCGCCAGATTGACGAGGTTATCCATATCTGCTGTAAAACTAGTTCTGAGTACAGCGAACTCTTAGAGCCTGGCCTTAGAGCTGTAGGTGGCAACCTTGATCCATACAGAGAGCCGAAACGGCTGTTAGAGTTGCTTCGACAGCAAAAGCCTACCCATCTAGTAGTTCACTTTCCACTAGTGGCTGCGTTCAAGTGGGCCAAGCAAAATAATGTGAAAGTAATGGGTCTGTTCGCTGACTCCTTTCAAGGGAGCGGGCTATCGGCAAAGCTTCGCAATTTTCGCCTGTCGAGCACGTTGAATAACGAAGCCGTTGACTTGGTGGCTAATCACGGTTTGAGCGCATGTCATTCCCTACAGCGTATCGGCGTTAAGCCCCGTAAAGTTGTTCCCTGGGATTTTCCCTACGAAATTATCCCTGACGATTTTGTGCCTAAAAACCTGGGGAGAACGACTATTGATAATAGAAACGTTGTCTATGTTGGCCGTATCACCCAGACGAAGGGCGTGAGTGATGTTTTAAATGCCTTGGTGGAGTTAAAGCAGTCTGGTATCACTCCTAACCTGACCTTGATTGGCAAGGGGGAACTAGACTGGTTTAGAGCTGAAATTACTCGTTTAGGACTAGACAATCAGGTGGTGCTAGCGGGCGGCTTATCCCATGATCAGGTGTTAGCGAAAATGCGCTGGGCTGATGCTGTTCTAGTTCCTAGCCGCCATGCCTACCCTGAGGGTTTGCCCCTAACTATTTACGAAGCTTTGACTGTTAGAACGCCGCTGATTGTTTCTGACCACCCTATGTTTTTGGGAAAGTTTGAACTGGGGCGGGATGTGTTGATGTTCCCTGAGAAAGATGTTGCTGCTTTGGCTCACTGTATCAAAACTCTTCTAACTAATGCAGAGCTGTACCGGGCGCTATCTTTCAACTCTGCCGCTGCCTGGTCTAGGTTGCAGCTGCCGGTTAAGTGGCATCAGCTGATCGAGCAGTGGATTAACGATACGCCCGACAGCCGTCGATGGTTGTTACAGCACAGCCTGGAGCGATGCTCGTATCGACAGCAGCAGCTTAGCTCTAGCCGTTTACAGCCAGTTCTTAACTAGTTCCTAGGGAGAACACAAGCCTTTGATGGTGAGGAATGGTGTGCTGTTGAGATGGTCTAGCATTGAAGGGGTTGGATGAATGTTTGCTGCCTTAATGCTCTGTACGTCTTTTTAGCATGCCGACTATTCCTGGCTCTAATACTGCCTTTTGGCAGCGCGCACCTAAGCTGATTCTGCGCCCGCTAGATTATTTTGAAGACAATTACCGGCGCTACGGGCCGGTGTTTCAGGTGGGGGAGGAACCGCCGTCAGTCTATGTGGCTGACCCGGCGGTGATTCAGGGTATTTTTCAGGCCGATGCGGCTCAGTTTCACATTCCGTCCCAGAGTCCGGGGAGCGGGCTGACTTTTTTGCTGGGCAATCAGTCGCTGCTGCTGCTGGATGGAGAGCGTCACCGTCGCCACCGTCGCTTGCTGATGCCACCGTTCCACGGCGATCGCATGCGCGCCTACGGCGATGTAATCTGCACTCTGACAAAACAGGCGATCGCTACCTGGCAGCCGGGCACTGCCTTCAATGTGCGAGCTGCCATGCAGGATATTACCCTGAGGGTGATCTTAAAAGCCGTGTTTGGTTTGGGGGACGGCGATCGCTACGATCGCCTACGACAGCTGCTCAGCACGCTGCTGGAGGGGTTGGGCACTCCCTTTAGCGCTTTTTTTATTTTTTTCCCAGGGCTGCAAAAAGATTGGGGGCCGATGAGCCCCTGGGGCAAGTTTGTGCGAATCAAAGCTGAGATTGACGCCCTGATCTATGCCGAGATTAGCGATCGCCGTCAACACCCCTATCCCAACGGTACCGACATTCTCTCGCTGATGATCAGCGCTCGCGATGCCCAGGGCGAGCCCCTGGGCGACGGCGAACTCCATGACGAACTGATGACGCTGCTGGTGGCGGGACACGAAACCACGGCTTCTGCCCTGGCCTGGGCGCTGTACTGGGTGCACTGGCTGCCCGAGGTGGGCGAGCGTCTTTGGCAAGAGCTAGATGCCGTCGGTTCATCCCCCGACCCTCTGGCCGATGCCAGCTTGCCCTACCTCACCGCCGTCTGTCAGGAGACCCTGCGCATCTATCCTGTCGCGCCCACTACGGGCATTCGCATTGTCAACCAACCGATGACGGTGGCGGGCTACGAATTTCCTGCTGGAGCGGTACTATTCCCAAACATTTACCTGGTGCACCATCGGGAGGATCTCTATCCTGAACCCAACACCTTTAGGCCCGAGCGATTTTTAGAGCGGCAGTATGCGCCCTCTGAGTATCTGCCCTTTGGGGGCGGGCACCGCAGCTGCATCGGCTCGGCCTTTGCGCTGATGGAAATGAAGCTAGTGCTGGCGACGATTTTGCGGCACTGGCAGCTGAAATTGCCTAATGAGCTGAGGCGTCCGCTCAAACCCGTACGCCGTGGCTTGACCCTAGCGCCACCGGGGAATTTGCGGTTGATACCCCTGGCTCAGCGGATTGCTCCGCGCCTAGCGCTACCGCTCGGCTAGGGCCGCAGCGACGGGGGCCACCCCCCCCTGATCGAGGATTTGAGGAATTAAATCTTCGCGACGCACGGCCATCAGGTGCACGCCCTGACATACCTGGCGGGCGGCCTGCACCTGCTCGGCGGCAATCTGCACCCCTTCCTGTAGGGGGTCGGAGGCAGCAGCCAGGCGATCGACAATAGTTTGAGGAATGTTGACCCCAGGCACGTTGCGGTTGATGAAATTGGCGTTTTTGGCCGACTTGAGCAGGAAAATTCCGGCGAGCACGGGGCGGTTATAGCCAGATGCCACCTGATCCATAAACTTAGCCAGGCGCTCAAAGTCGGTGATCAGCTGGCTTTGGAAGAACTGCGCCCCAGCCTTGACCTTGGCCTCAAACCGCCGCTGCAACCCCGACCAGCTGGTGGATTGAGGGTCGATCGCGGCTCCGGCAAACAAGTCTAGCGCGCCGTCTGTGAGGGGCTTGTCGTTGCTGTCTACACCACAGTTAAGCTTTTCTAAAAGTTTGAGCAGTCGCACCGACTCCAGGTCAAACACCCCCCGAGCTTCGGGGTGGTCGCCCGCTTTGACCGGGTCACCGGTGAGGGCTAAAATGTTGCGTAGCCCCAGGGCGTAGGCCCCCATCATGTCGGCCTGGAGGGCAATGCGGTTGCGATCGCGGCAGGCTACCTGACACACCGCCTCAACCCCCTGCTGCTGTAGGAGCACCGCCGCCGCCCACGACGACATCCGCATCACCGCCCGACTGCCGTCGGTAACATTGACCGCGTGCACCCGGCCTTTGAGCAACTGCCCCATCGCCAGCATGTGCTCGGGGTTGCCCCCCTTAGGCGGCATGACCTCTGCTGTAACCAAAAACTGGCCAGCCTTAGCCGCTGTACGCAGCTGATAACCCAGGGGTGCAGACGTCAAAAAAACCTCCTCAGGAGCCATGCCGTTGTGACAGGGGTGATTGATTAGTATATCCCGCCAGCTAAAGCGGTTTTGAGTACCCGAGGGCGTCCTTCACCCGAGCTAGGGTAGCGTTGGCAACATCACCAGCCTTTTCGCGCCCGGTGCGCAGAATGCTTTCCAGGTAGGGGCGATCGCCCATCAGCTCATTAAACCGGCTCTGAATCGGCTCTAGGGCTGCCACTGCTGTGTCGGCCAGCAGCGGCTTAAACTGGCCCCAGCCCATCTCTTTGCACTCCGCCGCCACCGCCGCTTTGGTCTGGCCCGACAGCAGCATATAGAGCGTCAGCAGGTTGTTGCACTCGGGCCGGGCCGGGTCATCGAACCACAGCCCTCGCTCAGGGTCGGTTTTGGCTCGCTTAATCTTTTTGACGATCGCATCGGTAGGGTCAGTCAGGTCAATGCGGCTCTGGTCAGAGGGGTCTGACTTCGACATTTTTTTGCTGCCGTCGGTCAAGCTCATCACCCTCGCTCCCTCAGCGCGAATCATCGGTTCGGGCACCTTAAGCACCGGGTGTTCTTCGCTGCCAAACTGAAAATTGAGCCGGGCGGCGATGTCGCGGGTGAGTTCTAGGTGCTGCTTTTGGTCTTCGCCCACGGGCACTAAGTCAGGTTCGTAGAGCAAAATGTCGGCGGCCTGGAGCACCGGGTAATCGAGCAGACCAATGCTGACATTTTCCCCTTGCTTAATCGCCTTTTCTTTGAACTGAATCATGCGCTCTAGCCAGTTGAGCGGGGTGATGCAGTTAAACAACCAGGCCAGTTCTGAGTGGGCCGATAGGTGCGACTGCACAAAAATGGTGGCCTTGTCGGGGTCAATGCCGCAGGCGATGTAGGTGGCCGCCACCTTGTAGGTATCTTCTGCCAGCCGCTTGGGGTCGTGGGGCACCGTAATGGCGTGGAGATCGGCCATAAACAAAAAGGCGTCGTATTCTTCTTGCAGGTTAACCCAGTTGCGAATCGCCCCGAGATAGTTGCCCAGGTGTAGGTTGCCCGTTGGCTGAATGCCCGAAAGAATGCGCTGTTTGGCCATAAATCTAGGGAGTGTAGCTACGTAAATGGAATTGGCGTAATGCCAGCGGGCGAACCCCCCTATGAATCTACCCCAATCTCTGCCCGCCGCAGTAGCCAGAAATGAACCGATGGTCAGGCTTTCCTTGCCGGCCAAGGTTTAATTGCTTAGATTTGTAACAGACAATCATAAAACTTTCTTCCTATGACGCTCCCCACTGACCTATCGACTCGTCTGCAAACCGCCATTGGCTTGGCCAAAGAAGTGCAGCAGCATCCCGAAGCCCACCAGGCCTTTCATGAGGTAGTCGGGGATCTCAAAACCGAAAGCCCGGTCGCTGCTGAACTGCTAGAGCAGCTTTGGCAAGAGTACATTGGCACCAAGCGCTCTTCGCTATTTTGGGAACAGCTGTCGGATGTAGAAAAGAATTTGTCCGATCGCCTCAGCCAGAGTCACATTCAGCTCAAGCAAAACTACCTGAGGCTCATTCAAGAGCAGTAGGGGCAGAGGGGGCTTTGGGTCAAACTAATTGCGATCGCAGCCCTTGTTTATAGCGTGAGCAGGCCGCAAACTTTTGGGCAACTTTAGGGTGGTAAACCACTAGGGAGCACTACCTAAAATGCCTGCCAACCGAATTAGCTCTAACCTGTCTGTGACCGACCAGCATGAGGTGATGGATTTGATCGCTCAGATCAACCAGAGGCTAGCGTTTTTGATTGATGTGGGGCCGCAGGAGCGGCGATCGATGACGAAGCTGGGAGACCGGAACCGGGCCTTTACGCGCAAGGCGCTGGAGATTGCATCGCAGACGCCGGACTTTTTGCCGCGATCGTTTGACATCACTGAGATGCGCCGTGACTTGGAGTTGTTTGAGGCGCTACAGCCGATGCTGCTGGCGCTGACGCGACTGCGTGAGCTGGTGGATGATACGGCGGTGGCGGCAGGGGATGAGGCCTATCGGGCGGCACTGGAGGTTTATCGCTATGCGAAGGCGAATGGCAGCGTGGCGGGGTTAGATGATCTAATTGATGAGATGGGGCGGCGGTTTGCCCAGCAGGGTAGCCGGGCTAAAGCGCAGGCGACGGAGCCTGCGAAGGTGGGGTAGCGATCGGGCACTCTTGAGATGAAACTGCTGCATAGGCTGGCTTCGTTAAAACCGAAGCTAGCCTATTTTTTTGAGGCCAACGGTAGGTTGGGTGAAGCGCTAGCGGAACCCAACAACGACCATCTATTGATTGTTGGGTTTCACTTCGTTGCACCCAACCTACCGTTTTTTATGAAGGCTTTCGCAATTTTGTACTTCATTGCGGCAGGTTGGCTATAAACTCCTGTGCTTCCTGATCAG
>JANPIO010000404.1:0-16356 GCA_031425055.1 Phormidium sp. VAR_61_metabat_6
AGGCGGAGGATGTCATTGACCTGGGCGCGGCTGTCTTGGCCGAGGGGCTTGCGGGCCACCGCCGCCTGCTTGAGCAGGGCAAACACCTGGCGGTTGAGGTGCTGGTAATACAGCTCCTGGGGGCGCTCTAACGAAAGACCCAGGTTGAGCTGCTGGCCCAGGTTGACCAGTCGCCCCAACCAGTCCACATCGGCAGCGAGGGATTCTGTGGGTGCCTGGTTAAGAAGCTGCCAGACCGATCGCCCGATCAACCGCTCTAGCATGGGTTTGGCCGCCGCTAGAGACAGAGAGGCGTTGCAGGTGCTGGCCTCGGTGGCGATCGCCTCCAGCTCATTTAAATAGTCTTCTCCCTGGCGCAGGGGGCTGGCGGTGGGGTCGCTGGTCTCGCGCTCCAGCGCTTGCAGCACCTCCATCGCTCGGTGGCTGAGGGCAATGTCGGCAGCAACTTGCAGCTCCTTCGGCACGGGCAGGCCATCGCGGTGGAAGGCCCGCAGCACGCCGTAGTTGTCGCGGTAGACCTGGGCATAGAGCTGGTCGAGGCGCAGCAGGGTGTCTTGGGAGAGCAGGCCCATCATGCGGTGGCGCTCTTCGGCAAACAGGTCTTGCAGGCCGTAGGTGTGGGGGCCAAAGGCGCTGTTGATGGCGAGAATTACCTGGGCGGCGCTGGCCTGACTCAGGCTCTCAAACACTGCCGCTTTGGCCTGGGTGTAGTCGAGGCGCGATCGCATGCTCTGAATACCGCAGTGGAAGTCCCAGCCACCCAGGTGCACCACGGCAAAGGCGAGGCTGATACTTTCGCGGGTAATGGTGGAGGTGATTTCGACCAGGCCCACCGCGAGGGAAATCGGCCCCAGACGCTGGCGACGGTAGTCGTGCTGCTCGACGCTGTAGCAGTAGACGGTCTGCTCGCGGTGGTAATCGGTAAACAGCGACCCCATGGCGTAGTGGGCCACCACCTGTTCTATGGAAATGCGGGAGGGTCTGACTAGAGACTCGTAAACCCCGGTGCCGGTGCCGAATTCTTGGACGTTGCTAGGGGCGTGGCCCAAGCGCTTGACAAACTCCTGCTCTAGAGAAATCCCCGCGACTTCGCCAGCCAGCTCCATGGCGCGGGCGGCGTAGCGGAGAATCTGGGTGCCCTCGGGGCGCGAGATTTCTTCAAAGAACCAGCCGCAGCTGGTGTACATAAACAGGGCGTGGCGCTGCATTTCGAGCAGTTGCAGGGCGGTGACCCGCTCGATCGCCGACAGCTTGCGGGTTTGGTGGGTGGCAAAGAAGGCGTCGAGGGTGTCGGGGCTGCGATCGCCCACTACCGCCACATAGGCATTGCGCGCCGCCCAGGGGTCGCGCAGCAGATCAGCGCCGTGCGCTTCGTAGACGGCAACCAGCTGATCGCGCAGCCAGTCGAGGGTGTCGCGCAGGGGGCGACGCCACTGCTGATGCCATTCGCCGCCGCCGCCACAGCCGCAGTCATCCTGCCAGCGATCGACGCCGTGGGAGCAGCTCCAAGCGGTGACGGGCTTGAGCTCGGCTTCCCAGGTGGGCGGGTGGGTGGCCAGGTAGTGGGCGTAGTTGGTCACCGTCCAGCCCTGGCGGGGAAAATCTTCTACTAGAGCATAGGCCAGGGCTTTTTCGGCTCCGCCCCGATGGTGGCCAAAGGTTTCGCCGTCGGTAGCCACCGAGATCAGCTGAAAAGGCCGGTGATCCCCGTGGATGGCCTGGCCGACGCGTCCAACAAAGTGGTGAGACGAACTCAACACATCGTTAAAGCCCATATCGCGGGAGATCGGGCCGTCGTAAAAGAAAATGTCGATGTAGCGGCTGGGGTCAGGGCTGCCGTCAGCATGTTTGAGAAAGCAGCGGTAGGGGCGGCTGGGGTCGATCTGACCACCGCCAACCTCTTGCCAGGTGTCGCGTTCGCCGTTGTAGCTGACGAGCGGGCGGCAGCGCTGCACCTGTGACGGAGCCAAAATCGTGAACTTGATCCCCTCAGCGTGGAGCACATCTAGGGTGGGATAGTCGATCGCGGTTTCGGCCAGCCAAATGCCCTCGGGCTGGCGGCCAAAGCGGCGGCGGAAGTCTTCAATGCCCCAGTGCACCTGGGTGACCTTATCGCGCTGGTTGGCCAGGGGCAAAATGATGTGGTTATAGACCTGGGCGATCGCGTTGCCGTGGCCACTCAGCCGGGCGCAGCTGTTGCGATCGGCGTCAATAATGCGCTGGTAGGTTTCTAAATCGTGGCGCTCCATCCAGCTCAGCAGGGTGGGGCCGATGTTGAAGCTGATGTACTCAAAGGTGTTGACGATGCGCACCACTTCGCCGCGATCGTTGAGAATGCGGGCGTAGGCGTTGGGTCGGTAGCACTCGTTGTGGATGCGCTCGTTCCAGTTGTGGAAGGGGGCGGCGCTGGGCTGCTTTTCGATCGCATCCAGGTAGGGATTTTCGCGGGGCGGCTGGTAGAAGTGCCCATGCACGCAAACAAAAACCCCAGTGCTAACAGCGGGGATCAAGCCATCGTGGGGGCCATCATAGGAGTTCTGGGCCGCAGGAATAGTCTGCAATGCCGAATGCTGGAGTGAATCAGCCATAGGAGAAAAATGATTGAGGAATTGAGCGCAGTGGCCAGCCTGAACGTCAGCTGCGCCACTAATTAGAATGGGTTCAAAAAAACTTTGGGAGCCGGGGATCAACACCCAGCGGGCGGTGTGACTGCGTTAGAGAAGGCTAAAGGCCAACGTGAATGTTGTAAGAGCGCCTGGGGATCAATGGGAACCGAGCTGTCCATACCGGGGCACGGGGGCAGCTAACGCCATGGGCATGTTTTCTACCCCATGTGGCTTTGCTGATTTTAACCCTGTTTGTAAAAATCAGCCGATTGCGCTTAACCTGCGTTGATGTTTCTCAACAGGTCTAACGAACCAAACCCTACCGCTCAAGCTACAGCAATCGGGCGGTCGACCCATCCCTCATGGGAGAGAAGAAAGGTGGTGCTAGGTGAAACTCCTATCCGCCCACGCCCCCCTGGGGCAGCACGACGGTGACTGTGGTTCCTGCCCTGGGCTGGCTGTCGAGGTGGATGTGCCCTCGATGGGTATCGACGATTACCTTGGCGATCGCCAGCCCCAGCCCTGTCCCCTGCTCCCCACTGCGCAACCGCGACGGGTCGGCTCGGTAGAAGCGATCGAAGGCATGGGCGATCGCTTCGCTATCCATGCCAATGCCCGTATCTTGCACGGTTACCTGCACCCCTGACTGTCCCTGGTGCTTGGTGGGCTTTACTTTGACCGTTACGGTGCCGCCGCTGGGGGTATACTGCACCGCATTGCTGATCAGGTTGGTGAATAGCCGGGTGAGCTGGCCGGGATCGCCCAAAATTGTGGAATTGGCGGTGGGGGGAATCGCCAACGGAGCCGAGGATTTAGACCGGGGTTTGCCAGGGATGTCTTCAGCCACATTCACCCGCAGCGCGACCTGACGCTCGGCAGCAATCACCTGCTGTTCCTCCAGTACATCCTCCAACAGCCCCTCCAGGCTAACGGAAGCGGGGGTTAATGCAATCAGCCCGCTCTCCTGGCGGGCGAGAAACAGTAGGTCATCTACCAACCGCCCTAGCCGTCGGGTGAGGCGCTCAATCACCTGAAACTGCTTCTGCTGAATGTCTACGTCGGGGTTGGGGTCTGACAGTGCCACCTGGGCATTGGTCTGAATCACGGCGATCGGGTTGCGCAACTCGTGGGAGGCGTCGGCGGTAAACTGCTTGAGCTGCTGGTATGAGTCGCGCACGGGGGCCATGGCGATCCCCGACAGCAGCCAGCCGATCGCCGCCACCGCCGCCACCATCAGGCTGGTGCCCAGGGCTAGATCCACAATTAAGCGCCGACTGGGCTTAGTCACCTCAAACCAGGGGTGGCTGACCCGCAGGTAGCCCAGCACCTGCCCGTGGTCTTGCACCCGCTCCGTAATCTGGCGAAAGAAGGTTTCTTGCCCCACCCGCACGGTTTCGCCCGCCGGGTTGACGTGCAGGGGCACGGGCTGTAGGTCTGCAAAGGTAGACCACAGCAGCTGGCCACCGGGGCCAAACCACTCCAGGTCGATGTGGTCGTCTTCGACGGCGCGGGCGTTGTCGCGAAAGCTGGCTTCTACGTTGACCCGCAGCGGCGGGCCATTGGTATTGACGGTGGCAAAGGTGTGATCCCCATTGGCATCGGGTTCTATGACTAGCGATCGCTCCACAATCTCCACCACATGGTTCAGGGTGTCATCGACCCGCTCGACCAGGGTGGTGCGCACGTAGAGGTAAAAGCCGCTGGCAAACAGCAGCAGCAGCACCGCCGTCACCGCCGTATACCAGAGCGCCAGTCGCCGCCGCGTCGCCTGAAACATAGACATTTAGGGCATTTTTTGAGTAACAAAATCGAGAATCGATGCGGCTAACTCTATGGCCTGTTGGGCATCTTCTTCTTCGGGTTCGAGGCTGTTTGAAGGGTAGCGAAACTCTGTGGCGTAAGGAGTTAACGTATCTGCGGCATCATCCCAACGTCTAAAATCAGGATCAGATTGTGAGCAGAGATCAAGTAAAACGTCGAGGTCGTGGGTTTTAGGAAATACTACGCCTTGATACACGAGATAAGCCTTCAGCGTCTTCTCCGCCGACTGCTGGCAATGGTAAACAACATTTTCAAGTAGCAGTTCTTTCAGGAGCGCCCTATCGGATTGCAAATCCCGTCGACTGATAGTCAACCACTTCTCGACCTCCGCACGCTTATCATCAACCATAGAGAACTTTGCCCTGTCGCAGCGCTTGACAAACCAGGGAACTGACTACGTTCTTTTTGCGCTCGACCTCTTCACGAGTCATCACCAAAATATCTTTAGGAATTCCTAGCCCTCGTAGCGCTTTATAGGCAACCCGCGCGCGGCGGTAGCGGGGTTGGTTAGACTGCGAAATAATCACGAGCAAGTCGATATCGCTATCTTCGTCTGGCTCCCCCGTAGGCGTAGGAGCCAAACAAAATGATCTGCTCTGGTTGAAGGGCAGCTACTAGGCGCTGAACAATTTGATCGAGCAAATCGGTGGTGAGCGGTGGCACTGGTTACCTGGCCCTAGGGAGATGGGCGGCGATCGCGGCTTGGCAAGGCGAGGGGCGATCGCTGGTTCTATCCTAATGCAGCGGCATGCCGCCACAAACCTCCTGCCCTACCATGTATGAGGATATGGGGGAACCTCCCCGATAAAACCCCGAGATTGTATTGAGGAGACGATCTGTGCCCAATTTTTTAGCTGCTGTAAAGCGTTCGAGGCCGTGGAGCCTCAATCGATGGGGAATGGCCCTCGTTGCCACGGCGACCCTCGCTCTTTGCCTCTGGCTGGGCAGTCAGCCCTCGACAGTCTTGGCCCAGACTGAACCCGCTGTAGAACGAGCCACCCCCACCAATGCCACGGCCTACCGCTTCGCCGTGGGCGACTATCGGGCCACGGTAGTCAGCGACGGCACTCTGTCCTTTCCCGTGGGCTTCTTTGTGCCCAATGCCGACCCTGCTGCGGCTACCGCCGCCCTGTCAGGCGACTTTTTGCCCACTGACAATGTTCTGGCTCACCTCAATGTGCTGTACCTGGAGACCGGCGAGCACAAGGTGCTGATCGACACTGGGGCGGGCAACACCTTTGGCCCCACCGTGGGCTATCTGGCTAGCAACCTCGAAGCGGCAGGCATTGTCCCCGACACCGTTGACACAATCATTTTGACCCATGCTCACCCTGACCACATTGGCGGCGTTCTCGATGACAGCGGCAACCCGGTGTTTGCCAACGCCAGCTACTACATCTCTGAACCCGAGTGGGACTTTTGGACGGCCCCTACCGTAGAAATGCCTAACTCCCTGGTGGATGCAGACACCCAGGCAACTACGGTGGCCGTAGCAAAGGAATGGCTGGGGGCGATCGCTAGCCGCACCACCCGTTTTGCTCTGGGTGACGAGATTATCCCCGGCATTGTCTCAGTGCCTTCGGTGGGCCATACCCCTGGTCAGTCCTCTTATCTCATCACCTCCGGCGACGAAAGCCTGCTGGCCACTGGCGATGTCTTCTTTAGTGACCCCCTCAACCTGGAAAACCCCGACTGGGAAGTGGCCTTTGACACTGACCCCCAAGCCGGGGTGGCAACGCGGAAACAACTGCTAGAGACCGTTGTGGGCGATCGCCGCAAACTGCTGGTGCCCCACATGCCATTTCCTGGCCTGGGCCACGTACGCGCCCAGGGCGATGCCTACGGCTGGGAGCCGATTGTTTGGGATTTTGGGTTTGAGTCTAAGAGTCAGTAGGAGTGATGCCTTAACGGGCTGGCCTAGGGGTTACCCTTGCAGTGGAAGTTCTCCGCGTTTCGTCTTGCCGTGATAGACACCTCCCAGCCCTCAGCAAAAGCGCCTCGGCCCCGGCGACCCAGCAAACGCAACGAGGCCGAGGCGAATCTGACTTCCTCCCTCAGCCGCAAAGCAGAGCGGGCTAAGAAGCGCCAGGCCCAAAAGGCGCGCAAAGAATTGATTCAATACCTGGCGGCGACGCTGTTTGTGGCGGGGCTGATTGGGGTGCTGCTGGCGCTCTTGGGTGAGCCCAAGCTGGCGCTGGCGGCGGTGGTGGCGATCGCATGCCTCGCCCTCTCCTTCAAATATCCCCGCCAAGCTATCTATGGGCTAATTATCTATGTGCCCTTTAGCGGCACCGTTACCTATGCCCTGGGGGGTAGCGGCATTTTGCAGTTGGCCAAAGATGCGATCTACATTCCGGCACTGATTGGCGTGATGCAGTTTTGCCGCCGCACCCGGCAGCCGCTGATTATTCCTCAGATAATCAAAATTCCGCTGCTGACGCTGCTGGGGTTGAGCGGGCTGACCCTGCTGGTGGTCAACGGCGGACAGCAACTCGATGCGGCGGGGGGCGAAGTGCCGATTTTGATCGGCGTGCTGGGGTTGAAGGTGCTGATTGGCTACGTGCTGATTATTCCGTGCATTTACTATTTGCTGCGCGATCGCGAAGACGTTTACTTTCTGCTGCGGCTGCAAGTGGTGCTGATTTTGGTCTGCTGCGGCCTGGGCTTCATTCAGTACATGATGCTGCGGCTGGGCATTTGCCAGGGCACCATCGGCGAGGGCGAAGACCTGTTTAAAGCATCCCTAGATGCGCGCTGTTTTGTTGGTGGGTCGCTGCTTTACACCCCGGCGCAGGGGCAGATTCGGCTGCCCGGCACGTTTAACGCCCCCTGGCAGTGGGGCTGGTTTTTGATTTCGAGCGGGTTTTTTGCCTTTGGGACTGCGTTTAGCGATCGCAGCCCGATCTGGCGCATCGTGGGTCTGGGGTCATTGGCGGCGGTGGGGGTGATGGCGGTGGTCTCTGGTCAGCGCATCGCCCTGGCCTTGGTGCCCGTCACCATTGTTGGATTGCTCATTCTCACGGGGCAAGTCACCAACCTAAAGCGATTTTTGCCCATCGGCATTGGCTTGGCGCTCATTCTCACCGTTTTTATGGCCCAAAACCCAGCCGTGGTCAACGAACGATGGGCGAGCTTCGAAAGCCGCTGGAGCGCCTCGCCGCCCCACGAGTTTATTGTGCAGCAGTTTCAGTGGGCGCAGAAACAGCAGGAGGGCATTTTGGGCCGGGGAGTGGGTCGCGCCACCAACGCCGCCCGCATCTTTGGCAAAACTGAGCTGGTCGAAACCTACCATCCCAAGCTGATGTACGAAATCGGCCCGCTGGGGCTGCTGGCCACCCTGGCGGTTTACCTCACCCTGACCGTCGCCACCTTTAGGGCCTATCGGTCGATCAAAGACCCCAACCTGCGGGGCTATGGCGCTTCGATGTGGGTGTTTGTGCTGTTTATCAGCATTTTCCCCTACTACTACCCGCTGGATGTGGATCCGGTGAATGTGTATTACTGGCTGGCCGCGGGCATCGTGCTCAAACTGCCCGAAATCGACCAAAAAGAGCGGTTGCAGCAGCGTCTAGAAGAGGCTAGCCGCCGCCGCAAGCTCACCAAGCGCGAGCGCAAACAGCTCCAGCAGCAGGAGACCATCGTGTTTGAGTAAAGGCGTGCCGCAATGGGTCGGGTTTTGCCCTCAGGGGCCGACATTCGCGCAACTTAACGCGCTTCACAGAAGTGAGCGTGGTAAAACTCAGGGAAAGCAGCGAGTTAGTCTATAGTACGCTTGAACCAAGCTAGACTATACTCTTCCCATCCACGGTTTTTACGGAGACGGCTCAATGGCACAGGCAAAACGTAACGGCGCGGTCGCAGAGTCAGACAGCGCCACTGTAGATTTAGACACTGCGGCTCCAGTCGCTGACGACGGCGAAGACACCGTTGTCGAAGCGGTCGATCATGACCAAATTGACGACCTGTTCAAAGACCTCAAGACCCTGCTGAGCACCGTCGAAAAGCTGCAAAAAGCCCGGCAAGATGTGGGCGATATCAAGCCGCTAATTGTGCGGCTGCTCGACGGCGAACTGGTATCTGGAGACGATCTAGAAGAATTGCGCGGCGGCATCAGCGGCCTCTCTAAGCTGCTAAAGCTCTACAGCGACTACCAAGGGGCACTGGAGCGCGCCCAACCGGCCCGAGCAATTTTAGATCAGCTGCTCAAGTCGTAATTATCCGTAGGGTGTCATTAGGCGGCTAATTACCCACGCTGTCCTCAAAGCAAACTGCGCCCCGCCGCAATGCACCGCCCACTGCATTGAGAACTGTTTTTGCGGGGGTTTTGCTGCGCAAATGCACCCTACAGATCTATCGGGCGTTCCAATCGGCGGCGGCATCGCTGACGGCTTGATCTACTGGTTTTTGGCCCAGCATTGCTGCTTGCAGGTTGTCGTAGATGATAGCTTGCAGCTCCTTTACCCCGTCCATGGCGGGGATTAGCACCTCAGCCTGGTTCATCTGCTCGGCGCTGACCGATCGCGCCTTTTCTACGCCCTTGGTGCCCTCGGCGGCAAAGTAGCCGTCCTCAAGCGCCCCGGTGGTAGAAGGCAGCACGTTGGCGGCTTTGGCAAAGCTGAGCTGGTTGGCGTCGTTGGTGACATACAGCGCAAAATCGAGCGCCGCATCGGGCACGTCGGTACCCGCCGGAATCACCACATTCATCACCGCGACGTTGGTTTTGCCGGTGTCGCCGGTAATCTGAGGGCCGCTGCCAGTGACAGCGGCAATGTCGGGGGCATTGGCCTCAATAGTGGGGAAAAACTCTGCCCCAGTCGAGAGCAGCGCCACTTCCCCGGCCTGAAACAACTCGATCGCCCGGCGATGGCCCTGGGTCAGCACCTCCTGGGGCAGCAGCTCTTGCTGGTAGAGGTCAGTCCAATACTGGAAGACGGCGCGGCCCGCGTCGGTGTCGAAGGCGGCTTGGCCCTGGTCATCCACCAGCTCGACCCCCATCTGCACAAAGGATTGCAGCACGTCGGCGGAGTCTTCGGGCACAAAGGTGGTGAAGTAGGCATATTTGCCGGTTTTTTCTTTCACCTGGCGAGCGACCTCGGCCAGCTCAGCGTAGGTGGTGGGCGGGGCTACCCCGGCCTCGTCCAAGAGTGCCTGGTTGTGCAGGGTGACGTTGGTGGTCAGGTACCAGGGAATGCCAAAGCTCTGGCCGTTGAGGGTGTTGGCCTCCCAAATATTGGGCAGGTAGGCCTGCTTGGCCTCGGCAGGCACTTTGTCATCCAACGGCAGCCAGGCGTTGCGGCTGGCCAACTGGGCGGCAAAGTCGGGGTTGAGGTTGACCACGTCGGGAGCCGTGCCCGCGGTGACGGCGGTGAGAATTTTGCTCTGCATGTCGGCCCAGGGCACATCCACCCAGCGCACAGTGGTGCCGGGGTTTTGCGTTTCGTAGTCAGCAATCAGCCCGTTGAAGTAATCGGTAAAGTCGGGCTGGAGCTGCATCGTCCAAAACTCGACTTCTTGACTGCCGCCCTCGGCGGGAGTGGTGGCGCTGGGCTGCCCGCCACCACAAGCCACCAGCCAGCTCATCATTAGGCCCAATAGGGCAAACAAACCAAAGCGGGCGTAGGGGCGTAGTCTCATGGAAGGTCCAGGGATAGGGGCTACCGCAGTACAGTCAACCTCGCTCAGCCATGCGCCTGGGGCGCTGACAAGCTAATTATCGCAAATGTCTATTCAGGCAGGACAGGTTCGGCATAGGGACATTGCATTGCAATGCCCCTACCAGAGGAGCCGCCTAAATCAATCAACGGCTGCAATACGGTTGTTTATTCTCCCTTAAAGTGAGCGGCATTGGTGGCTCTATGTGACCAATCGGCTAACAATTTGTTCGGCTAGAGGATGACCTGGACGGCGCAGGCGCAGGCGATCGCCCGCTCCTTGGCCTCCTCCACCGTGTCCCCCAACGCCAGGGCCACCCCCATGCGACGGTTGGCATGGGCGGTGGGCTTGCCAAACAGCCGCACCTTGCTAGTGGGCACCTTCAGCGCCTCGTCCAAGCCAGAATATTGGGGATGATCGCTCTCGCCACCGGCCAAGATCACCGCCGAGGCCCCCGGCTGCACCAGGGTAATCTCGCCAATGGGCAGGCCCATAATTGCCCGCACGTGCAGCTCAAACTCCGACTGGTGCTGGCTCACCATCGTCACCATGCCGGTGTCGTGGGGCCGGGGGCTGACCTCGCTAAAGTACACGGTCTGAGGTTGATCCGCCTCTCCGGCGATAAATAGCTCGACTCCAAACAGTCCCCAGCCGCCTAGAGCATCGGTAACCGCCTTCGCCATATCCTGGCAGGCCGCTAGAGTGTCGGGGTGGAGGGCGCAGGGCTGCCACGACTCGCGGTAGTCGCCCGCCTCCTGACGGTGGCCGATGGGGGGGCAAAAGTGGGTGCCGCCTGCCGCCCGCACCGTCAGCAGGGTGATCTCGGTGTCAAAGGGGATGAAGCCTTCGACAATGACGCGATCGCTCTTGCCCCGGCCCGCTTCTCCTGCATAGCTCCACGCCGCCAACACCTCAGATTCCTGGCGTACCGTGCTCTGGCCCTTGCCCGACGAACTCATAATTGGCTTGACCACGCAGGGCAGGCCGATCGCGTCAATTGCTTCTAAATACTCCGCCTCGGTACCGGCAAAGCGAAAGGGCGAAGTCTTCAGCCCCAGTTCTTCTGCCGCCAGCCGCCGAATGCCCTCGCGGTTCATGGTCAGCTGGGTGGCGCGGGCAGTGGGAATGACCCGCCAGCCTTCGGCTTCCAGTGCTACTAGGGTCTCGGTGGCGATCGCCTCCACCTCCGGCACGATTAGCCCTGGCTGTTCCTGCTCGATCACTCGCCGCAGTGCCGCGCCATCGAGCATGTCGATGACGTGGCGGCGGTGGGCCACGGCCATGGCCGGGGCATGGTCGTAGCGATCGACGGCAATCACCTCCAGACCCAGGCGCACCGCTTCAAGGGCCACCTCACGGCCCAGCTCGCCCGACCCCAGCAGCAGCAATCGCTGGGCATCGTCGTTCAAAGGGGTGCCCAGGGGTGCCAGGGGCGACAGCGGGGTAGTCATAACAAGTTGCTCCAGGCGGGTAAGAAAGACAGCGCGTAAAGAAATACAGCGACAGGGCCATAGTTTCTCAATATTAAGTGCTCACTTTTTAGAATTGTGTGTAACATCGCTGGTGATACCAAGCTTTAGTTGGCTTGGCATTACCTCAGGAGCAACGGCGAGACCATTGGGTGTGCGGGCAGGAGATACAGCATCGGCTATCTCTCAGCCCCAAAAAAGTGCTTAGTAAAGAAAAGTGGAAAATCTGAATTAAATTGTGTACCATTCGTTAGCACTTTTCCCTCAGGGATGATTGCTGGGCCGCTGAATCTCTTCTTGAGTGCCTAAAGAGGGCCTTTTGGGAAGGAAGAAACGGGCTCGTTTGGGTCTGCTTGGTTGTCACTTTGGCCGGGCCGGTTTTCTATATACCCACCTGTTTTCGGATACTACCGTGGATAGTCTCAAAGCCATTTTTAGTCGTAAGCCTCGGGGAGTTGGCATTGAGCTAACCCCTGAAAGAGTTAATTTGGCCCGCCTAAAAAAGCAGGGAACCTCGCTTAAATTAGAAGCCTTGGCCTCGGTAGAACTGGCCGAGGGCATCTATGAGGAAGGCCAAATTCTAGACACCGCCGCCATGGCCGACGCCATTCAAACGGTGCTCACTGAGAGCAAGCTCAAGGTCAGGCAGGCCACCACTGCTATTCCAGGGCGGGCGATTACCCGCGTTATTCCAGTGCCCGCCGAGCTCGACGACAACGAGCTGCGCGAAATGGTGCTCAACCAGGAGGCCAGTCTCTATCTGCCCTTCCCCCGCGAGGAGGCCGATGTTGACTACCAAAAGCTTGGCTATTTTGTCGATGAAGATGGCATTGAGAAGGTGCAGGTGCTGCTGGTGGCGGTGCGCAAAGACCTCACCGATCCCTACATTGAGGTGTTTCAGCAGGCGGGGCTGGCGCTCAACGTGCTTGAAACTTCCAGCTTTGCCCTGATTCGCACGATTCGGGAGCAGCTGCGACAGTTTACGCCCCAGGAGGCCGCTGCCGTAGTCGACATCGAGTTTGAAAACACCGAGATCTCGATTGTGGTTGACGGGGTGCCCCACTTCTCACGCACCGTACCCATTGGCACCTTTCAAATTCAGAGCGCCCTCAGCCGCGCCATGAATCTGCCCCCTTCCCGCAATACTGAACTGCTCCAGGGCATGACGGTACCGATTCAATCGATGGATACTGTGGGCGCGCCCCAGATGGGCAACACCAACCCTGGCACCACCGCTATGCTGCGGGTGCTGGGCGAGCTGTCTGACGAGCTGCGCCGCTCCATTGACTTTTACCTCAACCAGGGCGAAGACATGGAGGTGGCGCAGCTGCTGCTGGCCGGGCCGGGGGCTTCTATCGGGCAGCTTGACGAGTTTTTGGCCCAGCGGCTGAGTCTGCCCGCCAGCCAAATCGACCCGATCTCAGCGCTGTCGTTGGAGGTGGCTGAGGACATTCCCGAGAGTCAGCGGGCGGGGTTAGCGACAGTAATCGGTCTTGGCATGCGGGAGGTGTAGCTATGTACGGTCTCGATATTAATTTTCTCAAAGACCGCGAAGTTCGCGTCTTTGATGCCAGACCCCGGGCTCGGGGAGGCGGGGTGGCTCCGGGCGATCGCAAACCGCTCTTTTTGGGGTTGGCCGCGGCCCTGGTGCCTCTGGCGCTGGTGGGTGGCTACTTGGTAGTGACCAAAAGTCAGGTCAACCAGCTTCAGACCCGCAGTGCTGCGCTCGATGCCGAGACGGCTCAGCTGCAAAGTCAGCTCCAGGAGATCAGCGGTATTCAGGGGCAGATTGACTTGATTCGGTCTGAGATTAACGCTTTCGTGACGGTATTTAACGAGATTTTGCCTTGGTCAGCGCTGCTGCAAGATATTCGCACTCGCACTCCGGCTCGCGTTCAGATCGTCAGTCTCGACCAGACGACGGTCACGCCTGAGCAAACCGATCCCAACGTTGTGCCGGAGTCGTCTGAGGGAATTTCTATCAATGGTGTGGCCTGCTCCTACGACGAGATCAACGATTTTGCCCTGGTGCTCCAGCGATCGCCCCTGTTGCAGTCCGAGACTGTCGCCATCAGTCAGGCCCAGCAGCAGCCCACCCTGCTCGACCCCCAGACCCAGGGCCGCTGCCCCGGCACTGCCGTAGGTGATCCTGACTTTTTAATCGACTACACCATTGGGGCAAACATTACTGATACCCCAGCCTCCCAGCTGGTGGATGAGCTTGAGCGCCAGGGTACCGTCGGCTTGGTAACCCGTCTTCAGGCCCTGAGAGAAAAAGGAGTGATCGAATGACCGCATCGGGTGATTTCCTTCCCGCCGACGATAATCAAGCCTTAGCCGTCGGCCCTTCTTATGACGTAGTCTTTGGTGTTGAACTCACGCCCAAGGTGCAGGGTATTGCCCTAGCGGTGCTAGGGCTGCTCGGATCCTTTGCCCTGTACCACTTCCTGGTCAAGCCCCAAGTGGTGCAAAAAAATGCTCTGGAGGCCCAGGTTGCCCAAAAGCAGGCTCAGGTTGATCAGCAACGGGCCAGTCTCCAAGATCGCGCCGCCCTGCAGGCCGAGCTCAATTCGGCCATTGAGCAGCGGGTAGGCGTCTACAGCCTGCTAGGCAGTTCTCAGACCCTCGACACCCTGCTGCTCGACATTAATCAGCAAATTCAGAACAGCAACGCGGCGATCGCCGATGTGCTGCGGGCCAACCCCGCTACCCTCGACAATGCCCAGCTCGCGGCCTTAGGGCTCACCCGAGAGCAACTTCAGCGGGTCAAGACTCAATTTGCTGGGGCTCCCCAGGTACAAAAACAACTCTTTTCTTCTGAGCTGCTGCGGTTTAACCCTAGCCAGCCGGAGCCAGTCACAGACCGTGGCCCAGAGCTCAATGGCAGACTAGAGCGCGTCACCGTCGATGTGTCGATGCAGGCGCTGTTTCCCCAGACGCTCAGCATTATGCGCAACATTGAGCGCCTAGAGCCGCTGATCATCATTAAAGATGTGCAGCAGAGTATTGCGCCGCCCCCGGCTGACGTCACCGAAGAGGAACTGCTGGGCATTAGCCGACTGTTGCTTACCGACTACACCCTCGAAGTGCTTGTGCCCGTTGGCGACCCCAGCGTGCCGCCCGAGCCGCCCCCGCCGCCTGCCCCCGCCGAGGGTGAAGCCCCCGTCGAAGGTGCGCCTCCGCCTGAGGGTGGCTAGTCCAACCTTTGGAGCCCCGTTGCTACTGCCCTCGCCCGATCTACCCACCTAGCCTAGTCAAACCCCGCGCGGCCCAGCCGCATCTGTGATGGAGGAGTGAACCGTGAACCGTCTGATGAACCTGCACCCGATTTTGCTTGGCAGCACCCTGGTTGCCCTAGCTGCCCAGCCTAGCCTAGCCTCAGTAACCAGCATTACCAATGTCCGTCTCAACCCCACCTCCACCGGGCTAGACTTGGTGTTTGAAACTCAGGGGGGCGATAACAGCAGTATTTTTACCGTCAGCCAGGGCAACACTCTACAGGCCGACATCACCCGCGCTCAGCTCAACCTGCCCGACGGCGGTAGCTTTACCCAGGCTAACCCCGCTCCTGGCATCAGTCAGGTGTCTGTGGTGCCCCTCGATGCCAACAGCGTGCGCATCACCGTCAGTGGCACCAGCCAGCCCCCCACCGGGGCAGTAGAATCCAGCGACAATCAGGTGGTGCTGTCGATTCGCAACGATGGTGAGACAGCCCAAGCTCCTACCCCAGTGCCTGCTGAGATCGAGACCGTGCCTGCTCCAGCTGCTCCCCCCACTGTGGCCCAAGCAGCCCCAGAGCCAGCGCCCGAAGCGGCACCTGAGGTGCCCACCCCGGCTAGCCCCGATGTGCTGGTACCCAACCCTGAAGTCACCATTGATGGGGCCCCCGTGCCTCGTCCCCAGGTGCAGCAAGCGCCGCCCTTTTTGCCCCGGGCTGTAGCGCCTCCAATTGGTGACATTGCCGTGGCGGAGGGAGTGCCCTCCTTTAACAACATCAACTTGGGCAGCAACGAGCGGATTCCCAAATTGCTGCTGCGGGATGCCCCGGCCCGCGAGGTGTTGTCGCTGTTGGCACGGGCGGCAGGCCTCAACCTGGTCTTTACTCCTGCTGGGGGAGGGACTGACGGTGGGGCAGAAGGTGGCAGTGCCGATGGCCCGCCCGTCAGTCTAGACATTGAGAATGAATCTGTGCAGGATGTGTTTAACCACGTTCTGCGGGTAACTGGTTTGCAGGCTAACCGAGTAGGCCGCAGTATCTATGTTGGCCCAAGTTTGCCGGTTTCAGCCCAGAATGTCTCTGCTAGAACCCTGCGACTGAATCAAGTTGACGCCGTTGTGGCCACCAACTTTCTGGTAGCCCTGGGTGCTGAGAGCGCCGTCAGCCGCGAGCGCCTAGTCACCAATGTCAATGCTGTGACCGTTGCAGAGGGCACCCCCCCGATTACGCAAACAGAGACATCGACAGTTGAGCAAATTGAGGTGAGCCGAGTTGACTATGAGGACAGCCAAGGGATTCTTCGCGGGTTGCAGGTAGTTGCCGATGAGCGCACTAACTCAGTCACCCTCGTCGGTCGGGCCGATCTGATCGCCATTGCCACCGAGCAGCTCACCCGCATTGACCTGCGGAGACGGCAGGTTGCGGTCAACGTTAGAGTCATTGATATCGACCTTAACTCCCTTGATGCCTTTGGTACCAGCTTCTCGTTCCAAAACGGGCTGTTTGGGGTGCTTAGCTCTGGCGGTCTCGGCATTCTCAATATTGGAGTTGGCGGTACGGTCAATCCGTTGAGCCAGGGAACTCCTACGGG